>JAHDCS010000010.1 GCA_020629755.1 Flavobacteriales bacterium | reverse complement strand
GCTATTGCTGGGCTTGTGAATATGGTTTCCAAAACACCTACAGAAGAAAGAGAACTAGAGCTTATGCTTACAGGAACACAAGCAGGAGGACAAACAGTAAATGCATTTACATCTAACCGTAAAGGTAAAATAGGTTACACGTTGTATGGTTCAGCAAATAACCAACAAGCCTATGACCCAGATGGAGATGACTTTAGCAATATTCCTAAAACCCGTTCTTTAGCTATAAACCCAAAGCTGTTTTATTATCCAAATGAGCGAACCACCCTTCAATTGGGCATTCAGTCAAGTTTTGATGAGAGGGAAGGTGGAGACATGAGTAAAATCAATGATGATGCGAATGGAGTACATCAATTCTTTGAAACGAATACTTCTCAAAGACTAAGTTACACAGCGGTAGCAGATCATCAAATAAATGATTCTTCTAGTTTTCAGTTTAAGAATAGCATTGGGTATTTTAATCGTGAAATACTTACCCCAAATTTACTTTTCACAGGGCAGCAATTAAACTCTTTTACAGAATTAAATTACAGGCTTTTAAATAAAAAATCAGATTGGATCTTTGGACTTAATCTCTATACGGATGATTTTAAGGAAGACAATACAAGCCTGAATAGAGATCAACAGAATTTAACTGCTGGTGCTTTTGTAAACAACACCTTTGATTTAGGTGAAAAATTTGTGTTAGAAAGTGGCTTTAGGGTAGATCAGACAAGAGACTGGGGGGCTTTTTTCTTGCCTAGAGTTTCATTGTTGTATGCACCTAGCCAGAAGTTTTCAAGTAGAATTGGAGGAGGGCTTGGGTATAAAACACCAGACCTATTTACAGATGAAACTACCACCCTTAATTTCTACAATGTACTCCCTATTGATAAAAATATATTGAATGCAGAACGATCATTAGGAGGAAATATTGATTTTAATTATCAGACAGCGCTTTGGGATAAAGTGAGTTTAAGTGTTAACCAATTGTTTTATCTAACATCTTTGCAAAATAGCTTATTGTTAGTGGGTGACAGTAATGCATATGCTTTTGAAAATGCTCTACAGCCCATTCAGAGTATAGGAGCAGAAACCAATATAAAATTAGCTTATAAGGACTTTAAGTATTTTTTGAACTATGCCTTTATTCAAACGGAGTTAACTTATTTAGCTGGATCTCCTCAAAAGCCTCTCACACCAATGCATAATGCAGGGATGATTTTGATGTATGAAACAGAAGATTGGCGAGTGGGTTATGAGCTTTACTATACAGGGAAGCAGTTTTTAAGTAACAGAACACAAACTAGTGATTATACCACAATGGGCTTATTGGTGCAAAAGATGACTGGTTTTGGTAGTTTGTATGTAAACTTTGAGAATTTTACTGATGTAAGACAAAGCAGGTTTACCAGCGTTGTTTTACCCCCGCATAACAACCCTACATTTACCGAACTTTATGCCCCAACTGATGGGTTTATATTTTCTTTTGGTATTATTTGGAGACCATTTGGCTCAGAAGAACATCATCACTAAACATAGAATATGAAATTCAACACATTAATGCCTAGTCCTCTCAAGCCCTATTTTAAAAAGGAGTTAATTGCTTATGATAAAGCATTTGAGGAAAAAGACTATCAAAGAGCTTTTCAGCATTTAGAAAGAGCGCACATTATTGGTCAAGCCTATCCATACCATCACTCCTTGGTGCATTGGGAAATGCTAATCTTTGGTTTTAAAACTAAAAACATTAGAGAGATTATTGGTCAAATTCCAAGATTGCTTGTCGGTGGAATAAAGTCATTTGTGGGTAAAATACCTGTTGGAAATACTGGTGGAGCAAATGTTCCACCTTTAAAACCTATGGTAATAGAAAATGATTTAAAAGTAATTTTTGATACAGTTAAAAAGTAATAACCTCATCAATTAACTTCATAATCCTATCTGTTTCCGACAGGGCTTTGATAATCTTCTGATAATGTAAAATATCTTCAAAGCTAAGTAATCTACCCCTGCGATCTTTTAACCACTTTTGAGCAGGTTGATAGCCTCCTATGTAAAACTCCCAAGCAATGAGTGGCACGTTATCAAAATACTGCTCATCATTTATCCATACTTTGCCATGGGTACTACTTGTTGCTTCATAACCCAAACTGGTTTTGGCAAGTTTTCGTGTGATGATGTTATCACCGTCTTTAGGGTAGCTAGTGATAAAATCTTCTACTACGGGAGATGCTAACAAGTGGATTTGACGAATTTCTGAGCCATGCTTCACAAGTTCCCAAAATTGATTTTGATCTTGAGGGCAAGGTGCATTACTAATTTTGTTTCCGTGTATAACTTTACCCCAACCATAACAGACACAACGCATTGCCACACCCAAAAACAAAAAACCCGTCAAAAAACTGGTTTTCAACGGGTTAATGAAATTACTTCGAGGTCACGGACGGATTCGAACCGCCGTAGATGGTGTTGCAGACCACTGCCTAACCACTCGGCCACGTGACCATTATGTGGCTAATTTACATAAAAAACTTTCTTTGAGAAAATACCCTTCAATTGTTTCTATGTAATTTTGCAACTTCTGATGCGCCGAGCCATATATAAAATACCTTACGGACTATTTCTAATTTTTAGTTTTTATAGTTGTGAAATCATTAATCCAGACGAAGAGATACCCTCGTATATTCATATTGATAAGATAAGTCTTACAACGAATACAGCACAAGAGGGTTCTGCCTCTGAAAATATCACAGATGCGTGGGTATTTATAAACGATCAGTTTGTGGGGGGATATGAATTGCCTACAACTTTTCCGGTTTTATTTTCTGGCGATGTAAACCTTAAAGTTCGTGCGGGCATTAAAAACAATGGCGCTACCGCTTTGCGGGTAGATTATTCATTTTATAAAGAGTTTGAGCAAAACATACGCTTATACAGAGATAGTGTGATAGAGTTAGAACCAGTGGTCTCATACCAAACAGATTTAAATTTTATTTGGCTAGAAAATTTTGATGCGCCCACCACTACATTAAGTCTAACAGATCAAAGCGTACCCTTTACTATTACCAATGACTCTTTAGAAACCAAAGAGGGGAGCGGGTCTTTAAAAATTGAGCTCACAGAAAATCAGGATGCCTTTTATGGATTAAGTCCTGAAATGACCTTTCCGATGTTGGGCGAAAATGTGTATTTTGAACTTGATTACAAAGGCGATGCCTTTATTGAAGTGCGTGTGCTGAGCTATTTGCCTGGAAATTTTTATGAAGATGCGCAGATTATTTTATTTCCGAAACAAGATTGGAACAAAGTCTATATAGATCTTGGTTTGGCCATTAGTAAATACCCTAATGCGACCAAACATCAGATTGCCATTTTAGCCTATAATGGGAGCAATCAAACAAATTCTAAAGTATTTTTAGATAACCTAAAAATTATTTATCCCAACTAATCAAAGTGCATGCACAAAAGGCGTCAACAGCTCACCTATGTTTTATTTGATTTACTTGCGGCCGCACTCGCCTGGATAGGCGTATTTATTTTTAGAGACCTCTGTATTGAGAAAGAGGTATTTGCATTGAGCAACTTATTGCAAGACAAAAACTTTATTCTTGGACTTATCATTATTCCTTTATTTTGGGGGATGTTTTATTTTCTGCTGGGTTTTTATGCAGAGCCCTATAGAAAATCGCGTCTTCGCGAATTTTTTCAAACTTTTTTTCAAAGTCTTTTCGGGGGGATTGTGATCTTCTTTTTCATCTTCATTGATGATGCAGTTGGCTCATATAAGAGTTATTACTTGATTTTGTTGGTTTATTTTGGATTGCATTTTTGCTTTACCATGCTGCCTCGTTTTATCTTAAGTTCGATTACGGTTCGGCGTATTCTAAGAAAGCAATTTGGCTACCCTTCTCTTGTGATTGGCACGGCCGAAAAAGCCAGAGAAATCACAGATGAGATTTTGCATAATAAAGTAGGAATAGGCTTTGATTTGGTTGGCTTTGTGAGTGCCACATCCCCCCAGAAAATAAAAAACCTAGATTGTTTAGGCAGCGTAGAGCAGATACAAACACTTATTCAAAGACACCATATCACCGATGTGATTATTGCCTTAGAACCTTCAGATCATAGTTCTATGAAAACCATTTTAAACACATTGAAAGCTACAGATGTGTATATTAAAATTATGCCTGCTATGTATCAATTGGTTGCAGGGCAAGTGAAAATGAACTCTATTTTAGGGGTGCCGCTTATTGAAATTAATCAAGAGATTATTCCGCGCTGGCAATGGATTGTAAAGCGGATGATGGACGTAGTACTCTCCTTATTGGTTCTGTTTTTGTGTTGGCCATTTTATCTGATTATTGCCCTGCTTATTAAGCTCGATAGTAAAGGGCCGGTTTTTTATTCTCAGGAGCGGATTGGTCGAAAAGGCAAGTCTTTTCAGATTTACAAATTTAGATCTATGCGCACCGACGCTGAAGATTCTGGGCCTGTCTTAGCGAAGGAACACGATGCGCGAGCTACTCAACTAGGGCGTTTTTTGCGTAAAACTCGCATAGATGAAATGCCACAATTTTATAATGTGTTAAAAGGAGATATGGCTCTGGTGGGCCCAAGGCCTGAGCGTCAGTTTTTTATTGATCAAATTGTTAAAAAAGCGCCCCACTATACTTTTTTACATAGAGTAAGGCCAGGTATAACCTCTTGGGGGCAAGTGAAATATGGTTATGCGTCGGATGTAGATCAAATGATTGAGCGCCTTAAATACGATGTGCTTTACATTGAAAACATGTCTTTGATGGTAGATCTTAAAATTTTAATCTACACGGTGCTTATTGTATTACAAAGCCGCGGCAAGTAGGCGACATGTTAGCCTTTGTTTAATTTCGCTTTAAAAGCAGAGATGGCTTCTTTGGTAAATTTAGACAAGACTAATTCTCCGCTATCTTTAGCTCTTTGCATCAGTAGCTCGTCCCAATCTTGAGTGCCCTTCCAGTACACACGCTTTAAGCGCTTCATGGCTTCCGGATTAAACTGGGCAAGCTTTTCAGCGAGTTCGTCTACCGCATGATCTAATTGAACGGCATCCTCAAAAAGATCAACATACAAGCCCTTGTCCTTGGCCCATTGCGCCGACTTAAACTCTGTGGCATTTATACTCAATGAAGAAAAGGCAGATAAGCCTATTTTACGTTCAACCGCAGGGCCTACCACAAAGGGGCCAATGCCAATGGCCAATTCTGAGAGTTTAACGGCCGCATATTTGGTGGCCAAGCAATAATCAACAGCTGAGGCAATGCCAACCCCGCCCCCAACAGCCTTGCCTTGTACGCGGCCAATCACAAACTTATTGGCTTTTCTAATGGCGTTAATCACACCTGCAAAACCGCTAAAAAAGGCGGCGCCTTGTTCGGCCGACTTGATCGAAATTAATTCATCAAAAGACGCCCCCGCACAAAAAGCTCTTTCGCCACTGCTTTTTAACACAATAACCCTGCTTTTTTCATTGGCAGATTCTTGATTGATTTTTTGAGCTAATTTTTCTAATACTTCTGAGGGCAGGGCATTACTCATAGGGTGTGAAAACTCTATGGTTGAAATGTTATTTCTGACCTGAACTTTAACTTCTCCTTCTAAAATAGCGGGCATGTGTTTGTAAATTAGCTTACAAAATAAGACATTTGCAAAAAAATTAAAAATGAAAATAGGTTTATATTTTTCTCTAGTGGCTAGTTTATTATTTGTATCGTGCAAAGATGCGTGTAAAGAGGTCAGCTGTTCGTTTGGTGAGTCATGTGAAGATGGCGTGTGTGATTGTGAAATAGAAAATTATGCGTATTTAGACTGGTTTTTAAATTGTGCGGCCTGTCAGAATATTTCAACTACTGTTTTTAGTTTAGATATTGATGGGGTTAAGATTGCCAGTATTACCTTAAAAAATCAAACATATGGGTCTAGAAGAAATTTAAAAATTCAGAAAAGCGGCACATTTTCTTATAAAGTGTATGCCAATAATGATACAAGTAATGTGATTGAGTCTGGCAATGTTTCTTTAATTCGTTGCGACATAAATACATTGAGTACTACAGCCTTGTAATTTTTACTTAGTTTACATCTCAATCCCTAGCACACAGATATCGTCGGTTTGTTCGTAGGCTGTACCCATATGGCCAAGCATTTCTTGCCAAATAAGCGCACGTTGCTCGTTCATGTGTTTAGTTTGATGAAGGGCCAGTAGCTTTAAAAAACGCACCCGTTTATATTTTTTACCTTTTTCTCCGCCAAACTGATCGGGGTAGCCATCGGTACTCAGATATACGCGATCGCCCTTCAGTAATTCTAGAGTTTGTGTGACAAAGGGCTCGTCTTTCTCTGGATAGTAGCCAATGGGCATTTTTTGCGCTTTAAGCGGATAAATGTTTATGTTTTGGGTGGATGTTTTATGCGGGGGGATGGGTGTTTTTTCTATCACAACACTAGAGGTGTTTGCACGGATTAAATACATATCGTTATAAGCCGAGGCATATGAGAGTAGATTAGTGTTGGTGTTTAACACACACAATGACCCATCCATGCCATCGCGGTTAGGTGAGGTGCCGTCTTGAGAAAGCGCGCCCACGATGTATTCTCTTAGTGCGGTAAGGATGAGCCCTGGGTCATTAAAGTTTTTATCGAGCACAATTTCATTTAAGCCTCTATTGCCAATCATAGACATAAAGGCGCCGGGCACACCATGGCCCGTACAATCCATCACTGAAAAAAATAAGAGGTGGCCTTTTTTTTGGACCCAATAAAAATCGCCACTCACAATATCACGTGGTTTAAAAATTACAAAGCCATCCTTAAAGTGCTGTTTTAAAAATGCGCGTGAAGGCAAGATCGATTTTTGAATGCGCTCAGCGTATTCAATAGATTCAAGCATTTCTTTGTTTTTAAGTTGGATGATGTCTTTTTGCGCCACAACTTCTTTGGTTTTAGCTTTGACTTGATGGCGTAGGTTACTGGTCCAGATCCAGAAAATGCTAAACGCAATAATGGCTATTAGCGCCACATATAAAAGGTAGGCCCACCATGTGCGGTACCATGGCGGATTTAAAGTAAAAGAAAAGCTTTCGGCCTTAGAGATAATGCCATAGGCATTTTGCGCCTCTAAGTGAAAGGTATATGTGCCCTCCGTTAAGTTTTTATAGGTCGCGAAATTTTGAGGTGCAAAAGCCGAGAATGTGTGTTCAAAGCCTTCTAAATAATAACGGTATAAAATATCATTGGCAGAGTGGTCGCGCCCTGAAAAATGAAGCCGCAAGCCGTTGTGTTCATAGTCTAATGTAGGGCTTAAAAGGGTGTTGTCTTTAGTAAGGTAGTCTATTTTTTTGCCTGTGGCGATAGATTCAATCGTCGTTAAAGAGGTATGAAACGAGGTGGTGATTTTTGCACGCTCTTTTATGTTATAGCTATACAGCCCATCGGTGCCTCCCAGATAGGTTGTGAATGAATCAGGATGGTGGATGGCATCTATTTTACTTTGCGAAAGCCCAGCAAAAGGCCCACTTACCCATGACCAGCCCGACGGACCTTTGTGAAAATAGCCGACCTGCTGTTTTTCAGTGGGGGTTTCTTCTAGAGAATCTATCCATTGTACTACCGCCCACAAATTACCCATAGGGTCTTGGCTAAGGCGGTGCACATAAGGGCTTTTACTGGGCAAGAGCGCATTGTATTCTACATGCGGGCTAAACTTACCTGAGGGCTCTTGCAAATAAATGCCTTTATCGGTGCCAAAGTAGCCCTGCATAGGCAAGACCATGCCTTCTGGTAAGCCCTCTTTAGGGCCATAGAGGGTTTGGCTAATTACCTGAGTAGAAGTGGGGGTTTCTTTTAGGTGTAAACGCATCAGTTGCCCGTTTAAATCGGCGCCCAGCCATAGAAAGCCATCGTAATAATCAATGGTATAGACAGTAAAGTCTGTTTTCACGATAAGGCCCTGGTTTTGCCAATGGCCGTTTTGAAAACGAAGCGCTATAAGCCCCGTATCTAAGCCTACATACAAGCAGTTAGGGTGCAAGGGGCTCTGAAATAGTCGGTATACCCCAGGGTGTTTTAAAATCCTTTTACCTTCACCATTTGGTAAGATTTGATGCACACCGCTATTTGATACTGTAAATAAAAAACTTTGGTTTTGATAGCTAAAAGACAACACATCCCAGTTTTGATTGCGAATACCTTCGCCTTTTACAGAGGTAAACCGTTTGTGTTGTTTTGTGTAGCAGCCGGCGTGGGTGGCTACTATGGGGTTTTTAGTGCTGCCAGACACATCTTCAATAAGCCCTGATAAGCCTTTGGTGGGCAGTGGGCTTAGGCCTTGGTTTAAATTTAGTTTACTAAGGCCATTGCTTAGCGTAAGCCAAAGTATTTGCTTACTATCGATATGTAAAGACGAGATGTTGTTATCTCTAAGCCCATCGTCTTCAGAAATATGCTTAAGAAGGTTAAAGTCTAAATCAGTTATGTACAAACCACTTGAAGAGCTGATGTAAAAGCGTTTATTAAAAAGAAGAAAATCTCTAAAAATGGCATTTTCAAGTTTAGCACCGCACCTAATTTTTTTGATTAGTTTGCCCTTGTGTGAAAATTGTAAAATAAAATGATGGTCAAGCAATACATAGATAAAGGCCTTGTCATATATCACATCACTTACAAAATAATCTTGGGGTACATCATAAAAATGTGTAAAAGAGTGGTCAGCATTTAAAAACGAAAGTGTATGAATGTCTTGCAAATAAGCAATAGGCTGTTTAGGGCCGTTAAATAAGTGTTTTACCCAATGCTTAGTATTGTGATCTACAAGTGTTTGTGTGTTAAGACTATAAAGGTATAAATGCTTATAGTGTTTAAATACAATTGTATTGTTAAAGGCTACAATACTACTGATGGCTTTAAGATCTTTAAGCGAGTCAGAAAGGCTAAAAAACATAAAACGGCCATTGTTTTGTTTTTGTAAATAGCCAAAAGAGTTGTCGCCCCCAATATAAATTGTTCCTTTATGGTTTAAAAGTGCTTCAATTCGTGTGTCTTTGATTTTGATTTCATTAAAATGTTCTCCATCAAAATGAATCAAGTTTTTATTGTTGCCAATAAAGACTTCCCCTATAGAGTCGGTGGCAACACACCAGTTTTGTGGCGATAATTTTTTTAAGGTTTTAGGGGCATAATTGACAATGCCATTTTCTTGGGCTAAACAGATACACCCAAAGAGCCAGAACACAAAAAACGCGGTATAGTGTGTACGCTTCAATCTTTTGAATCTTTTGTGGCTACTCGTTTAGTATAAGGCGCATCACTTTCTCTTTGCCTTCTTTAAAATGTGCCTTTAGTACATACACTGACCTAGCGAGGCTATTGGGTAAATAGATTGGGCCCTTATAGCTGGTGTTAAACACCATTTGGCCTTGCAAAGTAAAAAGACGTATATGCTCTGGCTTTTCATCCCCCCAAAACAACAAAGGCCCAGTAGTGGGGTTAGGGTAGGCCTGTAAAGGAGTATTTGTCACAGGCACAAAGCCCGACACTAAATTATCAATATACCCATAGGCAATGATAAAATCACCGGTAGCATCGGTAATGGTAATAAAATAATCGCCTGGGCATAAATTAGAATCGCCGCTGCCATTAGAGCCATTTGACCACTGGTAGGTATAAGGCGCGTTGCCTCCGTATACTTCAAGCGCTATACTGCCATTGCAATTCACTTGGGTAGAGGGGCTTGTATTCACAAAGCCCGCCCACGGTATACTCTCATCTTCACAACACATATCTTTATTAGAACGTCCGTTGTTGTTGTTGCTGTTAGATTTTAAAAAGGTAGTGCAAGAATCTTGGCGCGAGTATTCAATTAAAAAATCGAGGCTTTGGCTAGTAACCGCTGTTTGCAGCCAAGGGGTGCTCGAAATCTCTAGCTGAGAAATAGTATAACTGGTTTGGCTAGGAGCAAATGTTTGGTGAAGAAAAAATAAAGAGTCACTGCCAGTGCCGGTGGTGTCTAACATTAAGCGGGCCGAGTCTAAAATATACCCTTTATAAGGCGTCCAGCTCAGGGTAATGTCGCCATTGCTTTCTAATACATGGCTGAGGTGTACGGTTTTATGCACCTTGCTCCAGAAGCTTTCTTGCCCACAGGCATTCACAGCGCTAATGAGGTATTTATGCGATTTATTGGCGGCGTCAGAGAAGTCTTCTTTATGGTTTACGCTTTGGCCTTCGCTGGTGGCAATATTGTCAATAAGAGTAAATTGCCCAGCATTGTAGTCTTCTCTGTAAATATTATAGCTTGTTACCTCGGCATCAGCAGAAGGGTCAGTGGTAAATTGCAGTTCATGAATATTGTCTTGGTATACACTGGCTACGCATAAGTCTATCTCAGACAATTCTTCTAGCATAGAACTGTTTTTGCCTTTTTTTACCTTGACCCGCTCAAAGGTTCTGCAGCTTTGCCCATTTGCAAGGCGCGAATAGTAAGTAATGGTTGTCAGCTGATTGCTGGCAGGGCGTTTGATATATCGTCGGCCGTAAAAGGCTCCATCACTTATTTTGGTGTTGTTGAAATAGACGGAGTCTAGTGTTGCGCCATTGGCGTGCAGGGCATAGCTGTAGATAGATCCCCAGACGGGGCTTTGAGCAAAGTTGCAATCTGCGCTGCCATATCCCACAGAATGGCTTAAGACGTCTTCAGGAGTGGTTTCATTGATAGAAAAATAGCTTTCATGTGTGCAGCCATTGTTGTCTGTAGTGAGTAGAGTGTATGCTCCGGCAGGTAAATTAGAGGTAGAAGGGCCAGAAAAGTTGCCGTATGTAAAACTGTATGAAGGAGTGCCCCCCGTAATTTGACTGGGTTCAATGGTTATACTTCCGGTGTTTTGTCCACAGGCAGTTGGCTCTACGCTAAGCGCATTATTTAGTGCAATTGGCGCAGGTGCTGAGAGCGTAATTTTTCTGTAGTCTCCACAGCCGTTTTGATTTATTACACGCACGTAATAATCGCCTGCTTTTAGGTTATTTATACTGTTGATGTCTCTCTCTCCGTTGCTCCAAAAAATAGAAAGAGGGCTGGTGCCATTGGGTAAAATATCTATAGAAATGCTGCCGTTAGAAAGGCCATGGCAAGTAGGATTTACAGGCGTTATCGCGGTAATTTCGGGCCCGCCGATCTGGTCTTTTAGCCCCACGGTGGCAAAGCGCTCGCATCCGTTGGCATCAGATACACTCACGGTATATAGACCAGACTTTACATCATTTACAGAGGCGCTTTGTGCTCCATTGCTCCATAAATAGGTATAAGGCGGTACTCCGCCATTGGCTACAACACTGGCAGATCCGTCTGTTAATCCACAGGTGGCTGCGGTAGAGCTAGCATTTAAGTTTAAGGTATTTGATAAAATAGTTTTTTGAGCACTGACAATCACATTTGTAGCCTGGGCTGGGTTGCAGTAGGTGTCTTCATACACGCGTAAGGTAATATGTAAATCTTTATTAGGGTCTTTAATCTGATAGGTCACCAAGGTGTCTGTTGCGGCTTCCCCACCAAGTGTGGGCAGTACAGAATCGTTCACAGACCAGATATAGGATGTGCCTACAGTGACTTCAGGTAAAGATTGTGTAGAAAGTGTCATTTGGGTTTCATTGCATATTTCTTGAATACTCGATTCAATGGTCAGTGAAGTATTTGTAAAAGAAGGGCCTGTAGCGATTTCTACACTTAAGGTTTCTGCTGGATTACTAACGGGTATAGCACTAACGGTAAAAGCGCCAAACTCAGAAAAACTGGTAGAAAATAGATTGGTTGAATTGCTGCTAGAGGCAATCAAGGGTCCGGTATGGCCAGGCATATTCTTTTTTTTGAATACCAGCCATTCTGCCTGCTCATTTGTGCTTAAACTGAAAACAACAGATTGGTTTAAACACGGAAATGAATCTGTGGTGAGTATGGTGGTTTGAGCGTTTATCCCCCCAACACATAAGAGGGCTATAATACATGACACTAGAGCGTTGTGCATAAGAGTAACAGTTTCTAAGTTTCTAAAAAAAGATACAAAAAAAGACCTAGATAAGGTCTTTAAATTCATCATATAAAAAGCCGCGCTGGCTTAAAAAACGCATCAGTTTAGCTTTGTTTTTTTGGGTGTAAGGGGTTAAGTGTTTTTTTTTCTCTTGGCTTAGCGCCTGTAAACGTTCAGAATAAATGGCACGATTAATTTGATCTAGTGCATTTTGAATGCAGTGAGGCTCAATTTTTTTTGCCGTTAATTTAGCTCTTATTTTAAGCTTTCCCCAGCGTTTTAAATTAACAGCATCATTGCAAAAGGCATTGGCGTAACGTTGATGGTCAATAAATTTTTGCGCCTTTAGTTGTTCAATAATTGAGTGTTTTTGCGCCTCTGAGAGTAAAGCATTCGAGAGTTTTATGAGCATGTCTGTGGCGCAATACTCTTTTTTGGCACACATTTTTTGAAGCTTGTGTAGCCATTTTTCAGAATTTTTAAGGCTCAAAGAGCAAATTTAATATTCGTCTTCGTTAAAAAAGAAATCTTCTTTGGTAGGGTAATCGGGCCAAATATCTTCGATGGTTTCATAAATTTCATCATCGTCTTCAAGCTCTTGAAGGTTTTCAAGAACCTCTCGGGGCGCACCGATTCTAATGCTGAAATCAACAAGATCTTCTTTGCTAGCCGGCCATGGCGCATCTTCTAAATAAGAAGCTAATTCTAGAGTCCAGTACATAATTCTAGCTTTTAATTAATTTGCAAAAGTAATTTTATTAATGAATTAAACAATAAAATTTAAAATTTTGTTACCATTTATTTGTAAATCATAGACGGCAGAGTGCCAGTCGTATTACACAAATACTCAAAAACAATAAAAATTACTCTCTAAACGCAAGGGGCTAAAAAAGGTTGCCTAGAAAAAGATTCTTAAGAATATTTTATGCATACATTTTTAGTCTCTGTAAAAAATGCAAAGGCTTTAAATCCGCCTTCTCTTCCTAAACCTGATTGCTTGTATCCGCCAAAAGGGGTGCGTAAATCGCGGTACAGCCAAGTGTTTACCCACACAATACCTGCATGTATTTGTGCACTTACGCGATGCGCCCGTGAGGCATTTTCTGTAAAGATACTTGCCGATAACCCATAAGTACTTTGGTTTGCCAGCTCAACGGCTTCTTGCTCTGTGTCAAAAGGCTGTAGAGTTACAACAGGCCCAAAAATTTCATTTTGATTGGTCTTACACGTATTACTTAAGCCCTCAATAATGGTTGGCGCTATAAAAAAACCGTCTTTATTATTGCCTTTTAAATGTACTCTTTCTCCACCTAAAAGAATTTTTCCGCCTTCTTGTTTTGCGGTTTCAATACAGGATAATACCTTATTCATGTGTGCTTCACTCACCATAGCCCCTAGATTAGAATTTTCATCTAAAGGATCACCAACTTTTAAAGCCTTAGAATTTTCGATAAACGCTGTTTTGAATGTCTCATATATAGAAGATTCTATAAGGATGCGCGATCCGCATAAACAAATTTGCCCTTGATTTGAAAAACTTGCCTTAACGGCAGTGTCTACAGCTCTTTTTAAATCGGCGTCCGCAAAAATAATATTGGGGTTTTTTCCGCCCAATTCAAGAGACACTTTTTTAAATGCTGGGGCCACTAGAGTTGCTATTCGAGAACCAGTTGAAGTGCCGCCAGTAAAGGATATAATAGGCACATCTTTGTGCGTAATTAAAGGCTCTCCTACTTTAGGCCCTAAACCGTGCACTACATTTAGTACTCCATCTGGTAAGCCTGCTTTATGTGCAATTTCACATAATTTATAGGCCGTCATAGGTGTAATTTCAGAAGGCTTAGCAACAACTGTATTGCCGACCGCAAGAGCAGGGGCGATCTTCCAGGTCAATAAATACAAAGGTAAGTTCCAGGGCGAGATGCAGGCAGCAACGCCCATGGGTTGGTGAAGGGTATAATTAAGAGCTTTATCATCTGAAAGATGTGCTTTTGAAGCCCAATGTCGAATCCCGGTGGCATAAAATTCAAAGTTGGCAGCTGCTCTAGGAATATCAACCGATTTACACAGCCATAGAGGCTTGCCGTTGTCTATTGTTTCGCAAAGCGCCAAATCTTCTGCATTTTCTTTAATTAGTGTAGCGATCTTTAAAAGAATCTCAGAGCGCTTTTGTACCGGTGTTTCACGCCATGATTTAAACGCTTTTTTAGCAGCCAAAACAGCTTGTTCTACATCGGTTTGGTCTGAATCAGGAATTTGGCTGTACACCTGTCCGGTAGCCGGATTAATATTATCTAGATACTTGCCCGAGTTAGGAGCAGTAAATACTCCGCCAATATAATTTTGAATGGTCATGTTTAGATAAAAACGATTTAAAACTGAATACGCATCAAAATGTTAAGGTCTGTTTTTCTATTGCCTACTATTTTTTCATTCCCAGACCCGATTTCATTTTCATTTTCTAAAAGAGTATGCCCAATTTTGGCTTGTAAAATGAGATTGTTGTTGGCTTTGTATGTGGGCAAAAAATACACACGTGATCCTTTTCTGTAATATGGGGGGATGCTAAACATATATTTTGTTTGATGTTCAAAGGCATAAATTCTGGCATCCCAGTCTTGCACATCGAAAACAGCCAATCTTAAGACCCAGGAAAATGGTTTTTGGATGGGTTTGTATCTGAGGTCTTGATAAAACAAATATCCATTGAAAGCATCATTGTTGTGTAGGCTTTTTGATAATTCTAGGCGTGAACTAAGGCGCCATTTTTTTTCGATTTGATGATCAAAATTAATTCTAAAATGTTGCAAGGTTTGCACTTGATTTTCTTCGCTAAAACTAAAGTCACTTATTTTTCTGTTTTTTTGTTGCATTCTATACCGGACATACAGTAAGGTCTTTCGTTTGGGCTTAAAGTTAATTTGTGCTAAATACTCATTGCCTTGAGAAGGTTTTGTAACCGTACGGCTCACCCAAATATTTTTAAACCAATCGACATAAGCTGTGATCCACCATTTGTTGTTTAGTTTAAACTCGATGCCACTGTAAAACCCTTTCTCGTTGTAAAAACTGTTTTCTCGTATTGGTTGAGGGATTTGAGAGATAAAGTTTTTTGGAAAATGACGATAATGTAAAATTAAACTCAATTTAGGATCTAAACTAATGCTCATGCCTTGCACCCATCCAATGCCGCCAAGAATATTTTTTGAGGCTTCGCCATATAATATAGCATTGTTTAATCGGTGCTCGTAACTTAAGCTAAGTTGAGTAGATTGCCTGTAAGTGGGTTCTACAAACAGGTTGTGGATTTCTGGACTAGGCACAACAGAATCTTCTAGAATTTGATGAGAGACCAGTAAACGGATTTCGCCTTTTTTATGTTGGAGGGATGGGCTAATGCCAAACATATAGTCGTTAAATGTATTCTTTTTAGACACCTCTGAGAGCGTTCGGTGATACCCATTGGTTCTGAATGAAGACACCAAAAGCCCTTCGCCTAAAGACTGGCTGAGTTCATCTGTATTTTCAATGCTTGCATCATAAGCATTTTTAGAGGCAAAAAGCGTTGTTTGTAGCTTTTTTGTTTGAAGGGTAGCAGCTATTCCGCGCAGAAAAAAATTACCATCAATAGAACGCGAGGCCGATAAAACGCGACCGTTTCGTTTTACATTATAAATGTCTGATCCTTTGTTGAGTCCTCGGGTGGTCCATAACGATAGTCCTTGGCCAAACTCAAGATTAAAATCACCAATAGCCAATTGTTTAATGATGCCAACATTTTTGATAAAAAGATGCGCAGAATAAAAATCGAAACCCTGTTTTTGAGACCCTGTAAAAAATTCTTCACCTGGGTCTTTTTCAGCGATACAGCCAAATTGAATGTGTTTGTTTTTCGCAAAATACCGCAAGTTTAACCCCAAAGGAGAACCCAGGTAATTTGACACATTAGAATCATTCTTGATGTATCCTTGTTTTTGCTGCAAGGTTTGATTGTATCCGATTGCTATTTCGTGCTTAATATCGTTAAAAGAAAAGCGAGAGGTTTCATTTTCTTTAAGTGTTATAAAAGGCAAAAGTCCATCGATTAAAGACGTATTAAATCCATCAATAGATTGCAGTTCATAATACGACATAAATGCGCCATGTTTTTCTTTGTGCCTGAGCAATGAAAGGATTTCTAGATCCGATAAAATACCTAAGGCTTGCCATTCTGAAAAAGAAGCCTGATTAACGTCTAATGGATTTTCAAGATGCCAAAGCAAGGTCGATTGTATGGAGGCAACATCAACCTGGGTCTGATCAGAGTTTTCTAAAATAAATTCGATTTGTTGTTGAAGCAAACCCTCTACATCAAGGTCTTGTGTTTGAGCCCATGTACTATTTGTACAAGCATAATAAAGGCAAATAAAGCATAAAAAAAGGCTATTGCTTTTCATATTCAAAACCTAAAGAGGGGCTATGGCCTAAGATAGAATGTAGTGTATTTGCAAAATGAATGCCCAGGGTTTCAGAAGGCGAAAAAGAAATGCCAAAACTAAAACTGTTAGGCGAAGAATTATATCCGCCACTTAGCGTGAAACGTTCTTTTAAGCGGTAGGTTACGCCTAGTTTTCCGCTTACAGGATGTCGAACACTTTTATCTATCTCAGTAAAAAGAGCGACTTTTTCAGAAAAATAATAAGCACAACCAAGCCGTGAAGTAAACGGAAAATCATTGCTTAAGAGTTTGTTTTTAAAGTTATGTGAAGCGATGTTTAAAAAAAAGACGCCTAAAACTAGGTGTTCATTTAATTCTATATTCATGCCAAGGTCACTAGACAATAGATTAGTAGAATTGTATTGGCTGCCAAATGTAGTGGTGCTGTTTTTTAGTCTGGCTCCGATAGAAAAACCTCCGCCCAACTCCTTGCCGAAAGCAAATCCAGAAAAGTACTGGGTATAATCCTCCCAAGAAATACCCGATACAAATAAGCCAAATGTTCCTATTTTAGAGGGCATTTGTAGAGATAATGCGCCAGAGTTTAAAGCCTGAATCAAGAATAAATTTTTCAATGCTACCCCGATAGAAAATTTTTTGTTTTTAGATAACAAAGACGGGTTGTTTAGACTTGAATAAGAAGAAAATTGTGTAGTTGAGATTTGACCGATAGCTTCAGTTTGTGGGCCAAGAAGTTGCTCAAATTGTCCTTGAGCACGTGTATTGACATCCCCCCAAAAAAGAAAAACAATTGCAACTAACCACCGCATATTATGATTTTAACACATAAATACTGGGGATGTTTCGCCCAAGTTCGTTATAATCTAAGCCATAGCCAACCACAAATTTATTTTCAATTTCAAGCGCGTAATAATCGATCGGGTACGCTTTTTCATAGGCCAATTTTTTAAAAAGCAGACTAGCGACTTTAATAGATTTTGGATTTTTAGGCAATAAAGTCTCAAATAATTTGGCAATGGTATGCCCCGTGTCAATAATGTCTTCGATTAAAATCACATCTCTGTGTTCTATAGGAGAGGTAAGCCCTAATATTTCGCGAACATCGCCACTGCTTTGCGTTCCAGAATAGGAGGCCACCCGCACAAACACGACTTCGGCTTTTATATTACATCTTTTCAATAATTCAGCGGCAAACATAAAGGCGCCGTTTAAAACAACCACAAAGAGAGGTTGTTTGTCTTTGTAATGCTCAGAGAGTTGCGCAGCTGTTTTTTCAATGGCCGACTCTAACTGATCAGCACCAATGTATGGAACAAATGTTTTATCGTGAAGTTGGATTTCGTTAGGCATTAAAAAACTAAATCCACGCAAATATAATCAATTTTGGCATGACTCTTGTTGTATCTTATTTAAAGTAGAAAATCATCTTTTAAGAAAAAAAAAGGTGGTATTACATTGAAAATAACTATTTTTAAACCTATAACAACACAGAGATGAAGAAGTACGTTTTAGCCTCATTTTTAGCACTTACTGTAGGCATAGTGCAGGCACAATTTGAAGGAAAAATAAAGTTTAAGAAACACAAAACCACGCAAACCATTGATTATACCTATTATGTGAAGGGGGATATGGTGCGGATTGATGAGTTTGGCCGAGAGGGCAAATTAAAAGGCATTATGCTGATCAATTCAGCCAAAGATGATGTGGTGGCGTTAAGTCCAGAAAGAAAGCTTTACATGGATGCCACCAATTCAAGAGAGCCTGCAAAAGTAAATCCACTGGTAACTAAAACCAGTAAAAAAGAGACCATTAATGGGTATTCTTGCACAGAGTGGATGGTTGTGTCAGATAAAGAAGGGGTGTTAATTACCTACAAAGTAATTGACGATGCTAAATTTTCATTCTTTGAGCCCATGCTTAGAACGTTAAATAGAAAAGATAAACTCTCAAAATACTGGTTAGAAATACCTGGAATAGAAAATAAATTTACAATGGTGGGCATTGAAAAGTATGCAGACGGCAAGCAAAAAGTAAAGTTAGAAGTGGTAGAGCTTAGCGAAGAGAAAGTAGACGACAGTCTCTTTAAAATTCCGGCTGGATATGTGAAATTTGAAAAATAATTCTCAAAAAAAAAGCGACACACAAAAAGCCCTCCTTTAGGAGGGCTTTTTTTTTGGAATGACGTTTAAAAACATAAAATATGAAAATTAAAAAAGCTCAAAAAGAGGTAGACCATTGGATTTCTTCTTATGGTGTGCGCTATTTCAATGCACTAACCAACATGGCGCTTCTCACTGAAGAAGTAGGTGAGTTGGCCCGGATTATCTCTAGAACCTACGGCGAACAAAACTTTAAAAAAGGCGCGCAAAAAGGGAGTCTTAGCGACGAGATGGCAGATATTCTGTTTGTGCTGATCTGTTTGGCAAATCAAACAGGGGTAGATCTTCAAAAAGCATTTAAAAAAAATTTAGAAAAGAAAACCATTAGAGACCACAAAAGACATAAGCACAACGCTAAATTAAAAACCTGAGTTTGGGGTTAAAGGCTTAAGTTAAGCCGTCAGCTTTTGTAAAAACTTCACCCAGTTATCCTGGTCATTTAAGCTTTCTACCAATTGCACCTTTTCGCCGCCAAACGACTCAAAGAGCTCTTGGTATTCGTCGCCAATTTCTATGGTGGTTTCTAAGCAATCGGCCACAAATGAAGGCGAAAACATCAATATTTTTTTATCGCCCATTTTAGCTCTTTCTTCGAGTACTTTATCGCTAAACGGCTCAAGCCATCCTTTGTATAAACGCGATTGAAAACACACCCCATAAGACTCTTTTTTAAGCCCTAGTTTTGCTGCAATCAAACGCGCTGTTTCATAACAGGTGGCTTTATAGCACAATGCATTTTCTTCTGTAATACTTTCTTCACAGCCTTTCTCAGCGCAGGGGCCATTTTCATATACCTTATCGACCTGCGACTCTGGAATGCCATGAAAACTAAATAAAATATGATCGTACTTTTCAAGAGGGGCGTAGTTTCTTGCATTTTGCGCAAAAAGCGAAGCAAATCCCTCCACATTATAAAATTGATTGATAAATTTCAGATTTGGAATGGCCTGCCATTTAGAAATAATCTGCATGGCTTTTTCAACTACAGATCCTGTTGAGGCAGAGGCATATTGCGGAAATAAGGGCACAATAACAATCTCACTTGGTTTGTACCATCTAATCTCTTCTAAAACTTTATCTAAGGACGGATTTTGATAGCGCATCGCCAAAAATACCTTGGCGTCTTTAGACACGATTTTTTGCAACTTATCTCTAAGTTTAAATCCATAGATTTTTAAGGGTGAACCTTCAGGGGTCCATAAGTCTTTGTATATCTTGGCAGATTTCCAGGGTCTAAACGGAATCACGATCAAATTCATGACAAACCACCTAAGCCAGCGATTGTCTATCACTCTGTAATCGTTTAAAAATTCTCTGAGGTATCTGCGTACATCTGAAACACTCGGCGAATCTGGTGTGCCCAAGTTGACAAGAAGAATGGCTTTTTTACTCATGTTCAGATTTTATAGTCCAGGTAATGTCTTGATCAAATCCAGACTGAATATTTATGTCAGGGTAATAGATCACTTTTTCGGCAAGCCTTCGCACAGAAAAATCGCCTGAAGTCCAGGCCTTGTTTTTATCGTTGTCTACCATTAATTGTAATGTATAGGTGCCTACCTCTAAATTTGAAAAAGCGCAGGAATCATTTTGAAAGACTACTTTTTGTATCATTTTTTGACCACTATTATAAAGTTGTGCTATTTTTTGTTTGCCCTTCATTGTATGTGAAGAATCAGACAAATAAACAGACAGATTTGCAAATTGTTTTGGGTCTTTCACCGAAAGTGAATGTATCAGTGTGTCTGTATTCGTTTTCTTATAATAAGACTGCAGGGCATTGGGTAATATTTTTAGGTTGTAGCTTTTATTATAGGCTATACTGTCTGTTAAAAGACGCACTATAAAACCTTTAGGGGCTTCTCTTTCTAACCTATACGCAATAAGTGTACTGTCTAATGTAATTTCAATTTTAGAAGAATCAAAAGACTCTATGGGCTCATTAAATTGCAATATAACCGGCTCAAAGGGTGTAAATTGATTGTTGGCTCTATCGATATCTAGAGATGTTTTTTTATGGGGGGATAACTGAATGTTTTTTAAGGTATCAATAAGTGTGTCGTTAAGTTGCAAATGCAAGTTAAAACTCTCATTAAAAAACAAAGTGTCTAAAAAGGTGATGGTAACGCTACTGTCTTTTTCACTTAAGGTATGATGGTAGTGGTCTAGAGGATGATTTTTAATCAAAAATGAAGAGAGGGTATCTGTAAAAAAAAGTTGGATGACTCCTGGAGAGATCATTTTTTTCTCTTTAAAGGCCAAGGGACTTGAAAACACCTTTTGAAAGGTCAATAAGGTGATGTGATTAGAATCAGAAGTGTTTTGTTTTTGTGTGCTAAAGCCAAAAGATTCAACATTGGGGTTGTATATATAGTTTTCGTCAGAATCTATCAGTGCAAAAACAGAATAATCAGTCTGTTTTAGATTTGATAAAGTGAATTGGCCATTTTTGTTCGTTTTTGTCAGATAATCCCCTCGCGTTTTAATGGCGCTATCTAAAGATAGACTAGATGATCTAAAGGCATACACTAAAGCATTTTCAATGGGCTTTTTACTGTAAGCATCTAATACACGGCCTTTAATAATAGCACTGTCAATAGTTGGGCCGGTTGAAAAAACAAAGGTTTTTTTCTCGAATGGGTTTTGTTCTGTAATGTCATTAATACAATCAAAAAAAGAAATCTGATACGTGGTGTTGTCTTCTAATTTATCTTTAACATTGATATTTAATTTTTTACCCCCGATGTTAAAAGAGGGCTTTTCTATCGGCGGAGGCGAAAACACAATCTTTTTTTCAGGAGAGGTAATCTGAACAAACTCATTAAAGATAAATGTGATCTGATCATCTGTAAATTCAGTCTGATTTTGACTCGGTGTAGATTGCTCAAAGAAAGGGGCTTCACTGTCTTTTGGCCCACCTGTTAACTGTAATTTTTGAGCACAACCATAGAGCCAAATACTTACAATGCACACACACACACACTTAAAAGCTATGCAACGACTCGATCTTGTCATGTTAGATCAACTCTTTTTTAAGTAATAACACAATTAAGGCTTCAAAACCCTCTTTGTGAGAGTCGTCAAAAAAACCGTAAGCCTCACTATCTATATCCAGCACCCCGATTACTTTATTTTCTTTTTTTATGGGGATAACCATTTCAGAGTTAGACTTACTCGAACAGGCAATGTGCCCATCGAACTGATGCACATCATCAACCATGATTGTTTTTTCTTGTGCCCAGGCCTTTCCGCATACTCCTTTGTTAAAGGGGATGGATAAACACGCAACAGGGCCTTGAAAAAGTCCTAGTTTCAATCTTTCACGATCCACCCAATAAAAGCCTATCCATAAAAGGTTTAAAGCCTCTTTGTAAAGGGCTAGAACGTTTAATAGGTTTGCTGGAGTTAACACATGAGTATCTATTAGATCTCGCGCATTACCTAAGAGCGCCGTATGGTCTGTTTGGATTTTGTTTTTTTGGGAAGACGGCAAATCAATCACTAGACAAATTTACATGTTTGGGATTAATCTTTTTATCTATTCATAAGGATTAAAAAAATTATTGTATTCTTGATGGGGCTTAAGATGAAAAAATCAATTAAGATAATTGCCACTGTTTTACCGCTTTTTTTTAGCGGGATTATTTCTTATGCGCAGCTTATTTATAAATCTGATCAATTTGATAGAGTTATAGAAGAAAAAAAAGGGGATGTGCAAATATTAGAAGGGCTTAGTAAAGAGCAACTTAATATTTTTAAACCACATATAACCTCTTACTTCAAGACATTAGAATATAATTATAAAGACAGTCTTTATTTATTCTCTACAGAAATTAATAAAAAAGTTCAAGACATAGCAGAATCTATTTATAATGCCAATCAAGATAGATTCACACAGAAACCCTTCTTTATTTTGAGTACTTCTGATCAGCCCAATGCATTTTGCGATTTTAATGGCATTATGGTTGTAAACACAGGGTTAATTGAGCTAGTAGACGACGAACATCAATTGGCTTTTGTAATAGCACATGAATTGGCTCATTTTATTTTAAAACATGCAGAAACATCTATGAGTAAAGCTTTAGGGGTGTTGGGGTCTAGTGAATTTAAAGGGAAAATCAAAGAAATAAAAAGAATGGAATACAATAAGGTTAAAAAATTTGAAAACCTTATGAAAGATTTGGCCATTAAAACGTCTTCTCACTCCAGGGAATTAGAGTCTGATGCTGACGCTTTAGCGGTAGAGTTGTTAAAAAACACGCGCTTTAATTTAAGTAAAGCCATCAAAGTAATGGAAGTTTTAGAAGAGGTAGATTGGTTTTATGAGAATGTTCAATATAATTTAAGCGCTCTATACGGGACTTCTGAATTTCCTTTAGATAATATATTTTTGACTGATCCAGATAAGGGGTTCTCTTTTTTTCAACAACAGACAGAAAAAGAAAAAAAGCTTCAAGATTCTCTGCATACACACCCAGATTGTGCTGAAAGGTATAAAACATTGCAGGGCTCAATTTCTAATGATTCAAAAACAAGTAATGAAGATGAGTTGTTTTCAAACATAAAAGAATTATCTGCTGATATCACCTTAAAACGGCTTTTGAAAAAAAGAGCTCTAGCTTACAGCTACTCTAGAATACTGTATTTAGAAAAAAATCAAAATTGGGCAAAAGAATATCAAGTGTATAAAGCGAATATTTTCAATCAATTTTCTGAAGCTCAAAAGAAACATCGATTGAATAGCTTGTGTCCAAAAAAATCTCCAAATATGCCAGAAGCTTTTAAAGAATTTGTGGTTTTTATTCATAACCAATCCGTAAAAGACTTTGCTAAACATGCTTTGGTACATATATTAAATACGCCAATTGAACTCTTATCTAAAGAGTTAGCAGATGACATAAAACAAGCGTTTGAGGTATGTGAAGATGAAGCACTTAAAATCAAAGTAGCCTCTCATTACAAACGTAAATTTTTAGACTTTAATTTTTAAACACTTAATATGAAAAGAAATCAATTAATTATAGGGTTAATGCTTTTTTCTGGCATTTCTTTTTCTCAAAAAAAAACATTTTCAGACATTAGAAAATTTAGAATAAGAAACACAGGAGCAATTGTGCAATCAGGAGAAGTTACAGGGAGTTATATCTTTTATCAAAAAGATAAGGTCGATAAAAAAAACAACCTTTATGTAATTGAATTTTTAGGTCCTAATTTAGAATCTGTAGGCACTAAAGAAATCGTAGCTTCAAAATTTGAGAATTTAACACAAGCAGCCTATGACGGCACATCTCTTTGCTTACGTTTTTTTAACCCTAGAGAAAAAACAATTTCTTATCAGCTTTATGACAATAAAGCCTCTTTAGTTAAAGAGTTAAAATCAGGAGAGTTAAACAAATATGCTTTAATGACGGAAAATGCTGCGTTAAACCAAAACTTAGAAACATTTTCAAACTTTTCTGAATTAGGTCAAGCAGGTGGTTTTGTGGGTTATGAAGCCACTAAACCTAAAAAAACAGGTTTTGATGTTCAATATTTTGATGCTAAAAGCGGTAAAAAATGGAAGTACTCTTCGCCCGCGTCTGAATCGATGCATTTATATCCGTCTTATTTATGTTCAACAGACAAAATTGTCTATACACTAGTCGCAAAAAAGAAGAGTGCTATGACAAGAGATATTGATTACCATGTTTATGCGAATCGTTTAAGTGACGGAAAATACATGTTTGATCTTCCGCCAAAAGACAACAAGTACCAGTATATGTATTATTCAGCTTTTAACCACCCAGGCACTGATCATACAACTTTTCTAGGGATGTATTTTAATTTAGGCGACAAACTTCTAAAAGCCAAAAGCCAAGGCTTAGTGATGCATACCATCAATAGTAAAGGAGAAGATGTTGAGAAAAAACACGTCAGCTGGGCAAGAGACATTAGTAAACTTTTAACTGCCGATCAACGCTTAAAAATTAAAGATGCTGGAAACATGTATTTTCATCATATCTTTAGGTCTCCTCAAGGCAAAATTTATGCTGTAGCAGAACAATATAAAAAAGTATTTGCCGCTGGAGCTTCAGCTTTAAGTATGTTAGGGTCAGGTAGTGGTGCAAACGCCCATCCTTCAGCTAAATTGGTGATAGAAGACTTATTTGTGTATGAGTTTTCAAAAAACTTTGAATTAGAAGGTGTGAAAGTATTTGATAAAGAAAAGTCAAATCAAAATATGGGGCCTGGTTCGCTCTATTATAGTTCTCAAATTTTGGGAAAATTAGCGAAAGGATATGGGTTTTTTGATTATGCCTATACGCAGCAAAATAAAGTGAAAGACAATTTTACTGTCTGCTATATGGATTACAATAAAGACGAAGGCAAAAAAAGAAAAACAATGAAATTTTATGCGGCAACAAAACAAGCTGAAAGCGATTTTGTGACCGATAAAATTTCTTTAGAGACCGATGCCACATCTTTAAGAACGCTTCGTGCTAAACCAGGACATGTTGTGATTTTAGAATACTTTAAAAAAGAGAAGAAGCTTGAGATGAGACTAGAGAAGTTTAATTATTAACCTAAAATAGGCGCTTCAAATTCATCAGAACAAAAAAGCCGGCTACAGCCGGCTTTTTTGTGTGATTTTTTTGATTCTGATTGTTACAAAAACTCTACTTTTCCAGAATCTAAATTGTAATAGGCTGGCACTATTTTTACTTTACCTGAAGATACCGCATCGCCAATAATTTTAGAGCGTTTTGATAATTCTTCAGTGGTAAGTTGAGCGTTTTTCTTAACCACATCAATAACTTCAGCACCAGATCCGCAAGCAGACAAGGCGGGTGTAATGTGAGAGAGTAAATGGTTGATGTTGTACCCATTATCACCTCCGTTAATAGCAGCTGTAACAGCGCCACAACTTTGGTGTCCAAGAACAACGATCACTTGACTACCACAATGCGCTACGGCATATTCAATGCTTCCAATAGAAGAACTGTTGGCAACATTGCCAGCTACACGCACTACAAAAAGTTCACCTAA
This sequence comes from Flavobacteriales bacterium, assembly GCA_020629755.1. Taxonomy (GTDB): domain Bacteria; phylum Bacteroidota; class Bacteroidia; order Flavobacteriales_G; family JALEGO01; genus JAHDHZ01. The sequence goes on along the minus strand of JAHDCS010000010.1, from coordinate 25,960 downwards.
GCCGGCATCAAAAGCTAGTTCAGGCACTACGCGGCTATCGGCACAACTCAGCACAATAGTATGAGGCGATTGCCCAGAGGTTAATTCTTCTCTTCGCGCACTGTCTTGTAGTTTTCCATCGAGTTTATCTTCTACAAAACGAGCATTCCCTTCTTTAAGTCTATCAATAATTTGTGGTATTTCCATAGCTGTAATTTTTTATCAAAAATATATTTAATTAAATTCTAATGTAATTTTTTTAACAATAATTATACCAAAATGTTTCAAGCTAATTCGGCGTATTGGTCGGCGCGTTATAAGAAGGGTGAAACCGGGTGGGATTTAAATACCCCATCGCCTGCCATTAAGCACTATTTAGACCATCTTAAGCACAAGGAGCTCTCTATACTTATTCCTGGTGCTGGCTATGGACATGAAGTGGCGTATGCTTTTGAGAATGGGTTTAAAGATGTGTATTATTTAGATTTTTCTAAAAAAGCTGTAGAGGGCTGTGTAGAGCGGTATCCCTCCCTCCCTAAAACACACATTATTTGTGAAGACTTCTTTGATTTGACAATGAACGTTGATGTGATTATTGAACAGACTTTTTTTTGCGCCATCCCCCCAGAAAAAAGAATGGCCTATGTGCAAAAAGCATCTGAACTATTAACTCAAAATGGTAAGCTTGTAGGGGTGTTGTTTAATAGGCAATTTGAGGTGAATCCACCTTTTGGAGGCAGCAAACAAGAGTATCAGCGTCTTTTTAAGGCCTATTTTCACATAAATTGTTTAGAAAATTGTCAACTTTCTATCGCCCCAAGAAAAAATACCGAACTTTGGATAGAATGCACAAAAAAAAAACAATGACATATAAATTATTATTCTTGGCTGTACTGACTTTAATGGCCTTAATGGGCTGTAGTTTTTTTGCGCCAAAAACAGACGCTGATATTAGTGTTAAGACGCTTAAAGAGTGGCTTGATCAAAAAAAAGACATTACGCTTTTAGACGTTAGAACACCTGAAGAATGGCAAGAAGGAGTGATCAAACAAACGGCTATACAATTAGATTTTTACAGCGATGATTTTAGTGAAAAACTCGCTGACTTAGACCCTGATAAGACAACGGTTGTGTATTGCGCCAAGGGCGGAAGAAGCGCTAAAGCATTTGAAATACTCAAAGAAAAAGGCTTTAAAGAGGTGTATAATTTAGAAGGAGGGATTGGAGCATGGACTGCTAAAGGATATGCACTTGACTAAGTATGTAGACATATTTATAGATGGCTATAAGGGTTATTTTAATTATTTGATCAGTGAAATTACCCAACCGAGCTTTCACAATTATTTTTATTTACTTATTGGTATTTCGCTTTTGGTTTGGAGTTTAGAAATGGCTTTTCCGTGGCGAAAAAAGCAAGGGCTGTTGCGTAAAGATTTTTTTTTAGATGCCTTTTACATGTTCTTTAATTTTTTCTTATTCTCATTGATTATCTATAACAGTTTATCGATGGTGGCGGTAGAGGCATTTTCTGATTTTTTAGCCCTTTTTGGCATCAAAAACCTGGTGGCTATTAATGTGGCGCATTTGCCTTTTTGGGTAAAAATTGCTCTTATGTTTGTTGTGAGTGATTTTTTACAATGGAATATTCATAGGCTCTTGCACCGCTTTGATTGTTTATGGCGGTTTCATAAGCTCCACCATTCGGTTAAAGAAATGGGCTTTGCGGCGCACTTGCGCTTTCATCCGTTTGAAACTATTTTTTATAAGACCTTGCAATACATTCCCTTGAGTTTTTTTGGCTTTGGCCTGACTGATTTTTTTTACATGCATTTATTTACCATTTTAATTGGGCATTTGAATCATGCCAATTTACCCTTTGATTATGGACCTTTGAAATATATTTTGAATAATCCGAAAATGCATATTTGGCATCATGCCAAGCACCTGCCTTATGAGCGAAGGTTTGGGGTGAATTTTGCCCTGAGTTTGAGCGTGTGGGATTATCTGTTTAAAACCAATTATATACCTAGTGATGGTAGAGATATAGAGCTTGGTTTTGAACACGATGAAAGCTATCCTAAAAAATTTGTCAATCAATTAATCTCTTAAGCGTGGTTGAATTATTAGAAAAAAATATTGTGCAAATAGGCGCGTTTCATTTGTCTATCTGGAACATTTCTAAGATTATACTTTTGATTTTCTTCGTGCAATTTATACTACGTATTTTGCGCAAAGCATTTACAAGAGCCTCTAAGCGCTCTGAGAGTTCAGAGTCGCGTTACAATACCTTGTATTTGATCTTGCGTTTTGTGATTACCTTGTTAACGTTTTTTACCTGTTTAGATATTTTGGGGATTAAACTTACGGTCTTTATGGCTGGTGGGGCTGCGCTTTTAGTGGGGATCGGTTTTGGTTTGCAAAACATTTTTAATGATATTATATCAGGTCTTTTTCTTTTAATTGAAGGCACTATAGAAGTGGGAGATGTGGTTGAAGTAGATGGGATGGTCGGCAAAGTCAAACGTTTAAATTTGAGAAACACCCAAGTGATTGACCGGGACGATAAAATCATCATTGTGCCCAATCATAAATTTATCAAAGACAATGTACGCAATTGGTCAGAATACAAAAATAAAATTAGATTTACCGTGAAAGTAGGTGTCGCTTATGGGTCGCCAACCGACAAAGTCAAAGCACTTTTATTAAGAGCTGCTCAAAATGAACCTCGCGTATTAAAAAACCCTAGGCCCTTTGTGCGGTTTCAAAATTTTGGGACATCTTCTCTAGATTTTGAAGTCTTTTTTTGGTCAGAGCATGTCTTTAGAATTGAAGATGTGCAAAGTGATTTGCGTTTTGCTATCGATAAGCTCTTCAGAGAAAATGATATTACCATTGCTTTTCCGCAGAGAGATATTCATATTAAGTCGGGCGTGCTGAAATAAGATCATTAAGAAACATATTTGTTTAATATTTTTTAAAAAATGTTAAACAAATTGTCTTTATCATGGTTATTGATACATGTTTAACTTTTTAATTTTATTACTATGGTCAATAGATTGACAAATTTTTTATTCGCGGTTCTTGTTTTTTCAAATATTCAAGCACAAACGGTTGTAGATGTTGTTGTAAACAGCTCTGATCATGAAATTTTAGAAACAGCTGTAATAGCGGCCGGTTTAGCTCCTACACTTTCAGATACCACAGCACAATATACTGTTTTTGCACCAACTGATGCTGCTTTTTCTGCTTTGCCAGCCGGAGTTATAGATTCACTTTTAGTTGACCCTACTGGTGATTTAACTGATATTCTTTTGTATCACGTGCTCGGCGCAGAAGTGCTTTCTTCTCAATTATCAGATGGCCAAGTAGCGACTACTTTATTCGGGGAAGATATTACGGTGAGCGTTAATCAAAATATGGTGATGATTAATAATGCGCTTGTTACAGTGGCTGATATACAAGCAAGCAATGGTGTGGTACATGTGATTGATGCAGTGCTTTTACCAACAGCATTTACAAGTTCAGTAGTTGATATAATAGTCAATAGTGCTGATCACACTACTTTAGAAGCGGCAGTTTTAGCAGCAGGTTTAGACCAAACCTTAGCAGACCCTAACGGAAGTTTTACTGTTTTTGCGCCTACAGATGCGGCATTTGCTACTCTTCCTGCAGGCACTATTGATGATTTACTTGATGACCCAAACGGTAGTTTAACTGATGTTCTAACGTATCATGTATTAGGAACTGAGGTTTTTTCTGCAGATTTAAGTGATGGTCAACAAGCTACAACTTTGCTCGGCGAAGATGTTACGGTTACTATCAATGCTCAAGGGGTATTTATTAATCAAGCTCAGGTTACTCTTGCGGATATTCAGGCGAACAATGGTGTTGTTCATGTTATTGATGCTCCGCTTCTTCCAAATGTTATTACCAGTAATGAATCTATCAAAGCTCTAGATAATAACTATTCTGTAATTAGAGAAGAAAATCAAGTGGTTGTTCTCTCTTCTGAGAATTATATTGATCAAGTATTATTATATGATATCACAGGAAAAGAGATATTTTCATCAAATAAAGCCACAAATAGAATTTCAGTCAATGCTTCAGATTTATCTGATGGAATATTTTTTCTTTCTATTAGGATGACTGGAAAAACATATACTGAAAAAATTGTGTTGTTCTAAAAAAGGCTTAGAGGCCATTTACATTTGAATAGTGTTGATTTTACCCTGCCCATTGGGCGGGGTTTTTTAGAGTTCTGAACTCTAACGTGGCCCTCTAATAACGCCATTGGTAGAACTCTCAATAAAATTGATAATAGCATCAGACTCTTTTGAATGAAATCCTTGTTCTCGTGCAGCCTTAATGCCTTTAGAGATATTACTGTTGTGCACATAGAGTAACCTGTAGAGGTCTTCAATTTCTTTAATGCTTTCTTTTGAAAAACCACGTCGACTAAGCCCAATAGAATTTACACCAATAAAGGTTAAAGGTTCTTTGGCTGCACGAATAAAGGGCGGAACATTTGAACGGATCAACGATCCCCCCGCAATAAAAACATGCCCGCCAATTCGGGTAAATTGTTGCACAGCAACAAGGCCTTCTAAAATGGCCCAATCGTCAATCTCTACATGCCCTGCTAAATTCACACTATTGGCTAAAATGCAATGATTACCTACTTGGCAATCGTGCGCAATATGAGCATAAGCCATAATTAAGCAGTGGCTGCCCACTCGGGTCACCCATTTATCATCGGTGGCTAAATTAATGGTCACACATTCTCGAATAGTAGTGTGATCGCCAATTTCTACCTTGGTTTTTTCATCTTTATATTTTAAATCTTGGGGCACAGCGCCAATAACAGCCCCAGGAAAAATCCGACAGTTTTTTCCAATTGTAACACCGTTAAAAATAGTAACATTAGGACCTATCCAGGTATTTTCTCCAACGACAACATCGTCATAAATAGTGGTGAATGGGCCAACATTAACCCCTTTTGCAATTTTTGCTTTGCTGCTAACCTGATTCATACTGGGTTATTTGTTTTTTGTGATTTGTGCGGTTAACTCACCTTCGGCGACTAAGTTATTTCTTACAAAGCCTCTGGCTTTCATTTGAACTATGCCGTGCCTCACTTTATCGGTCAGTTCTAAATGCATAATTAGCGTATCTCCAGGGACAACCTTATGTTTAAATTTAGTATGATTAATCTTTAAAAAGTATGTGGTGTATTTTTCTGGTTCGTCAACCATTGAAAGCGCTAAAATTCCTCCGGTTTGTGCCATCGCTTCAATTACTAAAACACCCGGCATAACAGGTTCTTCAGGAAAATGGCCTTGAAAAAAAGGTTCGGTGTTGGTCACATTTTTAATGCCTACTACTTTGTTTTCATTAAGTTCAATAATGCGGTCTACGAGCAAAAAAGGATACCGGTGAGGGATTAATTTTTTTATTTGACCTAGATCTTTAACTGTTTTTGTTAAATCAAAATATGGAATAGATTGCTTTTCTTTTTTGATTAGTTCTTTGAGCACTTTCGCAAATTCTACATTGGTTTTGTGTCCTGGGCGGGCGGCTAAAATATGGCCCTTTAAAGGTCTGCCGATAAGAGCAATGTCGCCTACAATATCCAGAAGTTTATGTCGGGCAGGTTCGTTTTCAAAACGCAGTTGTATGTTGTTGAGCATGCCAATGCCTTGCAGTTCAATATTGGGTTTATCGAAGAGTTTTTTTAGGTGTTTGATGCGTTCTTCAGAAACTGGTTCATCGACCATAACAATGGCATTGTTTACATCGCCGCCTTTGATTAATCCTTGTTTTAAAAGCGCTTCAACTTCTCTTAAAAACACAAACGTTCTACAAGAAGAAATCTTGTCTTTAAACTCGCCCAAATGGTACATTGAGGCATGTTGAGTACCTAATAGCGGAGAATTGTAATCTACCATTACAGTCACACGCATTTCAGAGTCAGGTACGGCTAATATTTCGGCCTGTTTTTCTAGGTTTTCGTACTTAAGATTTTCTTTGAGGTAAAAAAAGTTTTTTTCAGCCTTTTGAGTGGCTATGCCAACTTTCGTTATTTTTTCAATAAAGGGCTTGCTACTTCCATCTAAAATAGGTATTTCATCGCCGTCTAAATCAATTAAGGCATTGTCAATCCCAGAGCCGTAAAGGGCAGCTAGAACATGTTCGGTGGTATGCACTTTAACGCCGTTTTTTTCAAGGGTAGTGCCCCGCTCGGTAGAAACTACTAAATCGACATCCGCTTTTATAATGGGCTGATCATCGAGGTCTATACGTCGAAATTTAAAGCCATGGTTTTCACCTGCTGGGTGAATGGTGAGCGTTACTTTGTGCCCTGTATGCAGGCCGGTGCCTTCTATAGTAAAGGCGCTTTTTAATGTTTTTTGAAACTCCATTTAAAGGGGTTTTGAATCACTCTTTAACGCAGCATCCGTCAATTTGTTTCTTTATAGCAGGTAAATGTTTGAAAAGTACGTATGATTTTTTGTAATCGATAATCTCAAAAGCAGGAGAACCTTGTAAAATGGTATTTTCTTTTTTTACACTTCGTGCGATGCCAGACTGGGCTGCAATTTTTACCCCATCAGCGATTTCAATATGCCCTACAATTCCTACTTGCCCGCCAATCATGCAGTTTTTGCCAATTTTGGTAGATCCGGCCACGCCACACTGCGCTGCCATCACGGTATTTTCTCCAATTTCAACATTGTGCGCAATTTGTATCAGGTTGTCGAGTTTTACGCCTTTTTTGATGATGGTAGAGCCCATTGTTGCTTTGTCAATTGTGGTGTTTGCCCCAATTTCAACATGATCTTCTAAAATGACATTGCCTAGGTGATAAATTTTTTCGTAATTATTTTCAGCATTGGGTGCAAAACCGAATCCATCCGAGCCAATTATAGCGCCAGACTGAATCACGCATTGCTTGCCAATCTTAGAGCGATCGTAAATATTAACGCCTGAATAAACAACAGTGCCGCTTCCAAGGGTAACATCCTCCCCGATAAACACATTGCCCTGTATTTGAACCCCCTTTTGAATTATAGCATTTTTAGACACTACTACATTAGGGCCGATAAAACAATCGGAGTCAATTTTTGCACTTTGGTCTATAAGGGCAGTTGTGTGAATGCCTTTTTTGGGGGGATTGAGTTTAGCGTGAATAAATCCGATCAGTTTGCCGAAGCTTTGCCTGGCATCATCCACCCATAACACAGTATTACTAAGGTCTTTAATTTGTGGTTTAAATCGTTTGTCTATGATAAGCAATGAAGACGCGCAATCTTTTGTGTACGGTATGTATTTCTCTGAAGAAAGGAAAGAGACTGCTCCAGGTTTTCCGTGTTCAATTTTAGCTAAATCATTCACAAGGGTATTAGGCTCTCCTTGAAGGGTGCCGCCGAGTAATTTTGAGAGCGCTAGGGCTGAAAGTTCAAGTTTCATCTTAAGGCTCTAAATTAGTTAAATAACAGAGGTGAGTCAAGTGAAAAACACACATAAAATAGGTACCTTTGTGTTCTAATTTTTTAGGATGGATGAATTAAAACATCAAATAGAAAAAAACAAACAGCGTTATATTGACGAGTTGATTACGTTGCTTAAAATTCCTTCAGTAAGTGCAGACCCAGCGTATAAAGACGATGTACGCAAAACCGCGGTGCATATGCAAGGTAAATTTGAAGCGATGGGTTTAGAAAATGTACACCTTATTGAAACGCAAGGCCATCCGGCAGTGTATGCAGAAAAAATAATCGATGCGTCTAAGCCGACTGTTTTGGTTTATGGGCATTATGATGTGCAACCGCCAGATCCAATAGAACTTTGGGATTCGCCTCCTTTTGAGCCCGTGATTAAAAACGATAAAATATACGCTAGAGGGGCTTGTGATGATAAAGGACAAGCTTACATGCATGTATTAGCGGTAGAATTGATGCTGCAAAATGATTGTTTGCCTTGTAATGTGAAATTTTTAATTGAGGGAGAAGAAGAAGTAGGTTCGGATAATCTCGAAGTGGTGCTTCAAGAAAATAAAGAGCTGCTCAAGGCCGATGTAATTTTAATTTCGGATACTTCTATTATTGATAATCAAACACCGTCTATTACGGTAGGATTAAGAGGGCTTAGTTATGTTGAGGTAGAAGTGATAGGCCCAAATAGAGATTTACACTCAGGCGTGTATGGGGGGGCGGTGCCTAATCCGATCAATATACTTTCAAAAATGATTGCGTCTCTTTTTGATGCGGACAATAAAATTACTATTCCTGGTTTTTACGATGATGTAGAAGAATTATCACCAGCTCAAAGAGAGGCTTTAGCCCAGGCACCTTTCAGTGAGCAAGATTATCTTAAAGAGCTCCAGATTGGCGAGGTGTATGGAGAAAAAGGGTACACGGCTCCTGAATTAACCTCGATTCGCCCTACTTTAGACGTGAACGGTATTTGGGGAGGATATATAGGAGAAGGCGCTAAAACGGTTTTGCCTTCAAAAGCCAATGCTAAAATATCCATGCGTTTAGTACCCAATCAATCTTCTGATAAGATCACTCAACTTTTTTCAGATCATTTTAAAGCCATTGCACCTAAAGGCGTTAAAGTTGAAGTTAGGCCACATCATGGTGGAGAGCCACTTGTAGTGCCCACTAATTTTAAGGGATACAAAGCGGCTGAAAAAGCCATGGAACAAACTTTTGGAAAAACACCTATTCCGGTACGGGGAGGCGGAAGCATACCAATTGTGGCTCTTTTTGAAAAAGAATTGGGGCTAAAATCTATACTAATGGGCTTTGGGCTTGATTCAGACGACATCCATTCGCCCAATGAACATTATGGTATTTTTAATTACTTAAAAGGCATTGAAACCATTCCTTATTTTTATAAGTTTTTTGCTCAGTGAGTGATCAAATAAAACACGAGTGTGGTATTGTGGTCTTAAAGCTTAAAAAGCCACTAGAATTTTACTATAAAAAATATGGCACCTATTTTTATGGCTTAAATAAGTTGTATTTGCTTATGCAAAAACAGCACAACAGAGGGCAAGATGGTGCCGGAGTGGGCGCCATTAAATTTTCTTCTGCCCCCGGGCATGAATTTATAAGCCGTGTGAGGTCTAACCATACCACCCCTATTAAAGATATTTTTTCTAAAATCTACGCGTCTTTAGAAGGTCAGCCAAACGATAGGTTAAAATCAGATCAGTGGCTAAATAATAATTTTGGCTTTCATGCCTCTGTTTTTCTGGGGCATTTGCGTTATGGCACTTTTGGAAAAAACAATATAGATTATTGCCATCCGTTTATCAGATCAAACAATTGGAAAACTAAAAACCTAATGTTGGCCGGTAATTTTAACCTTACTAACGTTGATAGGCTCTTTGATATACTTGTGAATATAGGGCAGCATCCCAGGAAAAAGTCAGACACCATCACTGTACTTGAGAAATTTGGCCATTATCTAGATGAAGAAAATCAAAAGCTCTTTAGACAGTATAAAGACCAGGGCAAAAGTTATGTGGAAATTTCCAAATTGATCGCCGAGAACTTAGATATTGCCTCTATTTTAAAACAATCGGCCGTTGACTTTGATGGAGGTTATGTCATGTGTGGGCTTATGGGGCATGGCGATGGTTTTGTGTTAAGAGATCCTAATGGCATTAGGCCTGCGTATTATTTTGAAGACGATGAGGTTTTGGTGGCAACCTCTGAGCGTCCGGCTATTCAAACAAGTTTTAATATACCACACCAAAACATTAAAGAAGTTACGCCGGGTAGTGCACTTATTTTTAAAATGAATCAATCTGCACAGCTGGTAGAGATCCTCCCGAAAAAACAAAAAACGCCCTGCTCTTTTGAACGCATTTATTTCTCAAGAGGCAGCGATCAAGATATTTATAATGAACGTAAAACGCTAGGAAAGCTATTGGCACCAAAAGTGCTCAAGGCCATAAAAAATGAGCTAAGTCAAACGGTCTTTTCATTTATTCCCAATACAGCTGAAGTGTCTTTTTATGGATTGACTCAGGAGTTAAACAAGTATTTGAGTAAACGCAAATTAGAGCGAATTTTAGCTTGTCGTGATAATACAGACCAAGACTTAGAGCAGATTATCACTGAAGATTTACGTGTCGAAAAAATTGCCATTAAAGATGTGAAGTTAAGAACCTTTATTACTGAAGATTCAGCGCGTGATGATCTAGTGACCCATGTGTATGACATCACCTACGGGACCTTAAAAAAAGGAGAAGATACCCTTGTGGTGATTGATGATTCTATAGTCAGAGGCACTACACTAAAGAATAGTATCTTAAAAATGCTCGATCGCTTAGGGCCGAAAAAAATTATTGTGCTTTCTTCAGCGCCTCAGATTAGATATCCTGATTGTTACGGCATTGACATGGCTAAAATAGGCGATTTCATTGCTTTTAAAGCCGCGGTGTCTCTACTTACTGAAAAAGACCCCAATGCGCTGAATAAGATTTATAAAAAATGTAAGGATCAAGCGTCTTTACCTTCTATAAAGATGCAGAATTATGTTAAAGAGGTATACGCCCCATTTACAGATGAAGAAATTTCAAAACGCATTGCGCAATTGTTAAGTGGTGATCAAATAAAAGCCGAGGTAGAGATTGTATATCAATCGGTAAAAGACTTGCATGTGGCGTGTCCGAATCATAAAGGCGATTGGTATTTTACAGGCCATTATCCAACCCCAGGAGGCAACAAAGTGGTAAATACTGCTTTTGTAAATTTTATGGAAGGCAAAAATACGCGAGCTTACTAGGTCTACAAATGCATTATAGACGATACTATAGGGGTTTTCTTTTTCTCTTTTTTTTATTTGGGGGGATGGGGTTTTTCGCTCAAAAAGACTGTAATATTAGTATTGAAGGGCAGGTTGTTGATCGGCACAACGAGGAGGTTCTTTCGTTTGCAACGGTTCAAATTAAAGACTTAGCTATTTCAGTGGTGGCAGATAGTATAGGGTATTACAAGATAGACGGACTGTGTGAGGGTAAATATTTAATTGAATGTGCACACGTGGGTTGTGAGCCTATTTTTTTGCAAGTTCAAATTAAAGGCGACACGAGTCTTTATTTTTATCCGGAGCATCATGCTGAATTTTTAACAGAAATTGAAATCATTGAAAACAAAAAAAAGCATACGGCTCAACTCATAGAGAGAATGGCGCCTAAAGAGATTGAGTCAAATCAAAGTTTACCGGTAGCACAGATTCTTGAAAAATCTGGAAAAATACAAACGTTTAATACAGGCAATTCTATTTCAAAACCAGTTGTGCATGGCATGCATTCACAGCGTTTATTGTTTTATCAGCAAGGCGTGCGTCAAGAAGGGCAAAATTGGGGGGTAGAGCATGCGCCTGAAATTGATGCTCATGTGATCGATGAACTCTCATTTATAAAGGGTGCAGGAGTAGTGCGGTATAGCTCTGCTGCTATGGGGGGCGTTATTTTAAGTGAAACCCATATTTCTAGAACGTCACCAGGTCTTGGGGCTGAGGTGTTTTTAAATACACAAAGCAATGGTAGAGCAGCAGGCATAGGCGTAAATCTAGAAGGGATGCTTAAACACATTGAGTCTTTGCGTTTTAAAGCTGGTGGGAGTTTTCAAAAAGCAGGCAACAGGCAAGCGCCAGATTATGTGTTATCGAATACCTCTTTTGATCAAAAGAATGCCTTTGCTCTTTTAGACTACCGCAAAAAGAACTTTTTCATTAAAGCCTATTACAGTTTGTTTCAGACCAATTTAGGCGTTTTTAGCGGAGCGCATATTGGTAATTTAACCGATTTGTTAATCGCCTACCAGGCAGATAGACCCATAGATAGTGTCGGATTTACCTATGGTATTGGCAATCCGAAACAAGATGTTTTGCATGAACTCTTTTCGCTACACTCTAGAATAGATTTAGGTCAAAAAGGTACCTTTGAAATTTCTTTTTCAAGACAATACAATGGCCGTAAAGAATTTGATGAGCATGGTCCTTTGTCTAATCTTAATGAAAAAGATCCTGAACTAGAATTAAGATTAACTACGCATCAGGCGAATCTAATATATGCACATCTTTCTGAGAAAAAAATAATTGAAGGCCAGCTGGGTTTGAGTGTGCAGAAGCAAAAGAATACATTCTCGGGGCGCTATTTTGTGCCTAATTACAGTTCGGTGGGGTATGCCTTTTTTGCCTCAGAGCATCTTCATCTAGACAAATGGGTCTTTGAGGCGGGTGTAAGAGTTGAAACGCACACCATAAATGCCTTTGTGCCCAAGGCTAATGTGCTGACTAAAATACCGCTTGATTTTTCAAATGTATCTATGCATGCTGGAATAAGTAAAGTATTTACAGATCAAGCCTCCGTTAGACTCAATTACGCAAGGGCTTGGCGCCCTCCTTCTATTAATGAGCTTTTTAGTGATGGCCTTCATCATGGGGCTGCGGCATTAGAAATTGGAGATAGTCGATTAGAAACAGAAATTGCGCATCAATTCACCTCAGAATTTTTATATACAAAAGACAAATGGATGTTTACAGTGCAGCCCTTTGTGTATTTTTTTGACGGTTACATTGGCCTTGTTCCACAAGAAGAGCCAGCGTTAACGATTCATGGGGCGTTTCCAGTGTTTAATTTCCAACAATTTAATGCGCGATTTTATGGCAGCGATATTTCATTTGAAGCACAGATACATAAAAGAGTTGGGTATTCATTTCATTACAATTATCTACACGCCCAAGATATCACTCGTGAAAGAGCCATCTCTAACATCCCCTCTAATCGTATTAGTAACAGATTAGAGCTAGAGCTCTCTAAAGAGAAAAGTCCCGATAAGTGGGCTCTGTTTGCTCAGGTGCTTTATGTGTTTGAACAAAACCGCGTTCCTTCAAACACAGAATTTGTAGATCCGCCACCTGCCTATACACTTTTAAGTGCAGGAGCATCTGGTGTGTTTAGCGTTAAAAAAACACCAATAAGTGCGTATCTTCAAATAGATAATTTGTTAGATCATTCGTATAGAGATTATATGAACCGCTTTCGGTATTTTGCAGATGATCTGGGCAGAAACATACGACTAAGCATTAAAATCCCCCTAAACTTTGAATAAAAAGCCCTACTTTCGTAGGGTAAAATGTTGAATTGTGGAAATGAATTTTTGTAAATTACTTCCAGTAACCGCTGTGGTTGCTTTGTGTTTGGTGTCTTGTAAAAAAGACCCTAGTGATGTTGATCAGCACAATCATAATCATGAAGAAGAGCTTATAACTACTTTTGAGATTCTTTTTGCAGATCAATCGGGTAATTCTACGGACGTGGTTGCGAAGTTCCAAGACCTTGATGGTGCAGGGGGTAATGAGCCCACAGCTTTTGATACAATTGTGTTAAATGCCAATGCAATATATGATGCGCAGATCACTCTTTTAAATGAAGCAGTAGATCCAATAGAAAATATAACGGGTGAAATCATAGAAGAAGCAGATGAGCATTTGTTTTGTTTTCAGCCTTCGTCAAATAATTTAGTGAATATCAGTATTACAGATTCTGATGGGGCATTTCCGTTAGGTGTTGATTCTGAATGGGAAACCTTTGATCCGTCTTCAGGACAAATCACTATTACCCTTAGACACCAACCTGGTGGTGAAAAAGATGGAACCTGTGAGCCAGGCGCCACAGATATTGAGATTAATTTTCCTCTTTTAATTCAATAATAAAGATGTTATTACAAATTCATAAATCTAAAATTCATAGAGCTACAGTCACAGAAGCTAATTTAAATTACGTAGGCTCAATCACGATTGATCAGAGCTTGGCTAAAGCCGCTAATTTATATGATGGTGAGCGTGTTCAGGTTGTTAATGTAAATAATGGCGAACGTATAGAAACCTACGTTATTTATGGGGATGCAGACTCTGGGGTGATTTGCTTAAACGGTGCTGCTGCTCGAAAATGCGAGGTGGGCGATATTGTGATTATTATATCTTATGGTCTAATGACACCTGAAGAAGCCAAAGAATTTAACCCCACAGTGGTTTTCCCAAACGAAAAAAACCAAGTGGTTTAATATCCTCTTGGTTTTAAAAATCAGTTTTCTTAGTGATGTTTAAGGCGTGTACGCCCAAAAATTTAGTGGTGTTGTGAAAATAGGCACCGGAAAGGTCGTGCAACCATTGATCGCGTGATCTCCATCGTCGCTACACAATAAATTTCCGTCGCAATCGTACCATTCAAAAAGCATTTCGTGTTTTCCAGCACCCCCAGGCACAGTTTCATCTAAATAGTAAAATGTATAAATGATAGGGGTTTGAAAATTTTCTTGCTGATAAACACCTTGTAGTGCGTATCCGCTATTTGGAAAATTTTGTGCTGTATTATTCGCGTGAGTGCTTACCCAGGAAATATCATATACGTTAGATCCACTTGTATTAGCGTCAATACACACAGGAGGGTTTGAAGAATTATTTGTACAAGCAGCCGCTGATAAGATAATGATGCACAATGCAAGACCAAAAAAAGTAGTAAAATGTTTTTTCATGACAATTTTTATACAAAGTTCATAAATTATTGAATGCAAGTCAATAGGAAGGGTTGTTTTTTTTTATTTTCGTATAAATTTATAAACGATATTATGAAACAAATTATTATGTCAGCGGCAGCAGTTGCGTTATTTTTTTCTTCATGTACTAAGGATAATCAAAAATTAGCCAATGATTTAGAAGGCACTTGGGTGTTGTCTTCAGCATCAGTTGCTCAAGCAGGACAGACAACCAATTTAAATCAAGAAGAGGCTCAGTTAGCCCTTAATATGAAAGAGATTACTTTTGACGATTGTAAAGTCAAAAAAGATGATTGTACGGGTTCTGTTATAGGGTCAGACGATCAGTCAAGTGCGTTTAGTTATACTGTAAATGATGAAGGCGATCAGGTTACAATCACTGACGATGAAGGTGATGTTACTGTAGCAAATGTTATTAGCAGAGAAGATGATGCGGTTTCTATGAGTCTTGATGCTTCTGAAGGTGGTGTTACAACCACTGTAACTTTAAATGTTACAAGAAAATAAGAGTAAATAATTTCAAAATTATTCAAGCGCATATTTTAATTGATATGCGCTTTTTTTATTTTACAATTTTTAATTCAACCCTTTTGGCAATCTTGATGCCTACTTCATAAAGTATCATTAAAGGACCAGTCACTAAAATTTGGCTAAAGACATCAGGGGGTGTAATCACTGCTGAAAGTAACAAACATCCTACTAAGGCTAGTTTTCGTCCTGATGCTAACATTTGAGCCGATACTACCCCACTTTTGGCTAAGAAATAGATCAGAATAGGCAATTCAAATAAAAGGCCACACCCCAGGGTCAGATTTACTAATATACCTGTATAAGAAGAGAGCTGCGGAATATTTGCCACAGAATCACTGACCTGATAATTTAAGAAAAAATGAATCGACAAGGGCGCAATAATAAAATAAGAAAACAAAACACCAAGTAAAAACAGAAGTGAAGTAAAAAAGATAAATCCTTTGGCGTTTTTGCGCTCACTTTTACTCAGTCCGGGTAATATAAACTTCCATAGTTCATAAATCACATACGGAAAAGCTAAAATTAACCCTGCTACAATAGAGATTAAAATATGTGCTGTAAATTGCCCAGACATGGTTAGGTTTTGCAATTCAGGCAAGTTTTGGCCTATACATAATGTGGTGTTGTCTACTAGGCTCGGGAATTTTTTTGATAGCCACGCAGAACATTTACACAAAAGTCTGTATGTAATAAAATCACCTTTTTTTGGGCCAAAAATAATAGTGTCAAACAAGAGGTTTTTATTGATAAATAATAACATCCCCCCAATAAAAATTGCAAGTATTGAACGAATTAAATGCCATCTAAGCACCTCAAGATGGTCTAAAAAAGACATCTCTATTTCTTTATCAAATTCTTGCTCTAAAGACATGCCTCAAAGGTACAAACTCTTTATTTAACAATAAGTTAAACTTGGCTTTACATTGTGCTTATATATGATGTAGACCTTAGTATAAAACAAGAACTATGCGTTTGATTTATTTTTTGGGCTTTCTTTTGTGTACATCTACCCTGTTTTCTCAATATACCATTTCTGGAAAAGTTATGGATTACCTTACAAAAGAGCCTGTGATCGGCGCAACGGTGTTGATTCAGAATAGTCAAATTGGTGGGGTTACAAATATAGACGGCGTTTATCAAATCACAGCAAATGTGCAGCCTGGGCAATACAATATAATTTGTCAGTTTGTGTCATTTGAAAATGACACACAACACATAGAAGTAACAGATGCAAAGCCTCTTGTTGTTGATTTTAACATTAAGGAGAAGACCATTCAACTTCAAGCGGCAAACGTTTCTGCTAAAAAGCTTGAAAACACTCAAAATGCTATGATGTTTCTTAAAAAAAATGATGCAAGAGTGGTTGAAGCCATCTCAAAAGAAGAAATAAGTAAAAGGGCTGATGGCAGTATATCTTCTGCGGCGAAACGCATTACAGGCGTAAATGTTGAAGCAGGTAAATATATATATGTGAGGGGTTTGAGTGATCGTTACAGTAAAACGCTGGTAAATGGATCTGAAATTCCAGGATTAGACCCAGATCGAAACACAGTTCAGCTCGATTTTTTTCCGAGTACGTTTATTGAAAATATTCGAATTGACAAATCCTTTTCGGCAAATTTACCTGGTGATTTTTCGGGGGGGATCATGACTATTGCAACTAAAAAAGCATCAGATAGTTTAACTGTAGAGTTAAGTCAGTTAGTTGCCTATAATACTTTATCCTCTTTAAATAAAAACTTTTTGACCTATACAAGCACTTTTCAAGATCATTTAGCTTTTGATGGCGGATCTAGAGATGTACCTCTAACCGTAAAAAATAGCGAGGTGCCTGTTTTTTTTGCCAATAATGAGCAACTAGAAAAGGTGACACAATCTTTTTCAAAACAGATGGACTTTCACACGAAGACCTCTCCTCTTAATTTTTCAACGCGCTTTTCTATCTCAAATCAGTTGCGTGTCTTTGGCAAACCTTTGGGGTATTTTGTAGGAATCAAATACCAGAAAAAATTTACCCATCTCGCAAAAGATGCTTTTATAGGACGTTATACACTAACCGGAAATGTAAACGAAGTAGACGGACTTACTGTAAATAGACTGTTAGATAACAATAAGAGCAATGAGCAAAGCTTTTGGGCAGCCTATGCGAGTTTAGAATATATGTTAAATGCCAATCATGATATTACACTGTATGCGTTAAGGCATCAAAATGCTGATAAAACAGTGCAGTTTAGTGAAGGGCCTTTGCCATCGGATGCGCCTAATATTATCTATCAGACAAGCGCATTGCTTTATACACAACGCATGTTAGAATATGTATCTGTTCAAGGGAATAGTCGAGAGATGTTGAACCATAAAGATCTAAGTTTAGCATATACTATAGCCTATGCACGTTCAAGGCAATATCAGCCTGATTTGCGTTTTTTTAATAATGATTATCAGGTAGTTGGTGCCGATACGGTTTATAAAGTACAGTCGGCATTGTACAATGTTCCGACCCGGTTTTACAGAGATTTAAAAGAAAAAACATTGAACCCAAATCTTTCAATCACCTATGCTTTACCAAAAAAAGGGCGGTTGAGTTTAGGGGCTAGCTATCTTAATAAACAAAGATCTGTTAGGCAGCAACGCTTTAATTACCAACTACAAGGCTTAGACTTTAATGGACAGGTGGCTGATTTTTTTTCTGATCAAAATATGCATTTGCCTTTGGCTTCTCAAACCAATCCTCAGAATGGGTATATGTATATTGCAGATGTGTCTGAACTAAGAAATACCTACAATGGCAGTTTAAGTAAATGGGCTTCTTACCTCTGTTTAGATCAAACAATTAAAGAAAAAATAAGGGTTAATGCTGGGATAAGAGCCCTTAAGACACACATGCAGCTTGTAAGTAATGACGTGAGTTTAGCTAAGGCAAAACTGGATAATTTTAACATTTTACCATCGCTTAACTTGACATACAAAGTCAAGGAAAATCAAAACTTACGCTTTGTATATTCCCATGCCATTGCCCAACCTACCTTTAGAGAAATTGCGCCTTTTGCAGATTATGATTTTGCCACTGGGTGGGTCCGCATTGGAAATGCTTCTCTAGAACAAACAAAAATTCAAAATGTAGATCTGCGTTATGAGCTGTATTCTAAAGACAAAGAGTTGTTTTCTCTGGGGGGATTTTATAAGCGTTTCCACAAACCCATTGAAGTGGTCTTTAACCCTTTGGCAGCAAATGCCACCCCTGAGATCACTTGGGTAAATACGGGATCACTCGATGATAGGCAAAGCCCATATGCACATTTGTATGGCATAGAATGCGAGGTAAGAAAAAAGGTAAATATAAATCAGAAGACTTCGCTTTTAGGGGTAAATGTAGCCTATATGCACTCTGCTACTGAAATAGATTCTTTATCAATGGTTGTGATGCGCTCTTCAAATCCTACAGCTAAAAACACAAGAACATTGTATGGACAATCGCCCTATATACTCAATGTGTTTTATGAACAAGAATTAAAAGGCAATTTACGTTCAATGTGTAGTTTTAATCTGACTGGACGAAGACTTGCCGTTGTTATGCTTGGGGGGATTCCGGATGTGTACACAAGAGAAATTCCGTCTCTGGATTGGGTTTTGTCAAAAACGTTTAAAAAACTCCAAATTAGGTGTTATATCAAAAATATTTTGGATCCGACCATTAAAATGACCCACAGCTATAAAGGTGAAGAGTATGTTTTTAATTCCTTTAAAAGAGGAAGAGATATTGGGGTGCAGTTAGGGTATCGGTTTTGAAATATTAATTAGCCACCCAAAGCTTGGCATACTGCGCATTAGCAAACATAAAGTTATCAGTGGCAAATCCACCCAAAGTTTTCTGGCCATCCCAAAGCGCAACATGCCCAGTTGCATCAGACCATGTGCCTGGCATATGGATGAGTAATATGCCTTTTTCACCTATAAAACTACTTTTGTTAGAGCTGGTTATTTGGGCAGGCCCGTAGCGATTTGTGAGGTAGTCTTCCATGATCACAACACGGTAAATGTTTTTATCGTTATTGGCAGACGATGAGGTTTGATCGGCAATGTAAGGGATGGTGTGTCCACAGCTGTTAAGCATGTGGCTTACACGAATAGCACATGTGTTTAAAAAGATACCCGCATCGATATTGTATTCCACATAACCACCAAGTAAATCACCTAAGGCCGGATCTATCACATCTTCAGATACAGGGATGTTGTTGCCGTATCTTAAGTAGTGTGATTTTAAACAGCTATATGAGGGTAAGTTAGAAGTGTAATTGTTTGAGCCTGTTGATCCAGAACCTGGGTTGTTGGTGTTGTTGTTTGGCGTGTTGTTATTGTTGTTTTGATTTGATGAACACGAAGAGGCATTTGAAAGCACACAAATCGTAGATAAGCCAATGATGAAAAAAGATAATTTCTTTAAAAACATATTTAGTTTAGTTTGAAGAAATCCAAATATCAAAAAACAAAATTAAAATAACAAAACTATTTATTAACAAAATCTTATTTTGAACACCGTAAATTAATCTTGTTGTTTACCTAAAGGAAGAATACCTTTGAGCATAGGCTCATGAAAGACGCGTTAACATCCACCCTAAAAAATTTACCAGATAAGCCAGGGGTGTATCAGTATTTTAATGCCAATGATCAACGTATTTATATTGGAAAAGCGAAAAGCTTGAAAAAACGAGTCCGTTCTTATTTTAATAGAACTCTTGATTCTGCAAAAACAAAAATTTTAGTAAAACAAATTTGCCGCATAGAATATATTGTGGTTAAAACAGAATTAGATGCGCTTATTTTAGAGAACAGCCTAATAAAAAAACATCAACCCAAATACAATATTCTACTTAAAGACGATAAAACCTTTCCGTGGATTTGTATTAAAAATGAGCGTTTTCCCAGGGTGTTTTCTACTAGAAAAATAATAAAAGACGGCTCCAAATATTATGGCCCCTATCCGAACACTAAAATTATGCGGACCATTTTAGAGATGCTGCACAAACTTTTTTCTTTAAGAACATGTACCTATGATTTGTCTGAAAAACATATTCTAAAGAAAAAATACAGTGCTTGTTTAGAGTATCAGATTAAAAAATGCAAAGCCCCCTGCGAACATAAACAATCCTTAGAAGACTATATTGAGGATATAGAAAAAGTAAAGCACATTTTAAAAGGCAATATTGCGCCTGTAAAAAAAGTCTTAGAACAAGAAATGCTAAAAGCTTCTGATGCATTAAAGTTTGAAAAAGCTGGACAGATTAAAGAAAAAATAGAGCTGCTTAAAAATTATCAAAGCAAGTCTACACTTGTGAGCCCCACTATTCAGAATGTAGATGTGGTATATATTCAAAAACAAGACAAACTGGCTGCAGTGAATTACATGCGTGTACATCATGGCGCGGTCATTTACGCTCAAACTATAGATGTAAAAATACCCATGCATCAAGAGGTAAAAGAGATGTATCCAGGGGTTATTATGCATTTAAGAGAGAAGTTTCAATCTTTAGCATCTGAAGTGATTTGTCCAGAAAAAATTGAATTTGATATGGGGTTTAAAATCACAAACCCCATTAAAGGCGATAAAAAAGCGCTTTTAGATTTGGCTGAAAAAAACACCAAATACTTCCTTTTAGATAAAAAGAAAAAACAAAGTTTAATTGATCCGAATAGGCACACTAATCGAATTCTTGAAACACTAAAAAAAGATTTAAAATTAAAACAGACTCCTGTGCACATTGAGTGTTTTGATAATTCTAATCATGCAGGTACAGACGCTGTAGCGGCATGCGTTGTGTTTAAAAATGCAAAACCTTCAAAAAAAGATTATCGTCATTTTTTAATCAAAACAGTTAAAGGGCCTGATGATTTTGCTTCTATGCAAGAAGTTGTTTTTCGAAGATATAAGCGCCTTATTCAAGAGAATAAAGAGTTGCCTCAGCTTATTGTTGTAGATGGCGGAAAAGGACAGCTCTCTTCTGCGGTTGAGAGCTTAAAGCAGCTGTCTATTTTTGGAAAAGTAGCCATTATAGGCATCGCTAAAAAATTAGAAGAAATTTATTTCCCGAATGATTCTTTGCCTTTGTATATAGATAAGCGATCTGAGAGTTTAAAATTGATTCAGCAACTTAGAAACGAAGCGCATCGCTTTGGGATAGAACATCATCGAAATATAAAAACAAAACGCATACGCCAGTCAACGCTCACAGAGATTAAAGGTATTGGCGATAAAACTAAACAAAGCTTGTTAAGGCATTTTAAATCGGTTGATCGCATAAAAAAAGCTGAGCTTAAAGAACTAGAAGTGTTACTTGGAAAAGCAAAGGCACATAAAGTATTCAGTGCGTTTAAGAGTGACTAACCGAAAATAAAAACCATAGGTCTTGTTTTCTTTCTAAGAGGTGTAGTTTTCAATTAAATATTGATATACTTGATTTTGAGACCGTATTGCTTTGCCTGTTTGTTTTTTGTATTTATTGGTAAAGTCTTTGTCAATTATTCTGGCTTTGACATTATCAGAAAGTTGAATTTCTGTAATTTTCTTAAGGAGTTTTTTTATTTTACTATCATAGATAGGAACAGTGACTTCAACACGGTTGTCTAAATTTCGTGCCATCCAATCTGCAGATGAAATAAATTGCAGCTCGTTTTTATTGTTGCAAAAGATGGCAATTCTTGTGTGTTCTAAAAATTTATCTATAATACTGATGGCTGAAATTTGTTCAGATAACTTTTTTTGAGACGCTATAATGCCACACATGCCACGAACAATGAGCTTTATTTTTACGCCAAAATCACTTGCTTCATAGAGCTTTTCAATAAGCTCTTTGTCTACTAAATTATTGACCTTTAAAATAATATAAGCCTCTCGTCCTTTTTGAGCATTTCTAATTTCATTATCAATCAAAGACAAAAATTTTCGTCTGGTGGTAAAGGGCGAAACAAAAAGATGCGAGTAGCGCTTAACTTTATAAGGGTTTTCAAAAAAGTCAAATACCCGTTCAACTTCGCTTGTAATGCCTTTGTGTGCTGTAAGCAGTGAAATGTCGGTATAAATATGGGCGGTTTTTTCATTGAAATTTCCAGTGCCAATATGGGCGTACCTTATGGGTGTTCTTTTTTTCTTTTTTTCAATTAAAATGAGTTTGGCATGTACTTTTAGGCCCTGTACGCCAAAGATAACCCGAACGCCTTCTTCTTGAAGTTTTTCTGACCATTCAATATTGGCTTCTTCATCGAATCTGGCTTTTAATTCTATCACTGCCAAAACTTCTTTTCCGTTACGAACAGCATTAATGAGCGTGTTCACAATCATTGAATTTTCAGCCACTCTATACAGGTTGATTTTAATTTTAGTGACCTCTGGATCAATAGCGGCCTCTCTTAAAAGGTTAATCAAATAACTAAAATCATGATATGGATAATACAGAAGAATGTCTTTTTTCTCTATTGTATTTAAATAACTTTTTTGTCCTTCTAAATATTTATGGGGGATGGGGTTTTGTTTTTGATGTAATAGTTTTGTTTTCCCGAGTGAAGGAAAACGCATAAAATCTCTATAGTTGTGGTATCGGCCTGTAGAGATCACATATGAGCTTTGATCAAAGTCAATTCTCTGTAAAATATAATTGAGTAGGGGCTTAGATATTTTTTTGTCGTGCACAAATCGAACCGGATCGCCGGTTGTTCTGTTTTTGATGCTTTTACTCAGTTTGTCTATAATGCTTTTTGAGATATCGTCGTCTAAATCTAATTCAGCATCTCGAGTAACCTTAATAGAGTAGGCGTCGAAGTTTTTGAAATCAAAAATTTGAAAAATTTGAGGTGCAAAAAAACGTACAATATCATCCAACAAAATGAGGTATTTTTTATCTTCAACAGAAGGCAATTCAAAAAAACGACCAATTTTTTTTGAGGGCAATTCAATCAATGCAAATTGGGCTTTATGTTTTACTCCTGACAAGTGAAAGGCGAGGTAAGATACGCGGTCTTTAAGCCAAGGAAAGTCAATCTGATTCCCTAGCATAATGGGCACGAGTTGTGGCCGGATTTCATTTTTGAATAAATGATTTAAATAAGGGATATGTTCCTCTTTAATCTGTGTATCACTAAGGATGTGGATTTTTTCTTTTTCAAGTTCTGATATGATCTTGGCATAGGTTTTTTGAAAGCGGGCTTCTTGTTTGACGACTATTTTTTGAAGTGTTTTTAGGGTCGCTTCTGGTTTTTGAGTTAGCGTTTTAAGTTCTTTCTTTTTTAGATTGACAAGTCTTCTTAAGCCGGCAATACGTACTCTAAAAAATTCATCTCTATTGTTAGAATAAATACCTAAAAAGCGCAAGCGCTCAATGAGCGGAACACTTTTATCTTCAGCTTCTTGTAAAACCCGTTCGTTAAATGAAAGCCAGCTTTCTTCTTTGTTTTTATGCCGAGCCACGGGTTTAGTTTTTCACTTTATCTTCCTTAGAGTATTTGGCTCTTTGTTTTTTGGCTTTCTTACTTTTTTTATCGGTCATTTTTTGTCGAACAACCCGCTTGCCATCAAAATAACAATCCGTGAATTTAGACCCTACACGCAAAGAAAGAGATAGCCCTGTGAATTGATACCAGTCGTTGTGTTGCGAATCGCCTCTTTGATAAGGGTTGACAGATGAAATAGTGCTGACATCGTCAATATAGTCGGTGAATGTTTTTCGCATCCCGTATTCAAATCCTAGAGAGATTCTATCGCTTACCCTTAATTTTGCGCCAAACCCAAACGGAATGGCAATGTTTAATTTAGAATACTCAGTGGGTTCGTTATTTTGACTTTGCAGATCAATGGTGCGTCCATTGATCTCTCCTTTTGGATTAAAATAAAACCCAGACACCCCAAAAAACAGATATGGTGAGGCAATTTCTGAGCGAGATTCCACAAAAGAAAACTCAAAAAAATTAAATTCAAAGGTGGTAGAGATTTCTGTAATTGAAGAGGTGAAATTCAAATTCCGCCATTGAGGGTAACTCCCAAAAATAAAGTCATCATCCCCAGACACTTTTCCGCGCATTAACATAAAGCGTTGAGACCACCTTGGGTTGTAGTTGACCTTGTAGTATAATCCACCCGCAAAATGAAAAAAGCCTAGATTTCTGAAGTGCCCTTCAGGATTTAATTCGCCCATATAGTAGGATATGCCTGGCATAAGCCCAATTTCTTTATTTCTGGGATATTGCTCCGCAAAAACAGAGGTCGTGATCAAATGCAGTAAAAGAATGGTAAGAATGCGTTTCATGGTTTGTATATTTCAGGAGTTTCAATTACAGTACTTGATTGCAGAGCCCTATCTATAACGATAATTTCATACTTTATTGTATCAAAACTACCAATAGGGACATAATAAAAAGGCTCTAAAGTTACATGAATAGACCCTTCTGTTGTATTTGGGTTGTCGGTTTTATTGAGTCGAGGGATGCGGTAATAAAAAGGAGGTTCTAAACTATCAAACCGTATCCAAGACCCATTTTGCTTTTCAAGGTAAGTGAGTTTTAGGTTGTAATGGTAGGTAGATGAAAGATCAAAAGGCGCTAAGGTATCGTTTTCATTAAGCCCAATATCCCCATCGCAATCGTACAGATTTAAAAACAATTGCGCGGTATTGTCTTCATAGATAATAAAATCTTCAAATGATATTTCTGGAATTGTTGACGCGCAAGGTTTATCTTTGCAAGCACTCAAATATAGAAACATGCTAAAGCACACGCACATTTTAATTTTATTTTGGATTTTGCTATAAAACATAACGCTCAGGCTATTTTCAATATACAAAGTTCTAATGATTTTTTAAGACTTTCAAAAGATATATTTCAGTATCAATACAAGCACAATAAGGTGTACCGACAATATGTTGATTTGCTTAATCTATATGATGAGTCTATTGACCATTATACCCAATTTCCATTCTTGCCTATCTCTTTTTTTAAAAGTCATAAAGTCACCTCTTTTGATCAGAAGCCTGATCAGATTTTTCTAAGTAGCCAAACCACCTCAGGCACTCCAAGTCAACATTTTGTTAAAGATTTAAACTTATACGAGCAAAGCTTTCAAACTTGCTTTTCTCTTTTTTTTGGTGATCCTAAAGCCTATGCCTTTGTGTTTTTATTGCCCTCTTATTTAGAGCGAAAAGGCTCTTCTTTGATTTATATGGCAAATGCTTTAGGGCAAAGTAGTAAACATTCTGACCTTACGCTTTTTTCAAAAAAAATAGACCAAACACTCATCGATCATCTACGTTATTTGAAAGCGCACAATATTAAGACCGTATTATTAGGGGTGAGCTATGCGTTGCTCGATTTAGCTGAGGCTTTAGAGTTTGATTTAGAAAGCTTTATAGTTATTGAAACCGGCGGAATGAAAGGCACGCGCCAAGACATGTCAAAAGAGGCCTTACATCAAACATTAAAACAAGGATTAGGACTAAAGTCAGTGTATTCTGAATATGGTATGACTGAACTTCTTTCTCAAGCTTACCTAACGAAATCTGATTTGCGATTTAGACTCCCTGCCTGGATGAAGGTTAGCGTTCGAGATGTGAATGATCCGTTAAACGTTTTAAAGACAGGCAGAGGGGCATTAAATATCATAGATTTGGCGAATGTCTATTCTTGCTCGTTTATTGCCACAGAAGATGTAGGAGAGGTATTTGAGGATGGATCCTTTACTGTTTTAGGGAGGATGAAAGATGCAGATATAAGAGGGTGCAATTTGATGTATGAAAAATAGCTGGATTGACAAAAACCCAGCTATTTATGAAAAAAAAACAAGGGTCTTGACTAGTTAAGAGGTAAATTTCTTAACATTTGCAATACTAATTTAT
>JAHDCS010000065.1 GCA_020629755.1 Flavobacteriales bacterium | reverse complement strand
AAAAAAACTACGCTCTTTTTTTATGCCCTAAAATATTTATTTAGGACGGGATTGAAAAAGAAAAAAGAACACAAGAGTAAAATTCTAATCCAAATGCGGTCAATGCCAAAATAATAACTAAGCCCTGCGCAAACACCACCTAAAACGCGACCTTGCGGGTCTCTATACAAACGCCTAAACCCTTTCTTTGTTTCACTTTGCTGATGTTCTGTTTGCGTATTATCATCATTGCGCACATGATCATTCAAGGACTCTGCTTGCCCATCAGTATACTCTTCTGGCTTTCCCATGGTTTGAATAACCCCATTTATATCTGCAAGCACCACCACTGCGTCTTTTGAAGGGCGCTTTTGATCTAAAAGTTCAGCGATTCTAAGCTCAATATCCTCCATAATTTCTTCTTTACCATCAGAAGAGGTAAACAAACGCTGAATATTATCTAAGTACGATTTTAGTGTAGTGTAAGCATCCTCATCAATCACAAAAGAGGTTCTGCCAATATTTACATGAATGGTTTTTTTCATTTTTTATTTGTTTTTTGTAGTTTTTGAATGGAAGACTGAAGTTTTTTCCAGGTTTGTTCTAATTCTAAAAGAAAAATCTCTCCATTTTTAGTAATCGAATAATACTTACGCGGAGGGCCCATGGTACTCTCTTGCCAATTATAAGTGAGAAGCCCTGCGTTTTTTAACCTTTGCAAAAGCGGATAAAGCGTGCCTTCAACCACAATCATTTTAGCCTCTTTTAAGTTGAGTATTAATTCTGAAGGATAGCTCTCTTTGTTCTGAAGCATTAACAAAACAGCGTAATCAAGTATGCCTTTACGCATTTGTGCTTTTGTGTTTTCAAGTTTCATTTATCTTGTTTCTTAAACAAAGATATATATAAAAAATAGTATTATGCAATACATAGTACTATTTTTTTTAATGTGGCAGATTTCACCTCCCAGGTATTCCTAATATTTTTATGTAATTTTATGGTATAAATTTTAAGGAAAGATGATGGAAGAGAATGATAATTATGCGGACAGAGACAGGGATGAGATTTATTCAAATGCGGTTAGAGCAGGCAAACGCACTTATTTTTTTGATGTACGCAAAACAAGAGGCGAAGAACATTTTTTAACCATTACAGAAAGTAAAAGAAGGTATAATGAAGACGGCACCTTTCATTACCAAAAACACAAACTCTTTTTGTATAAAGAAGATTTTGAAAAATTCGCCTCAGCGCTTAATGACACCTTAAAAAAAGTGTCTGAACTCAACGGAGATTCTGGCAATGATGCGTAGGCAAAATAACTTATTTTTAGCCTAATTAAGAAAGCGACACACCGTGGTAGATTTTGAAAGTACAGAGCGTGCCTTTTCTTATAAAAACGATGCTGCTCTTAAGCATTCACACCGTCTATTCTCTATTTTAAAATACCCCATTATAGGTCAGCTGCTTTCTGTTTTGGGGGGATGGGCTATTCGTTTAAAGCTTCCAGTTCGCGGGTTAATCAAAAATAGCATCTACAGACAATTTGTAGCGGGCGAAACCATTGAAGAGAGCCGTAATGTGTTTGAAAAACTCTACCAGTATTGTGTACAATCTATTTTAGATTTTTCAGTAGAAGGCACTGAAGAAGAGGAGGGATTTAAAGCCACTCAAACTCAAATTTTAAATGTGATACACAAAGTCAAAGATGAAGCCTCTTTGGCTGTAGCGGTTATTAAAATAAGCGGATTGGGCTCAAATATTTTACTCGAAAAAATATCTAACAATTCACAATTAACAGCGTCTGAATTGAAACAAAAGAAAGCGCTTCATACTCGACTAGATGACGTTTTCTCACTTGCTTGCACCCTACAGGTCAGTGTCTATGTGGATGCTGAAGAAAGCTGGATTCAACCTGCTATCGATTCTTTTACTGAACTCTTTATGCAGAAGTATAATAAAGATATTCCGATTGTTTTTAACACCATACAGCTCTATAGAAAAGATCGACTAGACTATCTAAAACATTTACATAAAATATGTACTGAAAAAAACATTTGGATGGGCGTTAAGCTCGTAAGAGGTGCTTACCTTGAGAAAGAAAGAAAAGAAGCGCTTAAAAAAGGCATCCCGTCTCCTATTCATGATAAAAAAGCAGACACTGACAAAGATTATAATCTTGGCATTAAATACTGCTTTGAACACCTAGAAAAGATTGCTTTATGTTTAGGCACTCACAATGAAGAAAGTTGCATCTATGCGCTTGAGTTATTGAAAAAGCACAATATCGATAAAAAAGACACCCGTGTATATTTTTCTCAATTGTATGGCATGAGCGATCACATCTCATTTAACTTGGCGGCGGATGGATACAATAGTAGCAAATACCTGCCGTACGGACCCCTTAAAGATACTTTACCCTATCTAGCGCGAAGAGCACAAGAAAATTCATCTATTGCCGGTCAAATGTCAAAGGAGCTAAGACTCATTAAGCAAGAACTAAAAAGACGAAAATTGTGAAGCCGATTTACATTTTAGGCATTGAATCTTCTTGCGATGACACCTCAATAGCGGTTCTAAAAAACAGAACAGTTCTTAGTAATATCACAGCCAATCAAGAAGTACATGAAAAATATGGCGGCGTGGTACCTGAATTGGCCTCAAGGGCCCACCAAGCCAACATACTCCCTACTTTGGATAGAGCCTTAAAAAAGGCTGATGTTTCCCTTGATCAGATAAACGCTATTGCCTTCGCAAATGGCCCTGGGCTTCTCGGATCATTAATGGTTGGTGCAAGCTTTGCCAAAGGCTTATCTTTGGCAAAAGACATACCGCTTATTGGCATTGACCATATGCAGGCTCATGTACTTGCTAATTTTATTACGTCTGATGAGAATTTATCTGAAGCCCCAGAGTTTCCATTTCTTTGCTTGACCGTATCAGGCGGACACACCCAACTGATGCTGGTGAAAGATTATTTTGAGATGGATATTGTTGGAAAAACACGTGATGATGCAGCTGGAGAAGCTTTTGATAAAATTGGTAAAATGTTAGGCTTAGGCTATCCTGCCGGTCCGATGGTAGACAAACTTTCTAAAAAAGGAAACCCGTTAGCCTTTGCTTTTCCAGTAACCAATTTAGAGGGCTTTGATTTTAGTTTTAGTGGCATTAAAACAGCTGTTATGTATTTTTTGCAAAAAAAAGAGGCCCATTTCATAAAAGACAATATAGAAGATCTTTGCACTTCTGTTCAACATACTATTATTGAAATGTTGTTGCTTAAGTTTAAAGCTGCTATCCAATCATTCAATCCTAAAGGGATTGCTATTGCAGGCGGCGTATCTGCCAACTCTCAATTAAGAGAAAAAACACAAATACTTGCTCAAACCCACAACTTGCCCTTACATATTCCAGCGTTTAGCTATTGTACCGACAATGGAGCCATGATTGGAATTGCTGGATATTACAAGTATCTACAAAAAGAATTTAGCCCTCTTGATATAAAATCACAAGCTAGATTATACTAGACAATCGTTTTAGAAAACGAGTGTGCGTCTAGATCAGAAAATCGCTTTATTTTTTTCACAAAATAATCGTACACAATCGAGCGTGTATACACACAGGTAGGCAAATTATGGGCCTTGGTATGTTTTCTTTTTTTTAGCATTTTAAAAAATGACGTATAAAAAGATAAATGCGCCTTTAATACCGCCCATGAAAATCCAAAAGAACCTTCTAATAAAAACCTTAGAGCAGCTACTCCATCTAAAATTAAGCGCACAGGCAAAAGCCAAAGCAGCTTTAATCCTTTTTCATTTTTAAGTAAGAGATAAAGATTGTTCCTGAAATTTAAATACAATTTAAACGGACTATATATGTCTAAAGTCCCTCCACCTACATGAAACACTTTTGACTGCGCAGTGTAGGCCATTTTATATCCTTGTTTATGGATTCTCCAGCATAAATCAATCTCTTCCATGTGGGCAAAAAAATCTGAATCAAATCCTCCCACATCTTTAAATACAGTATTGCGAATCAACATACACGCTCCAGTTGTCCAGAAAACTTCTTCACAGGACTGATTGTATTGCCCGGTATCTTTTTCAGCGCTATCAAATATTCGGCCGCGGCAAAACGGATAACCCAGAAAATCAATAAATCCACCCGCAGCACCTGCATGTTCAAAATCATCTTTAGACCGATACGACCTAATTTTAGGCTGAACAGCTGCAATGTTTTGATGGCTTTCTAAAATATGTATAAGAGGATGTAAATATCCTTCAGTGACTTCAACATCAGAATTTAACAGTAAAACATACGGATGATCAATTTGCTTTAAGCCTTGATTATATCCGCCCGCAAAACCATAATTTTTATCTAAAGTAATAAGCTGTACCTGACCAGAATATTGTTCAGACAAAAATTTACAAGACTGGTCAGTCGATGCATTATCAATCACAATTACATCTGCTTGATTTTTAGAATACTTGATCACACTAGGCAAAAAAGAGTTCAAAAAATCAAACCCATTAAAATTTAGTATAACTACCGCAGTATTCAATGCCACCAAAGGTACACTAGATTTTGAAACTTAACACTCGATAATTCCGTAGAAACATGCATGAAGCATTTATATATCCTTTTTTTCTTTTCTAATCTGGCCTTTGCTCAAGTTAGTAAACAAACTCATGAAAAATTAAGAGCCAACTTCAAAGCCTTTGACATTACTGTACCTAATGTACTCTACAAAAAAAATGCAAATGATGCTATTGAGCTCTCTTTACAAGTAGAAGGGCAAGCTGTTGATTTTATTCTCTATAAAAACAATTTACTCTCTAAAGACTATAAAGTAACCATTGGCAACGGCCCTGATGATGTATCTATTAAAAACAACACATCAACCATCACAACCTCAGGGTACAATAAAGATTATCCAAACAGAAAAGCGTATTTCACATTTGCTGAAGACTTCATAGGAGGTTCTTTTGAATTTTCTAATCAAACATACTATGTTGAGCCATTGCGCCTGCATGACAAATCAGCAAAACATCAAGTAGTCGTTTATAAAGATTCTGATGTTATCAAAAAAGAAACCACTTGTTTATCAGATCTTTACAACAAAGAAAGCCATAAACAAAAGCCCCATACACACACGCCTAACAAAAGTGCTTCTGGTTGTTTAGAGCTAGAATATGCGATTGCATCTGATTATGAACAATTTTTAAAGATGAACAGTTCTGTTGCTGATGTTGAAAATATGGCAATCGCTGTTACTAACTTAATTAACTCAGACTACGACACAGATTATTTTGCCGATGAGATTCAATTTATTATCGTTGAACAATATGTGTCTACAAACCCATCGGCTGATCTATGGACCAGCGGAACACCTCCTGACATATATGAATTACTCGATGATTTTACTGCCTGGGGCGAAGCAGGTGGATTTTCTTTTAATTACGATCTTGCCACACTTTGGACAGGGCATGATTTAAGTGGCTTTACAGTTGGATTAGCTTGGATTGGAGCCGTGTGTACATCGAACAAATACAATATTCTAGAAAATTTTTCTGATGATTTAAACCAAAAAAGAGTAGCTGCTAGCCATGAAATCGGGCACAATTTTTCTGCTGAACACGACCCTGAAGGTTCTCAAACTATAATGGCTCCTGCAGTGGGTGATGTAACAGCCTGGTCTTCACAAAGTATTGCTTCGATTGAGCAGTTTTATGCCACGCGTTCATGTTTGTCGAGTTGTCAAGCTGGTGGGTGTACACTTTCACTTTCTGCTAATGTAAATCATCAAAGCAGCCCAAATATAAATAACGGAAGCATACAAGTAAACGCCACGGGCGGACAATTGCCCCTTACTTTTTCTTGGTCAACCGGCGAAAGCTCATCAAACATTCAAAATCTATCACCGGGTTCTTATACGGTAACAGTAACTGATGCGAATAATTGTGAAGAAATTTCAACCTTTGAAATAGATGCCTTTGTTTGCACTCTGTCTTCTGGGGTTTCTAAATCTAATGAAAGTGTGTTAGGACTAAATGATGGGTACGCTATTGCATCGGCCACTGGCGGAAGTTTACCATATACCTACCAATGGTCAAACGGATCAAATTCAAATCAAATAAGCTCCTTAAATCCAGGCAATTATTCTATTACAATAACGGATGCTAATGGATGTTCTACCCAAGAAAATATCAATATTGCTGCGGGCCCATGTAATTTACAAATAAGTACATCTACCCAAAACCCTTCATCACCCACGGCTACAGACGGAAATACCAACGTAACAATCGTTTCTGGAATTGGACCATATACTTTTTTGTGGTCTAACAATCAAACTACAAATTCAATTAGTGAACTACCGACAGGGGCATACACTGTGACTGTAACAGATATAAATGGCTGCACCGCCTCAGAATCAGTGACGCTTCAAGCAGATATTATAGCCTGCGCGCTTACAGTTGATATCTCAACAAACGATGCCTCTGGTTTTGGTTTATCTGATGGTAGTGCTACAGCATCAATATTAGGAGGCACCGCCCCTTTTAACATTGTTTGGAGCAATGCTCAATCTGGCATTTCAATACAAAATTTATCTTCTGGAAGTTATTCGGTAACTGTTACGGATGCTAATAATTGCCAAGATGTGCAATCTTTTGAAATTCAAGAGCCTCAATCTCCACAAAACAATTTGTTAACTGAAGTCTCAAATCCTATTTGTGGATCTGAGATTTCTGTATTTACAACTATCGAATGCTCACCCATTTCTGGTGCTACTCAGTATGCGTGGGAAGTAAGCAATGACAGCATAGGTTTTTTAGAAGAATATACAAGAGCAATACCAAATACAGAATTTAGACTTGAGTGGCTTCAGTCTGCTCTTATGGAGAATACACATTATGACATACGTGTCAAAAATAAAACCAATAATGGATGGTCAGCCTATGGCAATACCTGTTCTTTGTTTCTACCTTTTTCAAACCCAAGTAGTATACATGAATTTGAAAATCAGCCTAAGATTACCATTGTCAGAGAAACAAGTAACATGTTAAAAATTAGCAGTTTGAATCGTTTAGAGATCATTAAAATATACACTATATCAGGCCAATTGATTAGAGAAATTGTGCCAAAAAATAAGACTAGTATTTACATCCCCCTTAAGCAAAACCAAACGTATATCATGAGTATTTTTAGTAAGGATAAATGGTATAATACAAAAGTTTTTTAACTCATTTTTAAAGAATCTATTTAAGAAGTGAAACTTGTTTTTAGTGTTTTACGTAACACAGTAAAAAAAGAAGACATGTTTCAACGATTTACACTATTTTTTCTTCTCTGCTTATTTTTGAATCCGTTTGGGGGATTTGCTTCTAACTATTTGAATCAAGGGGATATTGCAATTTTAAATGCAAAATTTAAATCTTACCAGACCATTAACATTAATCCATCTAAACTGGTAGATAGATCAAAATATAAATCTTCATTAACCATAGACATACCAGTTGAAAATCAAATGATTACACTGAATGTTTCTAAAAACAATCTCATCACTTCAGATTATAAAGTGTACGCTGATTATGGGCAAGGGAAGCAAGAAATTACACCCGCTGAAATTATCACTACAAGCGGATATATACAAGGTGAGCCAAACTCTAAGGTCGCCTTGACCTTTACCTCTGACTATCTGATGGGGAGTTTTGTGAAAAATAATGAGATTTACTATATAGAATCTTTATCTAGTCATGTCAATAGTGCTAATACCAATGACTTTATTGTGTATAAACAACACAATGTTAAAGATGATCATAAAGCCTCTTGCTTGCATCATAAAGTAGAAAACAAAAAACAAGAAGTTTCGAACAACATCTTACAAAAAACTTCAGCAGGACCAAGTGGATGTGCTACAGTACGATATGGCATTGCGTCAGACCACCTAATCAGTGCTATTCACGGGGGAAACAATAGCTCAATTGAGAGTGCAAATATTTCAGTTGTTAATATTTTAAATGCCAACATCTCTGAAAATGACTTTATAGATGATGTTGATTTTGTAGTAGCAGAACAGTATATTTCGCACACGCAATCAACAGATTATTGGTCTCCTACAACACCAAATGAGTTATTAGATCTTTTATATCTCTTTCTGCCATGGGCGCAAAATGGTTTTACAAACGATATTGACTTTGCCACTCTTTGGACTGGCAGTTATTATGGTGGAACGGCTGCAGGTTGGGCGGGTGGTAATATAGGAAACTCATGCTCTGGAATAATTGGAAACACATGTGTGTCGCCCTCTACAAATAGACCACCTGGGTTACTTACGCATGAAACAGGTCACAATTTAGGAGCCACACACGATCCTGCTGGGTCAACTTATACCATGGGGCCTTCTGGAGGCTCAGGCTGGTCTAACCAAAGTAAAACTGAAATCAATTTTAAACTGAATACTTTTTTATCTTGTTTAAACAATTGCTCAAGCAGTTCTGTTCCTAGTACGGAACTTGCCAACGGGCTCTGTCAATCTGGAACTTGGAATGTCTTAGAATCCATTTATCTAGATTGTGAGCCAGTTGCCAATGCAGATGAATACGAATGGCGCTTCTCTAAAATTAATGACAAATCTCTCTCTTCATTACTTACATCTAACAACACTATTGATCTAATGCAATTATCAAATTTTGAGTTCGGCGCTCAAGGATATATGCGCGTTAGGGCTCGTGTTGGATCAAACTGGGGTAATTTCCAAGAGGCTTGTAGAGTTACCATGCCCCTAAATAATTGCTCACTATCTGTTTCTTTAAGTGCCATACCTCCTTCTGCTCCTGGTCAGTCAGATGGTCAAATAACTGCTACTCCCACAAACGTAACAGGAACCCCAAGCTATTCATGGAGTAATGGAGGAAGTACACAAACTATTACAGGACTAGGCCCTGGAGATTATACTGTTACCGTATCAGACAATTCAGGTTGTCAAGAAATTGCTACCGCTACCGTTGAACAACCAGGTGGATGCAGTCTCTCGTATACTGTCTATACAGAAGATGAATCAGCTCCAGGAGAAAATGATGGATATGCCAGTATTACTGGCGAAGGCTCTGGTGCTTCTTACCAATGGAGTACAGGGGCTACAACTTCATATTTAAACGATCTTCCTCCAGGAAATTATTCTGTTACGGTCACTGACGCTCAGGGTTGTGTCATTAGCCAATCTTTTGTAATAAATCCTGGACCTTCTTGTTTGAATAATGAATTAAATGCAAGCCATGAAAGTGCTTCTGGGGCCAATGATGGCATGTTAGTATGTGTGACAAAACAAGGTGTGTCTCCCTATAGTTATAGTTGGAGCAATGGCTCAACTGCAAGCAATTCTATTTTTGGATTATCTCCAGGAGCATACACAGTTACCATTACAGATGCCGCAGGCTGTGTACATATTGTATCTGGTGTAGTTTTCCCATATGGGGTTACCTGTAACATTAGCCTTTCTATGAGTAGCACTCCTGAAACCTCTGGAAGCTCATCTGATGGTACAGCAACAGCTACACCTTCAGGGGGTAGTTCGCCTTATACGTACAACTGGAATAATGGAAGCACCTCTTCGACTGCTACTGGTTTACCAACTGGACAATATCAAGTTACAATCACCGATAACCAAGGTTGTGCGGAAACAGATAATATTTTTGTATTTGGTGTAAACTGTGACTTGCAAATTAATGTCTACACATATGATGAAGAAAACGGTGATGATGGATACATTACGACAGTTGCTACAAGCAGTCATTTGCCTGTAAATTATCTATGGTCTAATGGCGCTACGACTGGTTCTATAACAAATGCATCAGATGGTACTTATTATGTAACAGCAACAGATCAAGTAGGATGTGTTGTATATGATACTGCTGTTGTTTTACCAGCCTCTGGCACACCTACATGTAGCTTAACGGTGAGCCTCTCGCCAACGCACGAGTCTGTACAAGGCGCTAATGATGGAGCCGCAGCTGCAAGCATGACGGGCGGCGCTGAGCCTTATGATTTCAACTGGTCAGACGGAAGCACAACGCAAAACATTACAGGTCTTGCGCCTGGAACATACAGCTTAACTGTAAGCGATGGTAATAATTGTACAGCAAACAGCTCTGTGACCATTAACGCAGGAGCACCTCCTACCCCAACTTGTAGCTTAACGGTGAGCCTCTCGCCAACGCACGAGTCTGTACAAGGTGCTAACGATGGATCAGCTGCAGCAAGCATGACAGGCGGAACTGCACCTTACACCTTCAGCTGGTCAGACGGAAGCACAACGCAAAACATCTCTTCTCTTGCTCCAGGTAATTATTCTTTAACCGTAACGGATGATAATAACTGTACGGCCAATAGCTCTGTGACCATTAACGCAGGAGCGCCTGCTACCCCAACTTGTAGCTTAACGGTGAGCCTCTCGCCAACGCACGAGTCTGTACAAGGTGCTAATGATGGAGACGCAGCAGCAAGCATGACGGGCGGCGCTGAGCCTTATGATTTCAACTGGTCAGACGGAAGCACAACGCAAAACATTACAGGTCTTGCACCTGGAACATACAGCTTAACAGTAAGCGATGGAAATAATTGTACAGCCAATAGCTCTGTGACCATTAACGCAGGGGCGCCTTCTACCCCAACTTGTAGCTTAACGGTGAACCTCTCGCCAACGCACGAGTCTGTACAAGGTGCTAACGATGGATCAGCTGCTGCAAGCATGACGGGCGGCGCTGAGCCTTATGATTTCAACTGGTCAGACGGAA
>JAHDCS010000064.1 GCA_020629755.1 Flavobacteriales bacterium | reverse complement strand
AGCGCACGATGAAAATTTGCTTTTTCACTTATGAAATCTCTAAAATTCAATGATAGAGCTAAATTGTAATGAAATGGCATAAAAGATTTTTATATGAAAAAGACTAATTTTGAGAAAATTAATCAAAAAAA
Organism: Flavobacteriales bacterium; assembly: GCA_020629755.1. Lineage (GTDB taxonomy): Bacteria > Bacteroidota > Bacteroidia > Flavobacteriales_G > JALEGO01 > JAHDHZ01. The sequence continues at coordinate 10,723 of JAHDCS010000064.1, read as the reverse complement.
TACTGGTATAACCTTAGAAACTGTTTAGGTTTTAGTCGTAAAAATAATTATAGTTAAGACTTTTTCTGTTAGTCGATAAATTTTAGAATGATAATAGCAGCGCTACTTGAATGAAAAAAATTGATGAATAACAAAAAAGGATTCATAAGAATTTTTTCTGAATAAAACCTAAACAGTTTCTTAGTTATTGAAGCGTGTTTTCAATAAAATTAGTTGTGCGTTTTATAGTACCTTAGTGTATACAGAATACACAATTATATTTTAACACCCGCAACTAAAATGTCATCAACTTGCTCAAGATCATTTTTCCAATTTTCGTACTCTTTTAAAAGAAGCTTTTTTTGGATCGAGGGGTCTTTTTTGTGAATTTTTAAAAGCAACTCTCTAAATTTTCTGTACTTATATTTTTTACCCTTTTCGCCGCCAAATTGATCAGGATAGCCATCTGAAAAGATATATATCACATCGTCTTTTTTCAGTTCCAGGGTATGATTGGTGAATTTCTCTTCTTTATTGCCATAGTGTAAGCCAACCGGAAATTTATTAGGTTTAACTTCATGAATTTCTTCATTTCTTATGTAATAGAGTGGATTAAAGGCCCCTGCATACTCAAGCGACATGTTTTTGTAATCAATAGCACAAATGGCGGCATCCATACCATCTTTAATGCTTTGCTCTTCAAGACCATGTTGTGAAAAGGTATTTCTTACTTCTTGATTTAGAGTATCTAATACAGCAGCGGGTGAAAGCACCTTTACATTTTTAATCGCTTTCATTAACCCGTTATAGCCAATAATCGTCATAAATGCTCCGGGCACCCCGTGACCTGTACAATCAATTACCCCATAAAACACTTTATTTTTTTCTTTAAAGACCCAATAAAAATCACCACTTACAATGTCTTTGGGGGCAAAGAAAAAGAATGAATTCGGTAACACTTGAGAAATATACGTATCTGTCGGCAAAATGGCATCTTGGATACGCTTAGCGTAGACAATACTATCTGTGGTATGTTTTAAGAGCACCTCAATCTCTTCTTTTTGTTCTTCTATGGTTTTTGTTCTGTCTTTTACTTTTTGTTCTAGATCACTAGTTAATTCAAATAAATCTTTACGCATCGTCAACAAAGATTGCCCTAAGAGATCTTGGTCTGAGAGTGGGGTAAACTCAGCCTTAAAATTACCCTCACCCACCTGAGTAGCAAAATCTTTTGTTCGGTTAAGCCCACTGGCTAAATCTTCTAATGCCAAAGCCATTTGATTAAGCTCTTTAGTTTTTGTTCTTACTTTTTGGCTAGGTATAATGCCCTGCCCTAATAATAATAATTGGTCTTTTACCATGCCAACAGGCCGAGTGATGGTGCGGATGGTAAAAAAAGCAATTAATAAGCCCCCTAACACAAGAGCCCATCCTAAATAATTAAGTAAAAATTCAAGTTGAGAATACGACTCAATGATTTTATCAGTATCTTCTTTTGAATGTCCTCTTTGGATGTCTATTAGTTTATCTAAAAGAGGGATAATTTCATTGGTTTTCATTGTAATGGCACCAGCTTCAGATATATACTGCTCTGGCCCAGCCAAATCATTCAAGTCTTCAAACATCTCGAATCCTTCTAATCCAGAAATTGCATCATTCTTATTATAATCTTCTACTTTTTGAAGCATCCCCATAACAATTTCATGATCCGTAAAAAGAGCTTCAATCTTAGTGAAAATATGGTCTATATGGTGAACATCTTCTCTATCATCCCAGAGTTGAGAAACAGAAATAATATCTGACTTTATTTTAGGATATCCATTATTGATAACACCTAAAAGTTCTTGTTTTTTTTCGTGTTCAATTGGCACATCTTTTTGAACCCAAAAATCAATTAATGATCTTGAGCGTAAAATCAATATTTTTAACTCTTGTAATTTATCAACAGACGGAGAGTGTACTTTTACCATCTCATTATTTACATTCTTACTTTCAGCTAACGTAGAATTAGTTGAAAGATTCACAAATACAATAAAGGCAATGAGCACACCAAAGCCTAAACCAATAATTAACCCAACTGAAATTTTAAACCGACTCAACTTTTAGGGGTTTTAAACCAATTATTGATTTTCTAATGATTTTACTTTTTTATTGAATTCCTCAGAAATATCTAGTTCATTTAAACTAAAATAAATACCAGAAAGACCTATGATCGGTTCTTTGCGATTGGGTTTTAAATCATGAGCCTTTTGCATATAAGGCAAGGCCATTTCAAAAATTTTAACCGCTTCATCTTCAACTAGCCCTACTGCTACAATATCTAAATCAAAATCAGCCACTTTTATTCTGTTGACCGCTTCATTATAATAATGAATCCCTAGATTGTAATTTGCACTCCAATTATCGGGCTGAGCTTTTAGAATGTCTTGGTAAACAACGACTACTTTTTCAAAAAACTTATTGTTCTTATTCTCTTCTCTGTGTCGTTCATATAGTTCTGAATATATATTAGCCAATACAAGATTATATTGCATTTCAATAGACTGAATGTCGTCTGGTAATCCATAGGTCTTGTGCATCTCTTTATACTGTTCAAATAATTCTAACGATTCTTGATACGTTTCTATATTAAGCTTAGCAGCTGCATCGTTGTATAAAGTTTGCACCAGGTAAATAATGTTTTTCTCAACCCCTTGTTTTAAAGAAGCATCAGTACTTAACTCCAAAAAGCGATCAAAACTTTCAATCGCTGTTTTACGAGCGTTAATACGCTGATCAGAGCGCGTGTTATTAAACCTTTCTTTATAAATAATGCCTTTATAATAAAATGTATTGGCATCATTTGTGGCCGTTGGGCTAAGCGCGGCTTGATCTATAAAATAAGCGGCAGAATCAAAATTTTGCACCTGATAAAACTCAACCGCTTTTCTAATCAAGGGCGATTGAGCAAATGTTTGCGAAACAAACAATGCACTAATAAAAGCATAAGATAAAAAACTCTTAATCATATGAGAATAGCTAATTTTAAAAGATTACTACTTGGTGTTAATTTGTGGCTAGACAATTCTTGCTTGTTTAGTTCAAATTTTTGTTTTCGGTCTACCACCACAAAATTAATGCCCGACTTTACACCTATGCCTGCTTTTTCAGTAATAATTAAGGTACTGTAACTGCTTAGTTTTTTACTGCAAGTGCTCAACAGAGATGTGCTCGCATTTGGCAACATGAGCATGTGACACTTTGAGATTTGATCTGGCGACGAAAATTTCTTCACACGAATCGTCTGATTAAATACTTTTTTGAGTTTCGCCATGGTTTGCAAGTTCTGCTCTACCGGACTATTGCCCAATATCCCGATCACAAAATCTCCTGATTTGTAACTCTCAGGCCACTCTATATACTTAGCAAAATTATAAATGTAAAGCGCCTTTATCTTGGCATTGGTATTAAACTGATCTGTAAAAGAGGTAGACTGCACAAAAAAAAGAGCAATCACAAAATATTTTAATCCTTTTTTACAGCATCCCATACTTAATCAAATATATAATTTTTATTCATTTAGCTAGATTGGATTTGCATTTTTAAAAACTTTATTTCATCTGCTTTTAAAAGCCTTGCGTTTCCTCGGTTGAGTTTCTTTTTCACAAGACCTCCAAAATTAACCCGATCTATCTTTATTAAATCATAGTCTAAAGTCTTAAATAGCTTTCTTATCACATTACTTTTTATATGCCACATCTCTAATCCGATTTCGCTTTTAGGCTTTCCTTCTAAATAAGACACTTCTTGTGCCATTATTTTAAACCCATCAATTATAATGCCATCTTGTAATTTTTTTCGATCGGCACTTTTTAGATTCTTATCTAAACGCAAATGATAGATCTGTTTAATCTTAAACGCATTATTGGTCATTTTCTGGGTTAGATACCCGTCGTTTGTAAGCAAAATTAAACCCGTCGCATTTCTCTCTAAACGCCCTATCGGATAAAGCCTAAATGGGCTTACGCTTTGCGCTAAATGCATCACCGTTTTTCGATTACCCGGATCTTTAGACGTTGTAATATGATCTTTGGGCTTGTTTAACAGCACATAAACAATAGGTTCACTTTTTATTTTTTGCCCTTCAACCACAACACGGTCGGCAGGCTGCACTCTAAAGCCCATAGACTGCACAATTTTTCCGTTTACTTTTACTACCCCCGTTTCAATAAGCTGGTCGGCTTCTCTACGCGAGCATATACCCGCATTGGCAATGTATTTATTCAAACGAATGCCCTTTTCTTCGGATGCTTCTGCGCCCGATTTTGATGTCGGTTTTCGCGATCGAAATTTTTTAGATGGCTTGTATTTTTTTTTTGAGGGGGGATGAGCAGATCCGTTGTATTTCTTTTTTTTCATGATCATTGAGCACTTGTTAAATGAGCGACATATTTTTTGACTCCTTCTTCTAAAGATAAGAAAGGATCAGCATATCCTGCTTGTCTGAGTTTTGCCATCTCGGCTTGTGTATAGTACTGGTATTGTTTTCTGAGTTCTGCGGGTGTATCTATGTAGTCAATATCAGGATCTAAATTCATGCTTTTAAATACGGCTAGCGTTAAATCTTTAAACGATCGCGCTAAACCGGTTCCGAGGTTATAAATACCAGAATTCTTACGATGTATCATAAAAAAAAGACACACCTTCACCAGATCGTCTACGTAAATAAAATCGCGTGATTGAGCCCCATCCTGAATATCTGCTCTATGCGATTTAAATAATTTCATTTTACCTGATCGCTTAATTTGATGAAAAGCATGATACACCACTGAGGCCATTTTACCCTTGTGATTTTCACCAGGTCCGTAGACATTAAAAAACTTTAATCCCGTCCAAAAAAAAGGTTTTTTCTCTTGTTTTAAGACCCATAAATCAAAATCATGTTTTGAATGCCCGTAAAGGTTTAATGGCCTTAAGGATTCTATGGTTTGATGATCGTCTTTATAGCCTAAGGCTCCATCTCCATAGGTCGCAGCAGACGACGCATAAACCAAAGGAATACCATATAGCACACAAGCCTTGAACACATTTTGGCTGTACGTTAAGTTAAGTCTATCTAAGACCTCTTGACTTTTTTCTGTGGTATCCGTTCTGGCGCCTAAATGAAATATAAATTGTACTCTTTTTTGGTTCTGATCAAGCCAGGTCAAAAACGAATCTCGATGCACATACTGAATGTTTTTTAAATGGTCTACTTTGTGTTTTTTATCCTCCCTATCAAAATCATCCACCCCCACTAAATCAAAGTAGGATAAGCGATAAAGCGCCTCTAATAGGTTAGAAGCAATAAATCCACCCGCACCAGTAACAACTATCATACAAACAAATATAATCTAAGCATTGAAATAATACCTATGCAATTAGTAACTTTGCCAACCCAAGTAGATGCACAATGATATATCTGACACGAAGAGAACGATTTAATGCCGCTCATAAACTGTACAATGACGAGTGGAGCGAAAAAAAAAACTTAGAGGTATTTGGCAAATGTTCTAACCCAAATTGGCATGGGCACAATTATGTGATTTATGTGACCGTCAAAGGCGAGGTTAACCCTCAAACAGGCTGGGTGATTGATCTTAAAGATTTAAGCCATCTGCTCAAAGAAGAGGTTATTGAAAAGCTCGACCACAAAAACATTAACCTTGATGTCAATTTCATGAAATCAAAAAAAGCCTCAACTGAAGTATTGTGTATAGAAATTTGGAATATCTTATTTGAAAAAATCAAAGCTTTAGGCGCTACACTGCATTGTATAAAGCTCATTGAAACTGAAAATAATTATGTCGAATACTATGGATAAGTTTGAACAAACACTTCGCTATCCCAAAGAAACCACTGCGTCTATCTCAGAGGCCTTCTCAAAGATTATTCAAAACATTGGCGAAGATTCTAAAAGAGACGGTCTTGTGAAAACTCCAGAAAGAGCCTCAAAGGCCATTCAATTTTTAACGCAAGGCTATGCGCAATCTGGGTCAGACATTTTAAAATCTGCTTTATTTAAAGAAGATTACTCTCAGATGGTTTTGGTCAAAGACATTGAAGTATACTCATTGTGTGAGCACCACATCCTTCCTTTTTTTGGCAAAGCCCATATTGCCTACATCCCCAACGGAAAAATTGTAGGCTTAAGTAAAATTCCAAGGCTGGTTGACTGCTTTGCTAGACGATTGCAAGTGCAAGAGCGTCTTACCGATCAAATTAGAGACTGCATTCAAGAAACCTTAAACCCATTAGGTGTAGCTGTTGTGATTGAAGCCAAGCATATGTGCATGCAAATACGAGGCGTTCAAAAACAGAACTCCGTCACCACTACCTCTGCTTTTAAAGGTGAGTTTTTAAAAGATGCAACCCGAAAAGAATTCATTCAACTGATTGGCTCAAAACTGCATTAATTTAACATCTCCAATTTATAAAATGAACGCATTTATTTTTCCTGGCCAAGGGTCTCAACATACTGAAATGGGCAAGACACTTTATGAGCAATCTTCTGATGCTCAAGCGATCTTCAAACGAGCCGATCAAATTCTCGGGTTTAAGCTCTCTGAGATTATGTTTGAAGGATCAAGTGATGATCTAAAACAGACTAAAGTAACACAACCCGCTATTTTTACTCACTCTATCGCTCTTTTAAGCACTCTAAACACCAAACCCAAAGGTGTCGCAGGCCATTCATTAGGTGAGTTTTCTGCCTTAGTAGCAGCTGAATATCTGAGCTTTGAAGATGGCTTAGCCCTGGTTCATACCCGCGCAAAGGCCATGCAAAACGCCTGCGAAACACATCCATCAACCATGGCTGCTATTTTAGGTTTAGAAAGCTCGATAATAGATCAAGTGTGCAAAGCCACTGAGGGCATTGTTGTACTTGCCAATGATAACTGCCCTGGGCAGATTGTGATTTCAGGAGAACATAACGCTATTGATACAGCGCTTGAAACCCTTAAAGAAAAAGGCGCAAAAAGAGCTATAAAATTACCGGTTGGCGGTGCTTTTCACTCGCCTTTAATGCAAGGTGCCAAACAAGAATTACAAGACCATTTAGAACGTATTGAATTTAAAAAAGGCTTCTGCCCTATTTATCAAAACATAGACGGTGCTGCTTCTAGCGATCCTGCCATGATTAAACAAAAACTAACGGCTCAACTTACCGGTGCTGTTTTATGGACTTTAACCGTGCATTCTATGATTGCGCAGGGATTTACTGAATTCTATGAGATTGGTCCGGGTAAAGTTCTTCAGGGCTTAATTCGAAAAATTTCCAGAGAAACCACCACTGGAAATAGTGATGACTTACAAAGAAAGTAACACACTCAAATTTTACATATATTTGCCAAAATTTTATTTTATGAAAATCTGTTCTAAAATCGCTTACTTATTTTTTTCAACGCTTATTTTTCTTTGCATGTCTTGTAATGAGCAAGAAGCAAAAACCACTGAAAATGTTCAAGAGAATGCTGAACACGATTCAGATAATTTTGAGTATTTAACCGAACAATTCGCAGATTTAAAAATACTCAGATACCAAGTGCCTGGTTTCGAGGATTTATCTTTAAAGCAAAAAGAGATGCTTTACTATTTGTATGAAGCTGCGCTCAGCGGACGAGACATCATGTATGACCAGAACTACAAATACAATTTGGCTGTTCGAAGAACCTTAGAAAACATTATCAACTCTTATAATGGAGATAAATCTGGTGAAGACTTTAAAGACTTTATGATCTATACAAAACGTGTCTGGTTTTCAAATGGCATCCACCACCATTATCAAAACACAAAAATTAAACCAGAATTCTCTAAGCAGTACTTCTCTTCTTTGATTAAAGGATCTAACAAAGACGCCTTCCCTCTAGACCAAAATGAAAGTCTTGAAGATTTTACCTCTAAAATAACAGAAGTGATTTTTAACGCAAGCATTGATGGCAAAAAAGTGAATAAATCACAAGGGGTAGATATGATTGCTGAGTCTGCGGTAAATTTTTACGGCGACAATCTTACGCAATCAGAAGTTGAAGCCTATTACGAAAAACGCTCAGATCCGAACGATAAAACACCTATTTCTTACGGACTAAACTCTAAACTAGTAAAAGAAAACGGCGAGTTGAAAGAAAAAGTCTGGAAGGTTGGCGGCATGTACACTAAAGCCATTGAAAAAATTGTGTATTGGTTAGAAAAAGCGCTAGAGGTCTGTGAAGATGAAAAACAAAAAGCGTCTTTAGCTGCACTGATTGATTATTACAAGACCGGAGATTTAAAAACCTTTGACAAGTATAGTATTGCATGGGTCAATGATGTGACTTCTCCTATTGATGTGGTGAATGGTTTTATTGAAGTGTATAATGACCCGATAGGCATGAGAGGATCTTTTGAATCTGTGTTATCGTTCAAAGACATGGAAGCCTCAAAACGGATTGAAACAATAGGCAATGATGCGCAGTGGTTCGAAGACCAGTCTCCGATTATGGAAGAACACAAAAAGAAAAATGTAAAAGGAATTTCAGCCAAAGTAATTACAGTAGTTGTAGAATCAGGGGACGCTTCGCCTTCTACCCCTATTGGCATTAACCTACCGAATGCAAACTGGATTAGAGCCAATCACGGGTCAAAATCTGTACAATTAGGGAATATTGTGCATGCTTATGATATGGCAAAATCTGGCTCTGGCCTTTTGGCAGAATTTTGCTATGACAAAGCAGAACTTGAACGCGCTAAAAAATATGGCTCTTATGCAGACATCTTGCATACAGACATGCATGAGGTGATCGGTCATGCCTCAGGAAAAATCAATCCAGGCATCGGTACTCCTAAACAAACTTTAAAAAATTATTCCTCTACCTTAGAAGAAGGTCGCGCTGATTTGGTTGCTCTTTATTATTTAATGGATGAAAAACTCATTGAGCTTGGTGTGATGGAATCCTTAGACTATGGTAAAGCAGCCTATGACGACTATATCAGAAATGGGCTTATGATGCAATTAACAAGACTTGCAAAAGGCGAGCATCTAGAAGAAGACCATATGAGAAACAGACAAATGGTAGCCCTTTGGGCCTATGAAAAGGGAAAGCCTGAAAATGTAATCGAAAAAAAACAAAAAGAGGGTAAAACGTTTTTTGTGATCAACGACTACGAAAAATTAAGACTCTTATTTGGCGAATTACTCAAAGAGGTACAAAGAGTAAAGTCTGAAGGTGATTTCAAAGCCGGTAAGGCTTTAGTTGAAGATTATGGAGTTAAAGTTGATCCGGCGCTTCATAATGAGGTACTAGAGCGATACGAAACACTCAAAATTGCACCTTATGGCGGATTTATTAACCCAAAACTTGTTGCCGTTAAGAACGATGATGGTAAAATAACAGATGTTAAAGTCGAATACCCCTTTAGCTTTAAAGACCAAATGATGGAATACGCTAGAGACTATTCTTTTTTACCGACATACAATAAGTAGATAAAAAATGAGTTATACTTGCATTGTGAACAGTGCAGTAAACGTTTATATCCGCTTTTTTTTCTTTGTGCTGTCTTCCTGTGTTGGTTTCGGGCAAACAAACGGGGTGTACAAATTTTTAGATCTTTCTAATTCTGCTCTTGGCGCTTCTCATGCAGGCATTTTATTCTCTACTTCAGATTCTACAATTGAGAGTGTTATCAATAATCCGGCCTTAAGTGCATATGGTTATAAATCAAAAGCTTTATTAAGTTATGCGCCTTATTTGGCAGGCACACATCATGGGTTTCTAAGTTACGTGGTCTCTACAAAAAAGATAGGACAGATCCTTCCGTTTATTAAATATGTCCATTATGGTGGATTTAAACAATCTAACCAATACGGCATATACATCAGAGATTTTTCTGTAGGCGACATGGCTTTTGGCGTAAGTTACGGCAAAGCTTTTTTTGAAGATTTTTATTATGGCCTTACATTACAAGGCATTTATTCAAAATATCTAAACACCAATTCTTTAGGATTTTCATCAGATTATTACTTAAACTATTCAAAACAACCTAAAATTTGGGGGCTCAGTTTAGGGGTTGAAAATCTTGGTTTTCAAATCACAAAGTACACTGCTGATCAAGACAATAGATTGCCTTTGAATGTAAAACTTTCTTTTTCTAGTAAACTCTCAAAAGCTCCTTTTAGAATCTTTGGTATGTATGATTATGTGAATCGGTTCAAAATTGGCTTACCCACAGTGCGCGAAAAAACGGATGCTTTAAATCTTCAGACTATCTCTGATACTGCCAACACATTTGTGGGTAATTTCTTTAAACACATCAGCCTAGGCTTAAGATTTGAACCTTCACAAACATTTAATGTACAGTTTGGATACAGAATCAGAAATAGTATTGACGCCAGAGCTTCTCAATGGGCCGGTTTATCTGGTTTTTCTTTAGGTTTCAAACTCAATCTTAGAAAATTTTCACTCACTTATGCATTAAATGGAAATGGTTCATCCATAAATTCAAATGTTTTAACATTATCTTTTTTTAACTTAGCGAAAGATCGTGGTAAAAAAAGAACATCAGACCAAAAAAATTAACATCGCTATTGATGGATACTCTTCCTGTGGAAAAAGTACCATTGCAAGACTACTTGCCGAACGTTTAGAATATATCTATATTGATAGTGGTGCCATGTATCGCGCTATTACCTATTTTGCCTTAAGTCGAGGCATTATAAAAGATGGGCTTATCTTTAAGCCTACTTTAA
>JAHDCS010000063.1 GCA_020629755.1 Flavobacteriales bacterium | reverse complement strand
GTTCTCTTTCTTCTGTAGGTGTTTTGGAAACCATATTCACAAGCCCAGCAATAGCGCCACCGCCATACAGGGTAGAATTAGCTCCTTTAATGACTTCAAACTGCGCCAAGTCCAGTGGTGGAATTTGCATGATGCTAAGCCCACCAGAAAAACCTCCATACAAAGGAAAACCATCTTTTAATAGCTGGGTGTAGCGACCATCAAGCCCCTGTATACGAACAGAGTTATTCCCACTGCTCAATGAGGTTTGCTGTATTCGTATGCCAGTACTTTCCCTGAGTACCATAGAAATGTTAGTCGCATTCATTAATGCTTTTTCTTCTAACTCTTCTCCACCAATAAATTCTACCCTTGTGGGTATGCGCTCAATGGTCCTAGAGCTTCTGGTAGCACTAACGGTTACTTCTTCTAAATCCAGATCTTGCGCCTGCATTGAAAAGGTAAACTGCTGAGTAGGACTTTGAATTTGCAAAAGAGTATCAATTGGCTGGTAACCTATAAATGAGATACGTGCTTTATGCGTTCCAAATGGAATATCCTTTAAAGAGATATTGCCTTCTAAATCTAAAACACCACCTGTTTCTAATGACTTGAAGTATAGTGTAGCACCTATTAGTGATTCTTTAGTTTCTGAATCTATGATTTTGACCTGTATGTTGCTTTTTTGGGAGAAAAGCGTAAAACCTTGCATTGCACTAATGGCAATGAAAAAAAATATTTTATTCATGTTTGACTGTTATCGTTATACATAATTGACTGACCTAAAAAGGCTAAGAATAACTACACAATTGGAGGATGGAAAACACGCTCTTTGTAAGAAAACGTGTACGATAGCTCATATTGGCTATGCGTGTCAGGGTTCAACACAAAAATAGTAGCAGATTGCTCATAGGCGGGAGTAAATACAACGCTTACCCCACAACAAGGGCAAACACAAAAAGGAGAACAGTGATCTTCATGATCAGTTGGCTGGTGATCAGTAGAATGTTCTATACTGTGCCCATCACAAGTTTCTTGGTCACTGCAAGGCCAAAATGCCATGAGTAACACAAATAAAGATAATATGATGCTGAGTATTTTCAATTTATGACAAGGTACAATTTTCTTTTGATAATTCTATTTGAATGGTATGATGATAGAAATCATGCTTCTCAATCAATTTATAGACTTGATTTTTAATGCTTACTAGTTCATCAATATCCTTTATTTCTTTTAGTTTAACATGTGTGGTAAATACATGATGTTCTCCGTCTAGTGACCAAACGTGAGTATGGTGCGTAGATTCTACCCCTATTAAACTGGTAATTTCTTGCTCTATTTGCCTAATATCAATTGATGATGGAACACCTTGCAAAAAAAAATGCATAATCTCCTTCAACCTACTACTAACTCCCCATAAAATGTAGAGTGTTATGCAAATAGAAAGCAAGGGATCTAAATAGGCTATGTGTTTAAACTTTAAGATAATTGCTACAATTAAAACAGCAACCCAACCCAATACATCTTCCATTAAGTGCCAAGAAATCACTTTTTCATTCATGGTTTTTCCACTTTGCACCTTCCATGCCGCATAACCATTTACAGCTACACCTATTAAGGCAAAAACAATCATGCCATCGGCATCTGATGGCTCTGGGTTTATAATCCTGTTGAAGGCTTCTACTAGCACAAAACCAGAGCCTATAATAAGAACAACACTGTTGATGAGTGCTCCAACCAGAGAAAGCCGTTTGTAGCCAAATGAATATTTAGCATCTACTTCTTTTTTAGATTTTTCATCCAAGTACCAGGCTAGCCCCAGTGATAAACTATCCCCTAAATCATGAACAGCATCTGAAATAATAGAAATGCTATTGGTATAAATTCCTCCAATAATCTCAAAAATGGTGAAGCAAAAGTTTAGTATAAATGCTAACTTTAAATTGTTGCTGTCATGTTGGTGGTTTACGCTCATAAATAATGATTAAATCACTTACAGCAAACCTAGACATTAATCTGTGCAACCTGGTTGCAATGTTAAAGGTTACAGTTAGCGCAAACCCCCTTTAATACCACATTAGCTTGCTTCATCTCAAACTTTGAAGGCAATTGAATGTTGGGAATATTTAGTTCTGTTAAACAAAACGTTTCTTTGCAATTTGTACAATGAAAATGAAAATGCTGGTCAATTGCTTCACAGTTACAACCTTCTACACATAGCGCATATTTGGTACTACCTGATCCATCTTCTATTTTATGAATGAGCTTTTGCTGTTCAAACAAAGTCAGGGTTCTAAAAATAGTGCTTTTATCTACTGTTACAAGGTCATATTCGAGCATGTTTAGGGAGAAAGCTGTATTATATTCCATCATAGCCTTTAGAAGCAATAACCTAACCGATGTAGGCTTAACCTGCCTCTCCTTTAATTTATTTTCTATTTGATTACTCACAGCTAAAGCAAAGTTAATGATTTACAAATCTCCCCAAGCCCTATCCTAAACTCCTTTAATTCGTTTAAAAAGTTTCTTGTAGTTTTTGACAGGGCCTCTTTGCTTTCCAGAGTAATCAATTTTTATTTTTTCATCTGTTAAATCATCTTCATTCAAACACAATGGGTATACAAATTCTGGTTTTCCAGAGTAATTTATTGGGCCGTATTTTATGGCGTAAATTTTAATATTTCCTTTGTCATCCCTTTTAATGAGAGGGAAGCCTTGGGTGTAGTCAAGATAGTATTTAACTAGTCTGTTTTTTTTGATTTTTGGAATGACGGTATTATGACTTTCTTCAAAATAGAATTCAATTTTTTCTCGTTGATCTAACAAGCTATAAGAGCCAATGTAATAACCCTTTTCCGACTTTGCTATTCCGTGCCAGAGAATGGAGTTTAATGGACTGGGAGAAACAATCAATTTTTTGTATTTGATATTTTGATTTTTAAGCTGACCTACAAAATTATTAACTGCAATACCCTTTGAAATTAAAGTCCAAAAGATAAAAACAGTTGAAACCCCCAAGGTGTAATTCAGTATAGTTTTTCGTTTAGCTTTTGATCTATGTTGTACTAATACAGCTATAACGCCAATCAACAATATCAATGTATAGGTAGGCTGAAAAACATGAATATTATTTAATGAAAAAAGGTGGCCACTAAATGGACTTAGTAATTTTGTGCCATAAGTCGTACACCAATCCAATAGAGAATGTGTCATAATAGATAAAAAGAATGCAAAATTCCAACCCCATCGAGCATGCTTTTTTTTATTAGATCTGTGAAAAATTTCACCTAGGATAAAACTCAGTAAAATTGCAAAAATAATGGAGTGAGATACACTCCTATGAACTGTTAAAAATGCTATATCATTAAAAAGTGAAGCTAGCAAAACATCTAAGTCCGGGATAGTGCCTGCAAAAGCACCAATTAGCAAGGCCTTTTTACCTATGTCTTTTTCTTTGATTACAGCAAAGGTTACTGCTCCTAATAAACCTTGGGTTATACTATCCATTTGATTATTGTTTGTAAATATTAAGTGTTTTCCCTTTGTAATTAATCACCATTAAGCCCTTAGCTGTTTTGATTAAATCTATAGGTTTTTCAAGGCTTAGTTGCAGCCTTTGTATTAGCTTCCCTTCTCCATTGTACACTTTGACCTTATTGTGTTCAAAATCCGTGACATAAAGCTCATTTTCATTGGCAATAAAGATGCCTGTAGAAGCATTCATGTTATCATCTTCACCAATGGTTTGAATACTCTGCCCATTCTTATTAAAGATTTGTATTCTATTGTTGTAGGCATCGGCAACATAGATTTTGTCTTTGAAAAGTTGAACATCTGTTGGGTAATACAATTCCCCTTTCTCATGCCCTTCTCTACCAATGGGTAGCCATTTTATTCCATTAAAAAAAAGAATCCTATGGTTGTAGAAATCAGCAATCGCAATTTCATCTCCTAAAATACTTATGCCAGATGGAGCATCAAGGCTATCATTTAGATGAAGCGTATCTGTCACTAATCCTTTTTCAAGGATCACTATATTATCTGACCCGTAATTTGGCACATATAGCTTGCCATCGTAACTAGCGATATGCATGGGTCTGTCAAAGCCGTAAATCGTATCTAAGATTTGTCCATTTAGTGTTGCTTTTACCATTCTATTGTGATCCCCATCTGAGATCCATAAATGATCATTAAGTTGGGTAATTCCAATGGGGCTTATTCCTTTAAGAGAAACTTGTGTTCTTAAACTCCAAGGTTTGTAAGAGTGGCATGAAGTCATCATAAGAATGATGCTTATATAAATCATTGTTTTCATATTGATTGATTAATAGGGGCGCTCGCTAATAGAGCACCCCTTTGGTTAAATTTATTTTCTGTACTTGCAACATGGAGGTAAGCTTTCATACACGGTATCAGATGATGTGCTGTTTTCTGTGTTATGACCAACTTTAGTGACCGCATACTCTATCTCCTTTTGGGTAGAAGTGTTTTTAGTCACTTGCACTTTAAGCAGTTTAGTGTTCTCATCCCAATGTGCATTATAAACTCCATTTACAGTATTTGCTGCTTTTTCTATACGAGCTTTACACATGCCGCAATTCCCTTCTACCTTAAAAGAAATTTGTTGCATTTCTCCTTTTAAGTTATGTTGCTGCGCTTCTTGTTTCTCTGATCGTTCTACTTCACCACTACTTCTTGTGATTTCTACTTGTATGGGTGTATATCCTGCTTTTTCAACTTGCTCTTGCACTGCTTGAATACTGAGCTTTTCCAAACTAGGGAATTCAAAGGTGAAAATTCCCGTTTCCATGTCAATATTTGGCTTTTTCATGCCACTTAACTCCTTGAATTTCTTTTCTAATCCATAGGCACAAAAGGGGCAGCCGAGCCCATCTACCTGAACGGTAAAGGCATCCATTGTTTTAGTGTTATTTTGACTAAATCCTAAATTTGAGATAAGCATGAGGCTTAGCATCATTATTGTATTGATTATTGTTTTCATTGTTAAAATTTTTTTTAAAAAATATAACGTGTTCCTATAAACACGCTTCTTTCAAGGTTTTGTGGACTATTGTTTTGAATGAGTGGAAACTGAATAGCAGTCTCTAGGGTTAATCGTTTTATGGCGTATTGTATCCCCTGTGCATAGAGTAAACGATAACTTCCCTGATCGTAAAACCAGCTATTCTGATATTCAAAATACAGGTTTACTTGCTTTACGGGATAGCTAGGTTTTAATAGAGGTAATCCAAAGCCTAGCTTGTGCCTAAATTCTCTAAGAGAAGCCTCTTTACTCATGTTCAGACCTAGTTCATTAGATATGCCATACTTAATGCTTTCATAACCTGCTACTGTACCAATATAGCTTTGGTACGTACCTGTTAAAATACCATCTAAATTATAGTCTTTCCCTGTTGGTAAAGTTTGTAAGGTTTTGGCAACCATTCTAAACGTTTTACCAGTAGCATCTTTTTGATAAAACTGGTATTTACCAAGCAGCTCTACATCTCCAAGACCTGAAAAGTTCTTTGGAGCCTCCAACAAACTTTCATTGAATGCAATATTCACATAAGGAATATGAGCCGAAAACAACAAATTTGAAGTCGGTAGATAGTGAACCATTAAAGGAGCCTTTATAAAAGTTCCCTGATCCGTAGTTCTAATTTCTGTGAGTGATTTAATGATCACTCGTTTCGCCCCAAGCATGATGGGCTTGTCGGCTGTAATTGGTGGCCCTTGAGCCTGCGTGTTTACTACGATTAAATTTAGTGTAACAAACAGCAATAAAATATTTTTCATTGAATGCTATTTTGAAATAAAACATAAAAATCCTAGCTCATGACCCGATGAGTAGGAATATGTATAGTTCAAATAGACTTAAAGAAGAAAGCGCTGTATAAGGATGCAAATATCCTTACCCAGCAAAGGAGGGATTTTTTGAGGTAAATAAACAAATATACTCGCTAAGGAATGTTTAGTTTGAATATACTTTGTAAAGTGCTGCGTTGTAAAAAGCGCAGTTGAACTAAAGTCAATATTTGTTGATTGAGTAATCTGCAAATCAACATCAGCTTTAATAAGTTCAGTGGTATTATTACAACATGGAGATTCTTCAGTAGAACCACAACAAGATTTTTTAGCGGGAAGTAAGCTAATTGATTTGAGGTTTCCCCCACAAAAGTGTTTAGTTATTAAAAGACCACTTCCAGCTGTAAGCATCAATAATGAAAGGCTTAACAGTAAAAATCTATGTGCAAATGACTTAAACATTTATCTTAAAGATACAAATTAGATGCGAAGGTTTCAAAATGAGGCTTGTTAAGAAAGGTTAATCAGCTGAAATATTGTATCTTATAGTAAAAGTTCCCTAAGAATTTAGGTTTCAATCTCAGAAAAAAAATTATGACAGCTTACCCATCGTTCCCCATGCTTCTAGATAGTACAAAACAGCTCTCCACTACTAAGCTTAAAGAGTGGAAGTATTTAACGCCAAATCAAGACAAGTCTGGGGTTGTTTCTTGGAGTACTAATGGTGATGTTCATAGTCGTATTTCTATTGCAGTTAAAATGTTTGAAGATTCAGGTATTGTATTTCTTTCTTATACATTGCAAGGTAAGCCAATAGAGCAAAGGATAGAGCTTGTTAAAGTAGCTTCTAATCTAGGTAAAGGGCATTATTTCCTTTTTCAATGTCCATATACGCATAAATTGTGTCGTAAGCTGTATTTTAATGGAGGTTATTTCATGCATAGAAGTAATTGTGAGGGGGCAATGTATGACTGTCAAACTCAAAGTAAGGCTTACAGGGCATTGGATAACTCTTTTGGTGTATTTTTTAGAACAGATGACCTTTACGAGCAGTTATATAGCAAGAATTTTAAGAAAACCTACGCTGGAAAGCCAAAAAGAAGGTATTTGAGTATAATGAAGAAGTTGGAGAAAGTAGAGCAAATTTGCTATGACAACCTCCATCAAATGCTGTTATCTTAGTTTTGTTTGTGGTTTTTGAAAAAAGGGATGCTGAGCAATACGCTTAGCATATTGCTGTTTTGTTACCTTAATATATTTCATGAACATTTTTTCAGTCCTATGTCCAGAAACGGACATGATGGCTAAGGTATCTAAACCACTCAAATAAGCGTTTGTACAAAATGACCTTCTGCCTGTATGATTTTGAATCAATTCGTATTTTGGTTGTTGTTTGGTTGTAAGCTTTCCTCCAATTGTTTTTCTGATGATGACTTTGTTATCTATTCCTGCCAATTCCCCAATTTCTTTCATGATTTCATTGATTTTCTGGTCTGGAACAGATTCGGGTAAGCCTCCATTTCGTTTTAAGATAGCTTCTACTTTATGATGTACAGGTATGATTACTTCTTCTTCCGTTTTCTGTGACCAAACTCTAAAATATTTTGTTCCTTCGTGTATAAAGATGTGTTTATATGTTAGTTTATTATAGTCAGAAACTCTAAGTCCAGAGTATGCTCCAATTATAAATAAATCTCGCACTCTCTTGTAGTAAGGATTGTAACCGTTTAGATTTACTTCTTCTATTTTGTCAAGCTCATTGGTAGTTAGGTAAATGGTGTCTGCATCTTCTTTTAAGACGATCCATTTGTCTGCTTTGTAGTTTGGTAGTTTTACTTCTTTGCTCTCTTTCAGCCAATTTAAAAACTCTTTAAAGCGTGCAATCAATTTTCCAATGTAGTTTTTGCTCAGCTCATTTTTTTCAGCATGGCTAACAACCTCATGATACAGCTGCTCATTAATTTCTTTGAAAAGTATTATTCCATGAATTTCCTGATAATTCTTGAAAAAGGTTAAGGCATTTAAATGCGATTTAATGGTTCCTGCCTTGAGGAGTGATCCTTTTTTAGTTCGTTTGCTTGGTAGGTATTGAATATATTTATCAATGTATTCGTTTAGGCTGAGTTGTTTTGCTTTTTTTGGTTCTCTGAGTGAGGTGTTGTTAAATTCTAGCAGGACTCTTTCAGCATCCTTATTACTGAATGCTTCATTTCTTAATTGACACTTTTCATATTCTTCTAATAACACATTTTTTAGGTTCCTGAGGAAAGTATTATGTCTGGCATGCATTGGTTCTTTAGTTGTAGAACGCACTTTTTGATCTTTTTCATTCCAATGTTCAACATCGCTAAGCTGAATACCTGTTGATTTTCTAAATCTGTTGCCTCTTCCGTAATTGAATAGAAGGTAGATTAATGCAGATTTATCTGCTTTTGATGGACGTGTGTAGTATGATAGTGTAGCCATGCTACAAATTTAAGGTGTGGCAACAAGTGTGGCAACATTTTCTTAATTTATATGATTCTAACTTTATTCTATTTTATCATTAAAAAGTTGTTAATCAAAAGTTTATATTTAATTTGGGTAAATTTAAATTTATTAAGATTAAACTAAAAAACGTCCGTCCGTGACCTCAAAGTAGAATCATTAACCCGTTGAAAACCAGTTTTTTGACGGGTTTTTTGTTTATGAAGCAGTATTTACTTGATCTCTTTTACCTTTGTATACATGAAAACATCCTCTCTTATAGTCTTAGCTCTTTTTTGCAGTCTTTCAATTTTATCTCAGAATCTTCAATTATGTGGCGCCGATGAGTTTAGAGCAGACTTTATTTGGCAGAACCCTGAGCTGAAAGCAGCTGTTGAAAAACGCGAACTTGTTTTAGAAACATTTACGAGCAATTTTATAGAGCATCCCTCCAAAAAAAGCAGCCACTATGTTATTCCTGTTGTATTTCATGTGATACATAATAATGGAATAGAAAATATTGACGATAGTCAAATCTTAAACTCTATAGAAGTTTTAAATGAACGTTTAAATAAACAGTCTGCCGACACAGGTGTCATCCACCCTGATTTTAAAGCCATTCATGCCAATTGCGAAATTGAATTTAGAATTGCCCGCACAGATCCGGATGGGTTTTGTACAAATGGCATTAATAGAATTGAATCACCACTCACTACTGTAGGCGATCATCAGGTGAAAGACTTAATTCAGTGGCCCACCAACATGTACTTAAATGTTTATGTGGTTCGCAATGCCGCCGGATTAGCAGGACATGCCGTATGGCCATCAGATGCCGATACGTTATCTAGCTTAGACGGCATTGTAATGGCTCATAATTATTTAGGGAGGATCGGAACCTCTAACCCAACTCGTTCAGTCGTACTTGCTCATGAAGTTGGTCATTATTTAAACCTTCATCATATATGGGGAGGTAATAACGTGCCTGGATTTTATTTTTTACCCTGCGCCGATCCTAATAAAGATTGTGCTATTGATGATTATGTAGCAGACACCCCACCAACAATAGGCTGGACGTCTTGCAACCTAAATGGCACCACCTGTGATTCAACAAGAGATAATGTACAAAACATGATGGAGTATTCTTATTGCAATAAAATGTTTACACACGGACAAAAAGACCGTATGCACGCCTGCTTAAACAGCTCTATTGCTGGAAGGAACAACCTACATACTCAAGACAACCTAATGGCTACAGGTGTTTTAGACACCAATAATATAGGATGTGAAGTTTTAAGCAGTACTCAATTAAAAGCGACAGACATTAAATTATTTCCAAATCCAGCTCACACAACGCTTGATCTTATCTCTGATAAAAAAAGTGATTTTATACGGTATTCAATATATTCTACGGATGGGCAATTGGTTACCTCTTCGCCAATACACAACAGGCCTATTTGTATTGAAAAAATCGCATCAGGGCTCTACATATTAGAAATTGAAACTAAAAAAAATAGTTGGATTCGTAAAAAATTTGTGATAGAATAGGTAACCTTTTTTATTGTTAGGTAGTACAAAGAGGATGAAGATTAAACTCTACTATATGAGGATCTTAACTTTTACCCTTTTTTCAATACTGCTAACTAGTTTATTCAGTTGCAAGAAAATAGAAGGTTGTACAGACCCTACAGCATCAAATTTTGACTCAGACGCCAACAAAGACTGTGAATTTTGTTGTATTTATGTAATTGATGGCGATCCTAATCAAATTGATGATACAGGGAATGTCAATCCAAATGACGGAAACCCAAATGACAATCCATCATCAACTTCACCACTAATAGGTAAAACATGGTATTTAGCCTATGTAAAAAATAAAACCTTATCTTGCCAAGATAACTCTGTTGAAAGTTCATTAAATCATATTCCAGATGATTTAAATTCTAATCAGCTTGTCTTTTTAAATAATGGCACATATACCACCACTACTATAGGCCCTTCGTCAACGACAGAAGATACTGGTGTATATATCTACGATGAAAGTCAAAATACTCTATTCACAAGTATTACAGTAGAGGCTTTGGGCCAAACAATTACTACAGAACGATTGTGCGAGATAATAACGCTAAACAATGATTCTCTTGAACTCTTTCTAACAACAGACAACTGTGATCAACAAAGTCGCCCACACATTATAACGCGTGATTTCCTATACATTAACCAATAAATGAATCCTATTATGATAGTAAAATATAAACACCTTACATTATGCATGTTATGGATTGCTTTTTTTTAGGGGGATGTGTGAAGTCTAGAGAAGGATGCAAAAATGTTGATGCCTTAAACTACGACTTAACTGCTGAATCAGAATGTATTAATTGTTGTGAATACTCGATTAGTCAAGAAGGAGAAGAACAAGACAACAATGACGAAAATCTAATCAGTTATTATAATTTGTTAACAGATCACTCATGGTCTGTTGTTAGTACTAAAACAACTATTCTAGACTGCATTACAAATGATGTTCTTTCTGGCCCAGATACTTACAACCCGCAACCAAATACACTCACTTATAACTTTATGAACAGCGGCCGTCTAGTCATAAACAACTCAGACCCGGCAAATCTATACACTCATGAAATAGACTATACTCTAAATTCTGAAGAAGACAGTCTTCATCTAGACGGAGTGAGTCAATATAACACACCAATTGTATACGATTATAAGATCTTAAAATTTACAGAAGATACACTTAAATTATTTTCAACAAAAGACCTTTGTTCTAGTCAAAGTTTTCTTTTTTCTGGATATATAAGCCAGCAAGAGCTGGTGCTTGCATCACAGTAACAAAAAGGCTTATTTATTTCATTATGAAGACTCCTCAGGGTTATAAAAAGTGGGCAATACTGGATTCGAACCAGTGACTTCCACCCTGTCAAGGTGACACTCTA
>JAHDCS010000062.1 GCA_020629755.1 Flavobacteriales bacterium | reverse complement strand
TTGCTTTTTCACTTATGAAATCTCTAAAATTCAATGATAATGAGGTTTATGAAAGGTTTTCTAATGAAAAACGGGGTAACTTCAAAGAGAGAAACTCTAAATATGTCTATTTAGATCCGCTAACGCGTTGTTTTTTAGGATACTTTACCTGGTAACTAAAGGTTTTTGATGTAGATTTTCCGGGTTTTAAAGAGATATTCCAGGAAAGCTTTCCGGATTCTGATGTGTACTGAGCTTTGCTATTTTCAAGCATTTCAACCTCGATTTGATTATTTTTAGTCACCGGAATCTGATCATTGACCTCTAGGCTCACTTCGCTGGGTTTATTATTTTTAATCATCAGCTCATAGCCTATTTTCTCTGTCTTATTTTGTCCAATCACTTTGGTAGACGTTAAATCTTTAATCGGTTTTCTTTGAATGTTAATTCCTTTGTCTTTGCCTAATGAAAGTGTTAGTGTATCCTCAGTACTTTGTGTATTGATATAAGAAGTGCCTACAAATTGCTCTTCAAAAAAGATATTGGCGTTTCCTGAACTAAGGTTTAAATTGCCCCATTCGGTTATTTTAGCTGTTAAATAGGCAGATTTACACACGCGCGGAAAAGCTTGATATACATATTCTGCAGAAAGGGTTTCTTTGGTCAGAGCAATAAAGTGTTCTTTTCGATCGCTTAAAATACTTTGTTTTTTTTCAATATCAAATTCTGTGGCTGTTTGTTGATGATCTACTGTAGCACCATAGCTAAAGGCATTGCTATTAGCAGGCATAGGTTCAGCTTCATACATAACCTCATCATCATCAGCATCTGCGTTAGCATCCATATACAATACCTTTTTTTCATAGGATTTATTTGAAGAGCCTCTTGAGGAGATATTATCATATCTATTGGTCACAAAATTTACATACATGGGCGAAAAGCTTGGTACATTCTGATTTTCGGATGGATTGCCAGTAGAAATGGTAAGGGCTACATTGTGCCAATCTACTCCGGTGTTTTGTCTAATGCTCGCTTTATGTTTAATGGTAAGGGGTTTATTAATGGCTTGGGCACGAATGTCATAAATGGGGCTCCATGATGCATTTCTGACTACATATTTTATATAAAACGTGACTGGTTTTTGTGTAGAACTTGTGACCTTCATGACAATATTGCCAGAGGGTTTTTTGTAAATGTTATTCAATTCTCTTAATTGCTTGTTAAGCTGGTTAATTTTTTCGGTAAGCTCCTTTTTTTCTTTTTCTAATTTGCGTTTTTTAGCGAGGATACCTGGATAGTTTTTTTCATAGGCCATACTTAAAGCAGTTAATTCAGTAGGGGTGAAGCCTCTGTCTGATTCACTCATGTTTTTGTTTGCATCATAAATCTCAAGCATGCCTTTATAGGTGGTAATTTTGTCGTTGATAAGATTTAACTCATCTTGCGCATTTTCTTTTTTTGCTTTAACCTCTTTTACTTTTGGATGTTCGGACTGCGTTTTAAGGTAGTTATTTTCATATTTAACAGACATAAGACCACATGCGGGGTTAGAGGTTTGCACCTGAACGCTTGAAGGATTAATACTGGTAGACAGGCCTGTTAAAACCAATTCTTGATCGCCTATCTGAGGTATGAAATTCACCACGCGAGTAATTTGAGCATTTCTAGTAAAAACAGTAACCTCAGAGATTTTTGATTCAATTTCTTTCTGGGAGGATGCATAACTTGCGATAAGCATCAAAAAACAAGAAAGGAGTGGGTTCATATTTTAAATTTTTCTGGGTGTTTAGGCGTATATTGAGTGAAGTGTTTTTTCAGGCGGAGCATATCTTTTTCAATGTCACCACTTGGTTCAAACAATGGGCCGATACCGCATATTTTTTGTTTGTAATCTAAGTATCCAAAGGCGATAGGTACGTTGGCTTTTTGCGCAATATAATAGAAGCCTTTTTTCCATTTTGGATTTGGACTTCGCGTTCCTTCAGGCGTAATGCCAATAATAAGTGAATCTGAATTTTTAAAATAATTGGCAACTTGTGTGGTTAGGTCTTCTTTTTTTTTGCGATCAACAGGCAGCCCGCCTGCCCAGCGGATAATCCCTCCGAACGGAAATCTAAACAATTCTTTTTTAACAAAAAAACGAAATTCTAAGTCCATGGCCCATACGCCCAATGGAGAAAAAATTCCATCCCAATTGCTGGTGTGTGGTGCACCAACAACCACATATTTTTTTAACTCTTTTGGAAGGTCATATTTAGTTTTCCACCCAAGGAGTTTATAGATAAAACGGGCAAAGGCATTTTTCATTTAAAATTTTCTTTTAATGCAAGCATATTTAAAGCTGTGTAAGCGGCCTCCACACCTTTGTTGCCTAATTTACCACCACTTCTGTCTATAGATTGTTGTTTGTTATTATCAGTTAATACTCCAAATATAACAGGGCGATTGTATTTTAAGCCAACATCTTTAATGCCATTTGCTGCAGATTCACAGACAAAGTCAAAGTGTTTGGTTTCGCCTTTAATGACACAACCCAAACAGATCACAGCATCTACTTGCCTTTTTTCAATCGCCAATTGGGCGCCTAGTGCTAATTCAAAAGCGCCTGGCACATAATACGAAAAGATATTACTGACCCCAAATTCTTTTAAGGTGTCAATACATCCTTTTTTAAGACTATGCGTAATGTCTTTGTTCCAGTGTGCTGTGACTACGGCAAAGGCTTTGTTTTCAAAACGTATATTTTGATACAGCAAAGAATTTTTTGATAAGTCTTGGGTCGCCATCCCCCCTTGTTTAAATTATTTTTTGGCTAAGCTTTCTGCTCTTACCAAGTATTTCTGAACGCTTCTGGCTTCTTCAGACTCTCCGTATTGGTTCTCAATGGTTTTGTAAGCCTCAATGGCCATATCGTATTTGCCATTTTGTTCTGCAATGCCAGCTAGTTTCATCAGATAAATTGGGGCCGTAAAGGCATTGTTAATATCAGCTGCATCTTTGTAGGCTTCTATTGCATTATCTATATCATTTAATTCAGAATAGGCATCGCCTTTAGCGCCTATGGCAATGGGTTTTAGATTAACATCAGTCGTTGAGAAATCATTTAAATAGCCTATCGCGTCTTCAAATTGGCCTAATTGTAAAGCGGATATGCCAGCATAATAATATGCCATATTGCCCACGGGTGTAGATCCGTACTCATCGATGATATCAATAAATCCTAAATCGTCGCCTTTTCCGTTTAAGGCTAGGGCAAAAGAGTCCATTTCAAAATAGGTTTGTGCCTGCCAAGATTCTTCTAGAGAAGTTTTTAAAAGAGGCTTCTTGTAAAAATTTTGGTATAAAAAATATCCCCCCACTAAAACAGCAATACCAGTTAAAGCGATATTGATGGGATTTTTATTTTTAGAATAAAAATCATCGGCTGTATGCGTGATTTCAACCGCTTTATCTTCGATTTTCTCGGCTTGCTCTCGCACTGCTTTTTTTACTTCTTTAACTTTTGTTTCAGCCATGTTTTAAAATTAATGCTCAAATATACAAATATTCATTACTTTTTGTAGCCCTTTTGTTTGGCTAGTTCTTCCATTCGCTTTTGAAAATTTGACTTTTTCTTCGTTTTGTTTTTCTTCATGTTTTCTTCGACTTGAGCACGTATTTTTTGCTCGTCGATAAAGAATTTTTTAATAAAGAATTGCTGAATCAAAGAAATGACATTCGAAAGAAAATAATAAAAACTTAAAGCGGCTGCGTATCCATTAAAGAAAAAGAGCATCATAACAGGCATAATGTTCATCATCAGTTTCATTTGTTGAGCCTGAGGACCTGAAGCCATGTTCGCTGAAGCATTATATCTTGAATAGAAGAAAATAGAGATAGCCATAAGAAGTGTAAACAAACTTACGTGTGCACCATAAAAGGGTATATCAAAAGGCAAATCAAAAATAGAGTCGTAAGTAGATAAATCTTCGGCCCATAAAAAAGACTTTTGTCTAAGTTCTATTAAAGACGGAAAAAACTTAAACATAGCAAATAAAATAGGCATTTGTACCAGGGCAGGTACGCATCCCGCCAAAGGACTCACACCTGTTTTTCTGTATAAAGCCATTTGTGCTTGCTGTTTTTCAAGCGGGTCTTTACCCTCGTATTTTTTATTCAAAGCATCGATTTCTGGTTTAATGACCTTCATTTTAGCGCTTGACAAATAGGTTTTATAGGTCACAAAAATCAGTATTGATTTAATAAATAGTGTGAGTAATAAAATAATAATGCCATAGTTAGAAATGTACTTGTTTAAAAAATTAAAGGTCGGAATCACTAACCATTTGTTGACCCATCCAAATATACCCCAGCCTAAATCAATTTGTTTTTCAAGCCCTAAGTCATACGCTTTGAGCGTTTGGTAATGGTTGGGGCCTAAATATAGACTGAAATTAAAAGTTTCATGCGCACTTGATTTTAAGAAAGGAATAGAGCTATGGGTGTACATTCCGACATTTAGGGTACTGTCAGAGGCATTAGGTTCTATGGTTTCAAACCAACCACTATTGTGGTCAAAGGCGGTTTCAGCAATTAAGGCAATAGAGAAAAACTGTTGTTTCAACGATATCCATTTAAGAGGGGCAATTAAGTTTTCTTTTTCGTAACTGCGCTCAGAGATATAATCAGGTTTGTCGTTTAAGTACTTATAATATAGGGTAGAGGCATAACGTTCATTTTCAAGACTTTTCTCATGGCTTAGGCCATGCATGCCAAAGGTAAAACCAAACATGCCTGCATTGGTGCGTAAGATATCGCCCATGTTTTGGGCAGAAATTTTACATTGTAGTTCATGGGTGTTTTCATCTAGGTGGTACTCTATTATAAAACGCTCGCCAGAAGCTCCTTCTAAGGCGTAACGCAATACATTAGACGCTTGATCTTGAAGTTTAAAGTTTAAGGTCTTAGTCTGAAGAGGTTCTGAAGCATTTTGGGTGGCATAAAAGCTGAAATTATAAATCGAAGAGTCTTTGTGAATTAGATCTAAGGGCGTTTTGTCGTATGTTTTATGTTCTTTTAAAACAGCAGAAATAGGTTTAGCCCCTAAGCTAGAAAAGGTAATTTTAATTTTTGAATTTTCTAAACTATGCTCTTTCTCTGTATTACTTAAACTCGAGGCAAAAGGCCCTAAGTTTGGTGGCGCAAGAGTCACGGAGGGAGAATCTAAATTCAGTGAGTCAGTTTCGGTTAAATCTGCTTTTTTAATCCCTGTATCCGATAGGCTTGGTGCATCGGACGCTTGATCTTTTATCTTAGTTTGTGCAATTGAATCTTGTTTGGCCTGGTATGTTTTATAGTCTTCTTCGCTAGGCCTATTTATATACATATAGCCCATAAAAACAAGTGCCATAAGTATAAATCCAACCGTTTGATTTTTATCCATGATTCAATTAAGAGTGCAAAGGTAAGAAACTAAGAGCGAATTTTACTGGCGGCCTCTACAAAACCTGTAAATAAGGGATGAGGCTGCGTCACAGTGCTTTTGTATTCAGGATGAAATTGCACTCCTACAAACCAAGGGTGGTCTTTTAATTCAACAATTTCTGCTAAATTTTCATCCGGATAAATGCCCGTAATCATTAAGCCTTTTTTTTCTAAATCTTTCTTAAATGCATTGTTTAATTCATATCTATGGCGGTGACGTTCTTTAATTTGTTTTTGTCCATAGACTTTAGCCGCAATGCTATTGGGTTTTATCTCGCAGTCATAAGCCCCTAAACGCATGGTGCCTCCGTAATTTTTGATCTCTTTTTGGTGCTCCATAATGGTGATCACATCGTGCTTCGAATTGGCATTCATCTCTAATGAATTGGCATCTTGCCAACCCAAAACATTTCGTGCAAACTCAATAACAGCACATTGCATGCCTAGACAAATCCCTAAAAACGGGATCTGATGTTCTCTCACATATTTGATGGCCGCCAGTTTGCCTTCAATACCCCTCGATCCAAAACCTGGAGCAACCAATATTCCGCCTAAATCATGCAACAATACTTCTGCATTTTCAGGGGCTATTTGCTCAGAATGAATCCATCGTATTTCAACTTCTGTTTGCAAGACGGCGCTGGCATGTATCAAAGCCTCAGAAATGGATTTGTAAGAATCTTTTAATTCGACATACTTGCCAATCAGGCCAATGGTGACTTTTTTTTCTGGGTTTTCTAAGCGGTATAAAAATTGTTTCCAGTCAGAAAGGTCTGGTTGGTTAGAAAGCGGTAGATTTAATTTTTTTAAGGCCACGCGATCTAAATACTCTGCTTCCATAAGCAAAGGCACTTCATAAATGGTTTGCGCATCTCTAGCCTCAATCACAGCTTCTAAATCTACATTGCAAAATTTGGCGATTTTTTCTTTGACTTCTTTAGGTAAGGCATGTTCGGTTCGACACACTAGAATGTCTGGCCTAACACCGTATTGAGAAAGCTGTTTAACGGAGTTCTGTGTAGGCTTGGTTTTAAGCTCACCACTAGCTGCTAAATAAGGGATAAGGGTTAAATGAAGAGATAAGGCATCGCCTCCTAATTCCCACCTGAGTTGTCTGATCGCTTCAATAAAAGGTAAGGATTCAATATCGCCAACCGTGCCTCCAATTTCAGTAATCACGACATCAAATTCGCCAGTGCTGCCTAATAGCTTGATGTTTCGTTTGATTTCATCAGTAATATGAGGGATCACTTGCACGGTCTTGCCTAAATAATCGCCCTTGCGTTCTTTATGGATAACATTTTGATAAATCCGCCCTGTGGTGACGTTGTTGGCTTGAGAGGTGGGGGTCGATAAAAAACGCTCGTAATGCCCTAAATCTAAATCTGTTTCTGCGCCATCATTCGTGACATAACATTCGCCATGTTCGTAAGGATTAAGCGTTCCGGGATCAATATTGATATAAGGATCAAATTTTTGAATGGTTACATGAAAGCCTCTGGCTTTTAAAAGTTTACCCAAAGAGGCCGCAATAATGCCTTTTCCTAAAGAAGAGGTCACCCCACCGGTCACAAATATATACTTGCAGTTGTTCATCTGCCGCAAAGGTAGCGATAAAACGAAAGCCAAAAAACCCCCCAAGCCGAAGGCTTGGGGGGTAAATCAGAGATATCTCTAACTTAATCGATTAACTCTAAAGAGCGATCAATAAAGCTAGTCAAGGCTTCGCCTTGCAATAGGTTTTGAGACAAGAGTGCTAAATCCGCAACTTGTTTCGCAATGCTATTTTTTTTCTCAGTGTCTTTTTCTGAGAGCATTTTCCCAATGATTGGATGGTTTTCATTCACCACCAAATTATAGCTTTCAGGCATGTTGCCCATACCCATCATGCCGCCGCCGCCAACGGCGCTCATTTCTTTCATTCGGCGCATAAATTCAGGCATAACCACCACAGCAGGGCGTTCTTTTTCACTTAAAGATTGAAACTGAACGGTAAATTTTTCTTTATCAATGACCTCTTCGATAATGGGTTGCAAAGTCTTTTTGTCGTCTTCAGAAAGCTTAGACGGAATAGCCTCTTCTTTCTCAATAAGCTTATCTAAGGTGTCGCCATCAATTCTTGTAAACTTAGTTTTTTCAAGTTTTTGCTCAAGTTTTCCGATAAAGTGAGACGCCGTAGGAGTGTCAAATAAGACCACTGAGTAATCTCTCTTTTTTGCCGCATCAATTAATCCGTGTTGTAAGGTGAAATCATTCGAATATAAGAACACGATATTACCGTCTTTATTGGTTTGCGAGGCTTTTATTTTTTCTTTGTATTCTTCAGAGGTATAGTACTTGCCGTCTTCGGCTTTAAAAAGGTAAAAAGAAGCACATTTGTCGTAGAATTTTTCATCCGTGAGCATTCCATATTCTATAAATACCTGAATATCGTCCCATTTTTCTTCAAACGCTTTACGGTCTTTTTTAAAAAGTTCTTCAAGCTTAGAGGCCACCTTTTTAGTGATATGGGCCGAGATTTTCTTCACATTCTGGTCGCTTTGTAAATAAGATCTCGATACATTCAACGGAATATCTGGAGAGTCAATCACACCATGTAGTAGGGTTAAAAACTCAGGTACAATTCCTTCTACAGAATCAGTCACAAAGACTTGATTGCAGTAGAGCTGTATTTTATTGCGTTGCATATCGATCTTTCCTTTTAGCTTCGGAAAGTATAAAACGCCAGTTAAATTAAAAGGATAGTCTACATTTAAATGAATATGAAAAAGCGGATCTTCAAAGGTCATAGGGTAGAGCTCCCTGTAAAACGACTTGTAATTTTCGTCTTTTAAATCAGATGGTTTTTTTGTCCAAGCAGGCGTAGGATTGTTGATGATGTCATCTACCGTTTTTTTAATCTGCTTAACCTTACCCTCTTTGTCTTTTTTACCCTTTGGATCATCTACTTCAATTTCTTTAGTTCCGAATTTGATAGCAACGGGTAAAAATTTTGCATATTTATTGAGAAGTTCTCTGATTTTGTACTCTTCTAAATAATCTTTCGCCTCGTCTGAAATATGTAAAATAATGTCAGTACCTCTTTGATCTCTTTTTCCTTTTTTTAAGGTGTATTCTGGATTGCCCTCACAAATCCAATGGGCAGCATCGCCTCCTTTGTGGCTTAAAGAAATAACCTCTACTTTGTCTGCGACCATAAAAGCAGAGTAAAATCCAAGGCCAAAATGCCCAATGATGCCTTGGGCCTGGTCTTTATATTTTTGAACAAACTCTTCTGCGCCAGAAAAAGCAATTTGCGCAATGTATTTTTCTACCTCTTCGGCATTCATGCCAATACCATTGTCTGAAATAGTAATGGTTTTTTTCTTTTTGTCTACTTTAAGATCAACTAAAAGGCTGTTTTCATCTGCTTCTGCTTCACCTAAAACACCTAAGGTTTTAAGTTTTTGACAGGCATCTACAGCATTAGAGACCAACTCTCTTAAGAAAATCTCTTGATCCGAGTATAAGAATTTCTTAATGATCGGAAATATATTTTCGGCTTGTACATTTATTTTTCCAGCACTCATGATAATTGTTTTAATGTTTCTTTTTCAAATTGCATGCCAAAGGTAGTAAAATGTCACAATGGCAGCAATTTTAGGGGATTCTTCTGTAGAGATTAATATGAGCCCTGTTTTTCTGAAATTTTTTCAGGAGTTTATAATTCTTATTGTCATGTATAGACAAGTGTAGGCTCCTATTATATGAACTTGTAATGGCGTATTTATGGGGGGATGAAAGTCCTGTAAATTGAATATTGTTTAGTGGCTGATCTATATAACCTGCGCAGGGCAGTTCTAGGGTTTGAGCGATGATGTAATCCGTGCAAATAGAGGTGTTTGAAAGTTTTGATTCAACATAGCTTGACATTTGTTTTGTGATTAGTTGTAAATCTTGAGATCCTCTGCGGGTGTCGGTGTTGCCTTTATCTAGAATCAGAAACCCTGCCGATAAACAAAGAGAAAGAGCACAAAAAAGATGTTTGTATCTGGGGTTTAGGGGGGATGAAGATAAAGAGAATCCAAACAAAATAAAGAGTAT
This sequence comes from Flavobacteriales bacterium, assembly GCA_020629755.1. GTDB lineage: Bacteria > Bacteroidota > Bacteroidia > Flavobacteriales_G > JALEGO01 > JAHDHZ01. The sequence goes on along the minus strand of JAHDCS010000062.1, from coordinate 2,086 downwards.
GGGCAGAATGGACAATAAATATCGAGAGGTGTAAAAATTAAATAAGCAGAAGAGCAAGTAAGAAGTGATGAATATGAGCGCTAAAAAGAGAGGCTCTTTAAACTGGATGGATTTTCTTTTTATAATCCAAAGCCATACGAATAAGCCTATCCAAATAAAACGACCTTGTCTTAGAAAAAGGTCGTAGAAAATAACCTTTGATTTTTCCAACACATCTAGTAGATCAAAACTGATCAGTTGAGTGTGGTACGGGAAAAACATCCACCCAAAAATACTTTTTTGCCATATAAAATATAAGCTGATACACAGAGCGCTAAAAAATAAAGTCAGTAGTTTTTTAAATAGGTCTTCTCGGAAAAAAAGACTTGTAAAGCCTAAACTGACCCATAAAGTGAAGGCACTTTCTTTTGTGAATAGAGCGAGTGTCACACATATAAAAAGCCCGATGAATTTTCTTTTTAAAAAACAATAGATGCTTAATAGACATAAAAGAGAAAGTAAGATTTCAGGCAAAATAAAATGAGCTTGAACAAAAAATAAATCCTGTAATGAAAACAATAGAGTGGCGCATAAAGCCCATTTTTCATCAGCTATTTTTCTTGTGATCCAAAAGACTGCAGTCATTAAGCCAAGGGCAATGCTTAAGTTTGTAAGTTTTAACCCTATAATAGGTGATAGACCAAATATTGGGTAAACTTTTGCATACAAAAAATGAAAAAAAATGGGATGGCCTCTAGAAAAATCAGGGGCAATAGCCAGGGGTGAAAAACGTATGTTTTCAGATAGCATTTGCACCGCACAACCATATAAAATTTCATCCCAAAATAAGGCTTGCTGCATACCCTTTATCTTTAGGGTGGCAAAAACAAGCAGTACAATGGATAAACCTATAAAATAGATGCGCTTCACGTCCTTTAACAATTAGAAGGACAAAATTACAGTTTTTAAAGGGTTTTTGATTTAAAAACCAGAAGAAGGGCTGCAGCTATATCCATCTTGCTCAAAATCTTCTAGCTCTGTACCATCTGCAGTGCAAAAATCTTGATAGACGGTGTCTATATCTCCATTAAAATCTTGTAAAGTATAACATTCGTAACAACGCGAACAAGAAGACAAACATACAAGAAAAAGGAAGGCGATTTTTAACGTTTTCATATTACAGTCTTTGCACTTAAAATTACAAATACTATGCCAAGTTTAGCTCTAGTTGTGAAAAATTCAAATAAATCATTCTAGGGGTTCAAATGAATTCATATAAAAAACCCTCTAAGAATAAAATCCTTAGAGGGCAAAACCTAATTAGTTATGAAAAAAACTAATCTATAAAAAGCTTGTATGTAAACTCGATATTGTCATAATCATCGTTAGCAGTTTCTAAGATGTTTTTAATTTCAATAATCGCGTACTGATCTGTATTTCTTAGTTTAGCTACAAATACATCATGTACTTGTACGTTATTCACTAAAATAGACGCATTAGACGCTTGAGTTAAATACGCATTTTTAGCTTGAGAAAAGGTGTTGTAATCTTCTAAATCAACACCGTTTAATTTTGCAAACAATGTGCCATTTAAAGAAGTCCAAGAAAGGTCAAAATCTTCTGCTGGATCTCCGATTGGCGTAGTGTTAACCATGTCTTTAAGTGCATTGTTTCCTGCTAAAAACTCACCTTGGTGATCAATTAAGTTCCAGGCACCATGATTTGCGCCATCCATATTCCAAATTAAGCCTTGTTCTTCACTAGAAGAATTAGAAGGATTAGAAGATTGATTGGCAACATATTCTTTCGTTGTTACAGTGTTGCCATTCCCTTTCTTTACTTTAGCTGTAATTCTTTGAACTGGACCGTATCCGAGCGTCCAGTTAGTGGTGGCTACACCTAAATTTACATAGCCAACTGGTTCTGAAATACTCCCACCGCCAATAATGTCAAAATAAACAGGCGTTTGTAAATTGTCAAAACTATTACCGTAATTGTCTAATACCTCAGCATGAATATACTTGTTTAAAGAATCTGACCCGGCAGCTTCAATAAGATTAATTTGGTAAGGGTATTGATAAATTGTAAACTCAGGCCCATTAAACGT
>JAHDCS010000061.1 GCA_020629755.1 Flavobacteriales bacterium | reverse complement strand
CTTAACGGTGAGCATTTCTTCTACGCACGAGTCTGTACAAGGCGCTAACGATGGATCAGCTACAGCTACTCCTTCTAACGGCGCAGCTCCTTACACCTACAGCTGGTCAAATGGAAGTAACTCATCAAATATCTCTGGATTATCTCCAGGAAGCTATAGTGTTACGGTAACCGATAACGATGGATGTGTCAAACGTGCTTTTACAGTCATTGATACAGCAAGTTCTGGAGGATCTAATAACCTTACTAAATTGACCGACACTTCTTGTGGAACAACTGTAACAACCTATGAGCTCCTGTTTTGTAATGAAATCGTTGGAGCTACAGAATACATGTGGGAAATAACCAACACTTCTGAAAATTATTTTGAAGAATACAGAAGATCTATTCCGCATAATGGCTTTCAACTGAGCTGGCTTCAAAATAGTGTGATGACAAACACAACCTATGATATACGTGTTAAAGCCATGGTAAATAACCAATGGGAACCTTACGGCGAAACTTGCCAAATCACAACCACTGATGATGTAACTGGGTTACAAGGCCTTCAATCAGAAAATGCTTTTACTATTTTGTATGATGATTTTGGGGGGATGCAAATAAACCTCACTAACCCAAGGCATGTGCGGGATATAGATGTATACAACATTAATGGTAAAAAAATAGCCACCTACACTATGGATTATTTAGACAGTAGATTTGATCTACATTTTCAATCCGCTACAGGCGCATATCTAATTAAAGTAAACGGGAGTGACTTTAGTTTATCTAAAAAGTGGATTAAACTATAATGTAGTTAAAAAACCCAAGCATTCAACGCATAAGCCTTTCAGGCTTATGCGTTTTGTTTTTTGATCAAGTTCAAGGCAGATCCTTCTTTAAACCATTCTATTTGAGATTCATTATAGGTATGATTCACCTTAATTAAGTCGTTAGATCCATCCGAATGTACTAGTTCAATTTGCAGAGGCTTACCAGCTGAAAAATGATTTAAATCAGTAAAATTAAAGGTATCGTCTTCTTTTATTTTATCGTAATCAGCTTCATTGTCAAATGTGAGCGCCAAAACACCTTGTTTTTTAAGGTTTGTTTCATGTATACGTGCAAATGATTTTACAATCACAGCAGCAACACCTAAATGTCTAGGCTGCATGGCCGCATGCTCTCGAGAAGAACCTTCACCATAATTTGAATCGCCTACCACAAGTGTAGGAACCCCCGCTGCTTTATACGCGCGTTGAACCGCTGGTACTTCTCCATAGGTGCCATCTAGTTGATTCTTAACCTTGTTTGTTTCCTTGTTAAAAGCATTTACTGCACCTGTTAAGGTATTGTTAGAAATATTATCTAAATGACCTCTATAACGCAACCAAGGGCCAGCCATAGAAATGTGATCAGTAGTACATTTTCCAAATGCCTTAATTAATAATTTAGCTCCTGTAATGTTTTCTCCATTCCAGGCTGAAAAGGGGGTTAAAAGCTCTATACGCTCAGAATTAGGATCAACGACCACCTCAACACCTGATCCATCTTCAATAGGCGCTACAAAGCCAGGATCTTCAACATCAAAACCCTTTGGAGGCAATTCAAAGCCTGTAGGCTCATCTAATTTCACTTGCTCTCCGTTTTTGTTGGTGAGTGTATCTGTAATAGGGTTAAAGTCTAAACGCCCAGAAATAGCAATTGCAGCCACCATTTCAGGAGAAGCTACAAAGGCATGTGTATTGGGGTTGCCGTCGGCCCGTTTTGCAAAATTTCTATTAAAGGAGTGGACAATAGAGTTTTTAGGCGCATTTTTTGGATCTTCATATCGTGCCCATTGCCCTATGCAAGGGCCACATGCATTAGTAAAAATACGCGCATCCAAATCCTCAAAAGTACCTAACAAACCATCTCTTTCTGCCGTATAACGCACTTGTTCAGAACCTGGATTAATACCAAATTCTGCTTTTGTTTCAAGTCCTTTTTCTATAGCCTGTTTTGCAATTGACGCTGCTCTTGACAAATCTTCATAAGAAGAATTCGTGCAAGAACCAATCAGCCCCCACTCAACCTCTAATGGCCAGCCATTGTCGGTCGCTTTTTTTGTCATATCTGAGCCCGCTTCAGTTGCAATATCTGGTGAAAAAGGGCCATTTAAATGCGGTTGTAATTCAGAGAGATTAATTTCAATAACCTGATCGAAATACTGCTCAGGATTAGCATATACTTCTGCATCACCTGTTAAATGCTCTTTAATCTGATCTGCTAGTTCAGCCACTTGACTACGTCCTGTAGCTTTTAAATAGCGTGCCATCGATTCATCATAACCGAATGTAGAGGTCGTAGCGCCAATCTCTGCTCCCATATTACAAATAGTCCCCTTGCCTGTACAAGAAAGTGATTGCGCACCTTCGCCAAAATATTCAACAATGGCACCTGTTCCGCCTTTCGCTGTTAAAATACCTGCCACCTTTAAAATGACGTCTTTTGGCGCCGTCCAGCCGCTTAATTTTCCGGTAAGCTTTACCCCAATAAGTTTAGGAAATTTTAACTCCCAAGGCATATCAGCCATTACATCTACTGCATCTGCACCACCTACACCAATTGCAACCATACCTAGACCACCTGCGTTCACTGTGTGCGAGTCGGTTCCTATCATCATCCCCCCAGGAAAAGCATAGTTCTCCAACACAACCTGATGAATAATTCCTGCACCTGGCTTCCAGAAACCAATTCCATACTTATTAGAAACTGAAGCCAAAAAATTAAAGACTTCGTTACTTTTATTCATGGCATCTTGTAAATCTTGATCAGCGCCAACACGCGCCTGAATGAGGTGATCACAATGTACCGTAGTAGGAACTGCCACCTTCTTTTTACCTGCTTGCATAAACTGAAGCAATGCCATTTGTGCCGTTGCATCTTGACAGGCAATACGATCCGGCGCAAAGTCAACATAAGAGCCCCCTCTCTCAAACGACTCTAATGATTGAGAAGGGTGTAAGTGCGTATAAAGAATTTTTTCAGATAAGGTAAGGGGTTTATTTAAAAGTGCTCTTGCTTCAGCAATTCTTTTAGGATACCTCTCGTATACCTTTTTTATCATATCTAGATCAAAAATCATCGTATTGGTAGTTTTATTGAACGAAAATAACTTTTAATTTTTGGTAAACAAAAAAGGGCACAAAAAATGTGCCCTTATCGTTTATATTTTTTAAATCAGATTACTCTCCAACGACCTCAAATTCAACAGTTGCAGTAACCTCTTTGTGAAATCTAACATCGGCTTTATAAACGCCAATTTGCTTGATAGGTTCATCTTTAATTTTAATATCTCTTCTATCAATACTAAATCCTGCTTTTTCAATAGCTTCAGCAACTTGTATGGTACCGATTGAGCCAAATATTTTTCCTTTTTCACCCACCTTAGTTCCGATGGTTAACTTAGACTTCTGAAGTTTAGACACCAAACTTTCAGCTTCTTCTTTAAGTTTCGCGTTTTTATGCGCTCTTTGCTTTAATGTTTCATTGTGCATCTTTTTCAAAGACGGGGTTACCAAAACAGCAAAACCTTGAGGCACCAAGTAATTTCTTCCATAACCCGGCTTTACTGAAACTAAATCGTCTTTGCGGCCTAAATGCTCAACATCTTTTTTTAATATTACTTCCATTTTAAACTTATTTAAGCATGTCACCTACATAAGGCAAAATAGCCAAATGTCTTGATCTTTTAATCGCTGCAGATAATTTCTTTTGGTACTTTAAAGAAACTCCTGTAATTCTTCTTGGCATGATTTTACCTTGTTCATTGATAAATGACTTTAAAAAATCTGCGTCTTTATAATCAATGTACTTAATGCCATTTTTCTTGAACCAACAAAACTTATTTTTCTTAAGTTCAATATTAATGGGTGCAAGGTATCTAATATTATTTCTACTCATGGTCTTAGGCTTTTACTTTTTCTTTCTTTGGAGTGTTTTTCTTTCCTGATCTAGCTGGTCTATTTTCGGCAAAGGCAATATGATCTTTGTCCATTTTGATGGTCATATCTCTTAAGACCATCTCATCTCTTCTGAATTGCACATCTAATTCAGAAATAAAAGACGGATCAGCTTCAAATTCAATGAGTTGATAAAACCCAGAATTTTTCTTTTGTATGGGATATGCTAATTTTTTTAGCCCCCAGTGTTCTTCATGTAATACCTTCCCTTTAGAATCAGTAATAAGCTTTTTATACTTTTTTACTGCTTCCTTTGCCTGTACTTCAGACAAAACGGGAGTTAAAATGAAAACAGTTTCGTATCGATTGTTCATGTAGTTATAATTTTTAAGCCCTGCAAATTTAAGCATTTTTTATGCCATTTCAATCTAATTATAACAATAAGTTTAGCTGTTTTTCATACATTTGAAATAAATTCTACCACATGATTCGCACTTTATTTGCCATTGTGCTCTTATCTTCTTCTCTTTTATCCTGTAAAAAAACACTTGAAAGAGGTTCTTACACATGTACATGTGAGCAGTCTATCAATGATGTAGAGCAGACTCCTGTGAGCTATACTTATTCTGATGCTACAGAACCAGAAGCTGAGTATAAATGCGGACAAAACACCTTAGCGCTTGGCGGAGATGAATCATTCGTTAATGTAAATTGTACGGTGACTAAGAACTAGTGCGCATGTACTGAGTCTCTCACTAAGCCTGCTTCTGAATCTATCTGTTCTTCTTCCTCAATGCTTTGTTTTGATTCTAAGACAAGTAGACTGTCTATCATTTCTTGATACATTTTAGAAGATACATCAGAGAGCGTATGGTAATAATCATAAGAAGATTTAAAAGACTTATAATCTGTGTTATATGAATCAAACAAACTGACCTGGAGGTCTGTTAATGAATCTAGGTGTAATGTTGAAATGCTATTTCTGTAATATTTTGCTTCTATAATATACATGTCAAAAAGCAAATTATTGAATGTTTGTTGACTAATTAATCTTTCTGGTTTAGATGAGTCAGGCGTATGTCCATTTGACGCACAAGAGAAAAAAAACACGAGGTATATTATTTTTTTCATCGATCAAAATTAAGAGCCATCACCGAAGGGCGATTTAATATTTTACCATTTTCATACACCAATGCTCCATTGACAAATGTATGAGAAATCGAATTTAAAAATGTATGATGCATAAATGGAGACCACCCACATTTATACAAAAGATTATCTGGTTTTACAACCTGTACTTTATGAGGATCAATCAATACTATGTCGGCAAAATACCCTTCTCTGATGTAGCCTCTTTTGTGTACTTTAAATAATTCTGCCGGATGATGACACATCATCTGCACAATGCGCTCTAGAGAAATGTCTCCTTTTTCATAAAAATCAAGCATCGTAAGCAGGCTGTGTTGCACCAAAGGCCCTCCTGATGGGCATTCTAAATAAGACTTACTTTTCTCTTCTAAAGTATGTGGAGCATGATCAGTTGCTATAACATCAATAGTACCATCTAAAACAGCATTAAAAATAGCTTCACGATCTGCGGCTGTTTTAATAGCCGGATTCCATTTTATGAATTGCTTTTTATCTTTATAATCGTTGTCTGTAAAATACAAATGATGCACACATGCTTCTGCAGTAATACGTTTTTCAGATAAAGGCAACTGATTGCTAAATAAAGCCAATTCGTCTTTGGTTGAAATATGCAAAACATGCAAACGCGTGTTGTTTCTTTTTGCTAAATCAATGGCTTTTTTTGTGGACGACAAACACGCTTTTCTAGAGCGAATCTCTGGATGTTTTGAAAAAGGAATATCTGTACCAAATTCTTCTTTAGCCATTTTTAGATTCTCTTGCACAATAGTCTCATCTTCTGAATGGATAGCCACAATAGTTTGTGCTTCTTTAAAAATCGTTTCTAATGCCTTCGGATCATCAACAAGCATATTGCCAGTTGAAGAACCCATAAATACTTTTATCCCACAGGTATGCTTCACATCTACCTGAGAAATAAGATGAGAATTGTCATTGGCTGCACCAAAATAAAACGAATAATTCGCAAAAGATTCACTTGAAGCTATTTCAAATTTTTCTTCAAGCAACTCAAATGTTGTGGTTTTAGGATTTGTATTAGGCATTTCCATAAACGAAGTAATCCCTCCGGCAACTGCGGCTTTGCTTTCTGTATAAATACTACCTTTATGCGTAAGACCTGGCTCTCTAAAATGCACTTGATCATCAATAACACCAGGCATAAGATATTTATCATTAGCATCTATTGTAAAGGTATTTTCTAAAAATATTTGCCCCAATTCATTCTCTTTTTCTGGGGGGATGATTTTTTCAATTTTCTGATCATTGATCAGCACAGAACCCTTGAAAATAGATTGTTCATTAATAATTTGAGCACCTTTAATCAGCTTCATAGTCACTAGACTTTTTCAATAGGGATTGAATATATAAAAATTTTTCTTCTAGATGCTCTGAATGGCTAAAATTAGCTTGTTGCTCAGTATATGAATGCGCTCTTTCTATACGCTCATCTGGCAAGGGGTGAGTACTTAAAAAACTCAAGTCTAAGGTATGCTCTGATTCTTCTTTAAGCATTTTAAATAAATCTATAAATCCTTGAGTAGAAATGCGATTTTGATTTAACACTTCATAGCCATAGGCATCTGCAGACTCTTCTAATTTTCTAGAAAATGACAAATTGTGTAGCGACTGAGCATTTTCTGCTAATACACTTAAAATTGCATTTACATCCCCCACAAGAAAGGATACAAAGGCATAACCCGCTATATTTCTAAATAAGCCCTTTAATGAATGACGCTCTTCTACATGTGCCACTTCATGCGCCATAAGAGCAGCGAGTTGTTCATAATGGGTCATTTTCTGAACAATCGCATCAAAAATAACGATCTCGCCACCTGGTAATGCAAATGCATTGATGGTTGAGTGCTCTACGCCGTTAAAGTGTATGTTATATTGGCTCTTAAAATCAATTTCTGAGGCAAAGTCATTTAAAGCATTTGAAAAATCTGAGCTGACCGTATACTCATCAAGTAAATTTTCTTTAAGCGTTTCACCTAATTTAACTTCGTAACTTATAGGTGTTTTTCCTGCAATGTAATTGGCCATTTTAGGTAAAAGAAATAAATATGCGCCTACTACAATCAACACAAAGACCAGTGCTAAAGCCAGAAATGATTTAGTAGATGCTGAAGAAATCCATGAGAATTTTTGATCGACCAAATCAGCCTTGGGATAAAACGCTAAAAGTGCTTTTGAGAAATCTGCTCCGTCTACTTCAATGGTTTGAAACGGAAAAGAGCCAAAGCAAAAAATACTCTTTTCACTGATTACGCTTTTAGGTACAATTTGCTCAACTGGCCAAAATATTTCTTTTCTAAAAGAAAGCGACGCATCCTCAACAAGGATACGCCATCTGTTTTTTTCAAGATATAGTTTAGCCCGGTACGGCTGAGAAGAATCTGAAAAATAATAGGTCGCAGAATAAGAATGCATCTAGTTTAATAAAAGAAAACTACATTAAGTCTATATCTAGCATATCTAACATATCTTCGCCCGTAGCGTCTTTGTATTCACCCTCGGTCTGCTTTACCTTGTCTAGATCAACTGCTCCATTTAATGACACATGATTAAAATAAAAATGAAAACTTCTTACCATTACCCAAGGCAAGGCAATCCCCAAAGAAAACACCAACAAAAATATATTGACCAATTCAAATTTTAATAATGCAAAGCCTTGTAGGCTAGATGAAAACTGACTTGAATTTTGCTCTTGGTGCGCATAAGTATGATTCACTTTAAAATTCATAATGTCTTTGGCATACCAAAACCCATAAATCCCAAAAGTAAATATTGTTAGCAGGTATCCTTTTAGATGTAAAATAAAATAATCTGTTCCTTTTCCCGTAAATGAGAAGTTTACATCTCCAAAGCGGATCTTTGACACAATGTATGTTCTTAAATCCGTCACAAACCAAATAGAATAAAGCCCAAAAGAAATCAGCGTAATTAAAAATCCTTTGATGCAAATTTTAAAAAGCTCTTTTTTATCCCCCCTATATCCAAAATGAATTCCTCTGTATGAGCTTCTAGAAGTTCTGTATTTCAAAGATCCATGAATGGCTAAAGGAATAAAAATGGCAAAACCTATTAAATATAAGGCCAGTCCGCCCAACAATAAGGTCTTGTTTTGAAGAATCATTCCAGCGAGATAGGGCCCAACAAAAATTAAAACAAACAATAAAGCCTTTAAAAAGCCTAAAAAATACTCTAACCCTTTACCGTGAAACACAAACCGTGAGCCTTCGAGCTCAGTATGCGCATAATAGTATTTGTGTAATTTAACCTTAGCCCAAGGGTAATAAATGCCAAGTGTAATAATAGAAAGCAACACATTTACCACCATCAAGGCAAATAATTTGCCTCCTTCGCCATAAAACTTAGGCCGATAGTTTTTTTGAACCGAAGACAGCACTTCCATACTTTAGATTTTAAGTGCTAAACTACATATTATTCTTCTGAAACAGGTATTATTTTTGAACTTGAACTAGATTTATCTTTTTTAGAAAGTTCTCCTAATTCAACTAAAACAGATATATAGGCCATCCTTCCGACAAAAGGACCACCATACACCTGAAGATTTCGATTATTAAAAGCTCGGTCTAATTTATCAGAAAAAGACCCTAATTCTTTATCAAATAGAGGCTTGATCCCAAAAAAATTGGAAACCCCTGCTTTAAAAGTAGTTTTTAACTTTTTAGGGGCATAATTGATTTGCAAGTCAACGGCGTCGTATGTGGGCACCTCGCCAGTAAATTGAGGGGAGCCTTCAAATAAAAAGCCTTGCACCCATTTATAGTTAATGCCATATCCAATGTTTCTTAGCTTCCCTATCTTAATATCTCTGGCGTTTACACCAATATTATACTTATGTTCTGGCGTATTAAAGGCCGGAATAATGGGGTCATCTGTTCCTTTTTTATTCAGTACATTCCAGGAGTAGTTACCATTGATGGTATAGTTCTTTTTAAAATAATAGTTTAATCCCACACTAAAACCTTGAGTAGTAACCGTTGATTGCGCGTTTGAGGCTACTCGATACGCTTGTACAGCCGTAGGTATATTGGTTTGTGAATCGTTAAATTCAGCATCTACCCCTAATTGATAGCCTATAAAATCTTTGTATAATGAAAAGTAATAGCTTCCATCCACATAAAAAGACTTTCCTATGGCACCTCTATAACCAAGTTCTACTGAACGCACCTTTTCAGGACGAATAGGAGCAATATTAAAATACTCTAAAGAGTCAAGACTTAAATTATCAAAAAAGTTTAAGAATGACGTTGTGGTAATCAAAGAATCAACCCCGTTGATATTGCCTAATAAAATAGCTCTACCTACATTATAATGCAAATACTGATCGGTTAAGGTTGGATTACGAATCGCAGAAGAAAAAGACAGTCTGTAGGTATGATTATCATTGTGGATGTATACTAATGAAGCTGCCGGAGAGAAGAGGTAATCAAAATTTTGATTTTTATCCATTCTTAGCGTCGCGTCTACTTTAAGATTTTCATCCTTTAAAAACGCTTTACTTATCCCTCCATAAACCCCAAACTCATTGTTTTTTATACGTGTAAAACTCGTATCATAGCGTACTGTTCCGTCAGAGGCCACTGTAGAATCATAGATGGGTGTCTCTAAAAAAATAGTACCATTTGAATTTGGACGGTACTGTCTGAAATTAGCACCTAAAATAACATCCATCAGTTTTACAGAATCCTGTTTCATTGGCTCAAACTTATACTGTCCTTGCAGGTGGGTTAACATAGATTTATCATAAAATCCACTGCCTCCTTGTGTAAACGATTTTTTAGACGTAATTGACTGAAAGGCAGAATCAAAGGCAGGCGTACCGGGCTGATAAAAATCTTGAGACGGAAACAAGGGATTCGCCTCATTGGCGTGATTCATTGCTTGCTGGTGAAATACAGCTAAGGTATCGGCAATAGAAGCGATAAAGGCATCTTGCTGTTCAATCGGGTACGGCCCTTGTCCGAAACTCCACTGCGGAAAGCCAGGCATATTTTCGATTTGAGGCGTAATGTTGGCCGACCAATAATTGATATAATCTTGTGACCAGCGCGTATCGTCTTTGGCTGCATCTTGTAATAAAAGAGAGGTGAAAACAGCATCATAAGAATCGCCTGCGTCTTCATGAGTCACATAAGAACGAATAAAAAATTTGTCTTTTTTGTTTATTTCAGCGCGGTGTTGAAAAAATTGAATGTTTTTTAAACTAAAACGATTATCGCCTTGATACACTGTGGTTCCTCTCCCGTAATTAGAGCTTACAATAGCTTCAATGTCTGGTTTTATTTTATAATGTAAGGCAAGGTTGGCCTTTAGGTTATTCGTATTGTAATCTACAATATCTTTTTCCTGATAGCCCGTTCTAAACCATCTGTTTAAGCCAGGGTTATTAATTCGACCTGCAATGCCGGTTTCATTGTTAATAAAAGCAGAAGGGTTTTCATCGCCATAACGGTTCACCGCATCATATCTTCCAGGGTTAGACGGCCCATATTCAGACCCCCATACCGAATCAAGATTAGTGGCTTCCCAATCGTAAGCCTCCATGTAATAGAAATTCGTTTTAAGCGCAAGCTTTGGAGCATTGTCTTTGTTATTAAACACATGCGCATATCGAAAGGCGGTTTCTCTTAAATTACGTTCACCTACTTTTGCCATAACAGAGAGACCCGGAAATAAAAACGGATTTTTTGTTTTCATATTAATGACCCCATTAAAAGCATTAGGGCCATAAAGCGCGCCATTGGCTCCTACCACCAAATCTACTTTTTGAATATCAAGTTCTGATGAACCTAAGAAATTGCCTAAAGAAAAATTAAGCCCAGGCGATTGATTATCTACACCATCAATAAGCTGTAAAGAACGCACGGGCGAAGTCGAATTAAAGCCTCTTGTATTTACGACTTTAAAGCCAATACTTGCAGACGTAACATCAACCCCCTTTAAATGCCCTAAGCCTTCGTAAAAATCGGCTGAAGGTGTTTCTTTAATGGCAATAAAATCCATGGTTTCTATGGTTTGTGGCGCTTCTTTCATTTTATCAGACAATCGGCTATCTTGTACTTCAACCGTTTCTAAAGTCATTTGCTCTGGCTCCAATAAAATTTTAATGTTTTGGGAGGATGTGGTATACACTATCTCTTTGGTCGCAAAGCCTATGAAAGATATTTGAAGTGTCACAGGCAATTCTTTTTGGGTGGTAAATGAAAATTTACCATCAAAATCTGTAGTGGCTCCTTCAGTAGTACCTTTGATCACTACTGCTGTACCAAACATAAGCTCACCTGTTTGATTGTCTTTAACAATCCCATTTACTGTGTTTTGTGCATAATTGAAAGAAAGAACACAGACCAATAAGACAAAAAATAAAATTCTCATTTTGAAACGTTTTAAAAAAGAAATCCCCCCAAATTTACCATTTGGAGGGATACACTTCAAGTTTATTTTATTTTGGAGTTACCCCGTTTTTCATTAGCAAATCTTTCATAAACCTCATTATCATTGAATTTTAGAGATTTCACAAGTGAAAAAGAAAATTTTCAT
>JAHDCS010000060.1 GCA_020629755.1 Flavobacteriales bacterium | reverse complement strand
AATTTATATATTTTTTTTAAAACCCTTTTTTTTTTTTTTTTTTTTTTTTTTTTTGTTTTGTAGTTTCCCCCCCAAGCTCTTCGAGCTTGGGGGTTTTTACATTCTACAAACAAATAACATTGGTTTAGCAAGTAATTTTATCTTTGCCAAAAAAAATCATGACACTCATTACGTCAATTTCAGGAATTAGAGGAACCATAGGCGGATCTCAAGGCCAAAACTTAACCCCCTTTGATATCGTTAAATTTTCAGCCGGATATGCCAAGTGGATACTAGAGAAGAATAAGACACCTAAAGTAGTGATTGGTAGAGATGCAAGAATGAGCGGTGCCTTGCTCTCTAATTTGGTAGCATCAACTCTGATGTCTATGGGTGTAAATGTTATTGATTTAGGCTTGTCAACCACCCCAACTGTTGAGTTTGCAGTAGAACAAGAAAAGGCAGATGGAGGTATTATCTTAACTGCTTCACACAACCCTAAAGAATGGAATGCGCTAAAGCTACTCAATCACAAAGGCGAATTTTTATCGGCTCAAGATGGCCAAAACGTATTAGATTTTGCCAAACAAGACCTGCAGTTTTCTCAGGTCGATAATCTAGGCAAGCAAACCAGAATAGCTGATTATATCGAGCGTCATATAAAGGCAGTGCTAGAGCATCCGTGGGTGAACAAACAAGCGATTCAACAAGCGGGTTTTCGTATAGCTGTAGATGGTATTAATTCAACGGGGGCATTAGCTGTCCCGCTTCTATTAGAAGCTCTAGGGGTCAAGGATGTCCATTTAATCAATGGAGAAATGCATGGTGATTTCGCCCATAATCCAGAGCCTCTAAAAGAACACCTCAGTGGCCTTTCAAAGGTAGTGGTTGATCAAGATTGTGCACTAGGTATTGTGGTGGATCCGGATGTTGATCGTTTGGCCTTTATGTGCGAAAATGGTGAGATGTTCGGAGAAGAATATACCCTAGTCGCAATAGCCGATTATGTGTTAGGTCTTCAGAAAGGAGCTGCGGTGTCTAATTTATCAAGTACAAAAGCATTGGCAGATGTAGCAAAAAAACACGGATGTATGTATCATGCCTCAGCGGTAGGAGAGGTGAATGTCGTTGCGAAAATGAAAGAAGTAGACGCGATTATTGGAGGTGAAGGCAATGGGGGGATTATTGTGCCAAATTTTCATTACGGGAGGGATGCATTAATTGGGATAGCGCTGTTCTTATCTCATTTAGCAGAAAAAAAACAGAATATTTCAGAATTAAGAAGTAGTTATCCGAATTATTTTATGAGTAAAAGTAAAATTCAATTAAATCAAGACCTAAATCCTGAGGATGTATTACATAAAATAAAAAATAAATATACAGACACATCACTTTTAGACATTGACGGGGTTAAATTATTGTTGAATGATCATCAATGGGTGCATATGCGAAAAAGCAATACTGAGCCCATTATAAGAGTGTATACTGAGAGTAACTCTCAATCTTCAGCGGATGATTTAGCCAAGCGGTTTGTGGATGAGTTACTTAGCTTAGCTTAAAATCTTTGAATCCATTATCTTTGCGTTGTGCAAAGAGTTTATTTAGATAATGCAGCTACTACACCTCTTGACCCTCAGGTGGTTCAGGCGATGCATCAGGCCATGACATCTTGTTACGGAAACCCTTCATCGATTCATGCCTTGGGTAGAGAAGCAAGAACTAAGATTGAGAAAGCCAGAAAAAGTGTCGCTGAAAAGTTTGGGGTAAATCCTTCAGAGATATTTTTTACATCCGGTGGTACAGAAGCAGACAATATGGCTATTTGGCAATCGGTAGTTGATCTACAGATTAAACATGTCATCAGCAGCCCCCTTGAGCATCATGCCGTACTTCATACCTTAGATCAGCTAGAGAAAAGAAAGAAAGCTCAAATTCACTATTTAGACGTAGATAAAAAAGGAAATTTTTCATTTGATCAATTAGAAGCACTCCTTAAAAAGCACCCGAGTGCATTAGTGACCTTGATGCATGCCAACAACGAAATTGGTAATTTGATAGATCTAAATAGTGTCGCTAATCTATGTAAACAATACAGTGCTATTTTTCATTCAGACACCGTACAAACAATCGGGCATTATACATTAAACTTGAAAGAGATTGGGGTAGATATGATCAGCTGTTCGGCCCATAAATTTCATGGCCCAAAAGGAGTTGGATTTATATACATCAATGAAGATATTAATGTCAACCCCCTTATTTATGGGGGCGCTCAAGAGCGCAACATGCGCGGCGGTACAGAAAATATCTACGGTATTATTGGCCTAGAAAAAGCATTAACTCTTGCATTAGATAACCTAGAAGAGCATCAATCTAAAATAAAAGCGTTAAAAGCCTACATGATTGAACAACTACAAAAGCATTTTCAAGGGGCTTTTATCAATGGCATGGGCAAAGAACCAGATCATTCTTTATGTACAGTATTAAATGTTTCTTTACCCCCTACATCAAAGGCTGAAATGCTTTTGTTTTCTTTGGATATTGAAGGGGTGTGTTGCTCAGCAGGCAGTGCTTGTAGCTCTGGAGCGCAAGCTGGCTCACATGTGCTCAGAGCAATTCAGGCAGATATGCAACGGCCAAATTTGCGTTTTTCATTTAGTCGTTTCACCAATACCTCTGATATAGATTTTGCCATAGCGGCTTTAAAAAAAGTGTTACAATAAATGGAACAAACTATTCTTGCCAATCAAACAGAGACTGTTTTAACTCTTAAGCTCAATAGGCCAAAAGCCTTTAATAGTTTTACTATTCCGATGTCAAAACGATTACAAGAAGAGCTTAAAAAAGCGGCAGATAATCCATCGGTTAGAGCTATTGTTATTACAGGTGAAGGCAAAGCTTTTTGTGCGGGGCAAGATCTCAAAGAAGCGACGCAAGTTAATGGGCCTAGTATTGGGGAAATTGTAGAGCAAACGTATAATCCGTTGATTACACGAATTCGAGATATTGAAAAACCCATTATTGCCTCTGTAAATGGAGTAGCAGCAGGTGCAGGCGCTAATATTGCCTTGGCTTGTGATATAATTTTAGCCGCTGAATCCGCAAGTTTTATTCAGGCTTTTAGTAGTATAGGGCTTGTGCCAGATAGTGGTGGGACTTTCTTTTTGCCAAGATTGATTGGTCGGCAAAGAGCTGCTGCGCAGTTTTTTTTGGGGGATAAAATCTCTGCCCAACAGGCACAAGAGATGGGCATGATTTATAAAGCTGTTGCTGATGCAGTACTTATCTCAGAGACGCAACTTTTGGCGCAGAAACTTGCTCAGCGTCCTACTAAAGCCATAGGTTTAACAAAAAGACTTATGAATTGCACGATGACCAATTCATTAGAAGAGCAATTAGAAGAAGAGAAGCGTTTGCAAGAAATGGCCGGAAAAACACATGATAATAAAGAAGGCATTCAAGCGTTCCTAGAAAAAAGAAAGCCTTTTTTTTTAGGGCAGTAACTTGACACTAGTTACTTTGTTTTTTATCATAGTGGTATATGACCAAGAACATCTTTTCTTTTTTTAGGGTATCATCTATTTTTGTAGTTTTTCTTTTTTTGTTTTTAGGGTCTAATACAGGCTGTAATTCGACAGTAGAAGAAGTAGAAGAAGTAGAAATAGAAGCGTCTGTAAAAGATCAAATCCAACAAGATCCAACAAGTATTTATCCAGAAAATCAGAATGTTTCTGTCTCGATAAATCAAATGAATCGTTTGAGTGAAAAAGCTGAAGAAGCAAAATCCTATGTGCAAAATAAGAACTTTTATGATCGCTACGCCATTCTTGTTGATATGAGCTTGCATTCTGGTAAAAATAGAATGTTTATTTATGATTTGAAATACGATAGAATTGCCGACTATGGTTTGTCAAGCCATGGATGCGGGCACACATACCCTTGGTCAGAAGATGCTTCTAAAGAGAATCCGAGTTTTAGTAATGTGTCAGGTAGTCGTTTAAGTTCTTTGGGAAAATATAAAATTGGTATTAAATCACCTAGTCAGTGGGGGATAGGTATTCATTATAAATTGCATGGTTTAGAAGCGACCAATAATAAAGCCTATCAGCGAGTGATTGTTTTACATTCATGGAATTTAATTCCGAACAATGAATTATATCCTGCAGGCACCCCTGAAGGATGGGGGTGTCCGGCTGTATCGAATGATTTTATGCACAGATTAGACGACTTTTTTACACAAACCGATAAGCCTGTTTTGTTTTGGATGTTTCAATAAAAAAAAGAGTGAATACTCCATTTCTTATAGCGCTGGCAATACTTTAGTTTTAACTTCACCAAAGCCTACGCGCACACCATCTTTTTCGGCATAACCTTTCATAGATAAAGTGTCACCGTCTTGTAAAAATTTACGTTGATCGCCATCTTCTAAAACAACAGGGTTTGTGCCCTTCCAGCTGAGTTCGAGCATAGAGCCATAATTTTCGCGATTTGGTCCGCTAATAGTGCCTGAAGCCATCATGTCTCCGGCCATAATATTGCAACCATTACAGGTGTGGTGTGCCAGTTGTTGGGCGTAATTCCAATACATGTATTTGTAATTAGACGATGCAATCTTTGAATTGCAATTGGTGTTGTCTAAGAACACCTCTAGAGTAATATCTATGTTTTTTAGGCCTGTGTATTTTAGGTAGTCGAGCACTTCTGGCTCTTGAGTTTCGCCTTTCATTCTGAAAGGCTCCAGTGCTTCAATAGTAACAATCCAGGGCGAGATAGAAGAGGCAAAACTTTTGCCTAAAAAAGGGCCAAGTGGCACATATTCCCATTTTTGAATATCACGCGCTGACCAATCATTAAATAAGCAAAAGCCAAAAATATAATCGTCAGCTTCAGCGGTGCTTATACTTTGCCCTAAAGGCTTGCCTTTAAAGGTAATAAAAGCCATCTCTAATTCAAAGTCTAAGAGTTTACTAGGGCCAAAAACAGGAGGGCCATCGGCAGGCTTTAATTGTCCTTTTGGTCTATGAATGTTTTTTCCAGAAACAATAATAGAAGAGGCTCTTCCGTGATATCCCACAGGCAAATGTTTCCAGTTCTCGAGCAAAGCATTTTCAGGATCTCTGAACATTGATCCTACGTTAGTAGCATGTTCTTTACTAGAGTAAAAGTCGGTATAATTTTTAACCTCTACAGGCATATGCATCTGTACTTTTTTTAGAGGGATTAAAGCCTCTTTAAGACTTGTGTTATCGCTAAAAGAGTTGTCAGAGTACAATGTTTGTATTTTTTCACGAATCGACTTGGTATATGTTTTTCCTTCTTCTATAAAAGGATTTAGTACAGCACGTGTAAACACATTTTGTTTTTCTTCTATTAACCCAGCCTCAGCAACCTTACTTAGGTCAATCACATAATCCCCTAGAGCAATGCCCACCTTTTTTTTGGATCCTTCTGTAGAAAAAATACCAAATGGCAGATTATAAATACTAAAATCTGATTGTTCACATCCATCCACCCAACTTTTCATAACAACATTCATTTATTAAATAGGGCACAAATATACATTTTTGGTTGTGTATCGCTAAAAAACATTGTAACTTTGCGTCTTATTCGACCTAGAGCGGATTATAAACGTTAAATTTCTCTCAAGTCTAGGATTGAGATACAAAATTAATCTTTATGTCAGAATCTAAGACAGAAGTAAAGACTGAAAAGTCTCAAGAAGCGCCCAAAGAAATTATTAAAAAGAACATTCAAGAAGTTGAAACAGACATTCAGTCTGAAGATACACAAGAGTTTAAAAATGAAATTTTATCACACCAAGTAGAGGAAGAATTTAGTTGGGATAATGTGGGTAAGTCGGCCAACGACTCTTACACGAAAAAAGAACGTGCAGAGCTTGAAAAAATGTATGATCAAAAGATCACTACTATCGAGCAGCACGAAGTATACAAAGGAATTATTATTCAGCTTACCGACAAAGAAGCGGTTATCAATATTGGCTACAAGTCAGAAGGTGTAATTTCTTTAAACGAATTCAGATACAACCCTGAGATAAAAATAGGCGATGAGGTTGAGGTTTATGTTGAGCGTCAAGAAGACAAGTACGGTCAATTACAGCTTTCGCATACAAGAGCACGTATTATGTGGGCTTGGAAGCGTGTCAATCAGGCTCTAGAAGATGGTGAAATCGTAACCGGATTTATCAAGTGCAGAACTAAAGGCGGATTAATTGCCGATGTATTTGGTATTGAGGCGTTCTTGCCTGGTTCACAAATAGACGTGAAGCCGATTAGAGATTACGATATTTATGTGGGCAAAAAGATGGAGTTCAAGGTAGTGAAAATCAACAATGAATTTAAAAACGTTGTGGTTTCTCATAAAGCGCTTATTGAAGCTGAGCTTGAAAGCCAGAAAGTAGAAATCATGTCTAAACTCGAGAAAGGACAGGTCTTAGAAGGTGTAGTTAAAAACATTACATCTTATGGAGTTTTTGTTGATCTTGGTGGCGTAGACGGATTGATACATATTACAGATCTTTCTTGGTCTAGAGTGACACACCCTGAAGAAATTGTTCAGATTGATCAAACCATCAACGTGGTTATCATTGATTTTGATGAAGAGAAAAAACGCATTGCGCTTGGATTGAAGCAATTAGAAAAACATCCTTGGGATTCACTTGATGAAAAGCTTAAAGAAGGCGATAAAGTCAAAGGTAAAGTCGTGAAGCTAGAAGATTATGGCGCTTTTGTTGATATTTCAGGTAAGGGGATTGAAGGTTTAGTTCATGTTTCTGAGATGTCTTGGTCTCACCATTTAAAGACAGCTAAAGACTTCTTTAATGTAGGAGATGAAATTGAAGCGATTATCACAACACTAGACCGTGAGGAGCGTAAGATGTCTTTAAGCACTAGAAAATTAGTTGCAGATCCATGGGCAGATATTGAGAAGAAATACCCGGTTGGAGATAAGTTTACTGGCGTGGTAAACAGTATTTCTAACTTTGGTGTTTTTGTGCAGTTAGAAGAAGGGATAGATGGCCTTGTGCATATCTCAGATTTATCTTGGGCTAAGAAAATTAATCATCCTAATGAATTCACTAAAAAAGGCGAAGACATGGAGGTGATTGTTTTAGAAATAGACAAAGAAAATAGAAGATTAAGTCTTGGGCATAAGCAGTTAGAAGAAAACCCTTGGGATACCTTCCAAACAGTATTTACAGAAGGGTCTATTCATCCAGGTACTGTTATTTCAGAAGCTGAAAAAGGATTTACTGTAAGCTTGCCATACGGTATTGAGGCATTTTGTCCTGGTAAACATGGGGTAAAAGAAGATGGTGTTAAACTTTCTGTAGAAGACAAGATAGACTTTATGATTATAGAGTTTAATAAAGATGCAAGAAAGATTATTGCTTCTCATGCACGTATTCATGAAGATGCGAATAGAGAAAGATCTGCAGCAGCTTCTCAAGAAAGAAAGACAAAAGGTAGAAATACCCGTAAAGCTGTGAAGCGTATCAATGATAATGTGGCAAAAACTACATTAGGAGATCTTTCAGTGCTTGACGAGCTCTCAAAATCAGCAAAAAAGTCTGATAAATAATTCTTTGAGATAGACTTACTTTAGATATCTCATTTATAAAAAAATCTCTCTATCTTTATTAATAAGGTAGAGAGATTTTTTTATGAGGTCTCACAAAGCGTTTTTATGCGAAAGAAAATTATTGATAAATCTCATTTTTCAACCATAGTAAATCGCTTAACCTGCGAGCTTTTAGAAGAACATGATTTTGTTAGCTCAAGTGTGCTTATTGGTCTGCAGCCCAGAGGTGTTTTTCTAGCGGAACTCATAAGAAATAATATTTTAAAAAAAACAGGTAAAAAAGAATTATTATTTGCTGTAATAGACCATACTTTTTACAGAGATGATTTATCTAAAAGAGATGATGTCCTAATACCTAAAGACACTCTTTTTTCAACAGAATTACAAATAGACGATAAAAGAGTAGTCTTGGTAGATGATGTGTTATATACAGGACGTTCTGTGCGTTCTGCTATTGAAGCTTTGTTTGCCAACGGAAGGCCGTCAAAAATAGAATTACTTACATTAATTGACAGAAGGTTTAATCGTGAACTACCTATAAATGCTAATTATTATGGGGTAAAAGTAGATGCTTTTTCGAATGAAAAAGTATCGTTAATGTGGAATCAAAATTATACACAAGCAGACGTGTTTATTGAACGATGAGTGCCTTAAGTCAAAAACATTTATTAGGGATTAAGTATTTGAAAAACGCAGATGTTGAATCTATTTTTAATACCACAACTGAATTTAAAAAAGTACTGCAACGAAAGATAAAAAAAGTGCCTTCTTTGAGAGGAGAAACAATTTCAAATATCTTTTTTGAAAACTCTACTAGAACCAAATTATCTTTTGAGCTAGCTCAAAAGAGATTGTCTGCTGATATTATAAATTTTTCACACACTAATTCTTCGGTAAAAAAGGGCGAAAGTTTATTAGATACTGTCACTAATATACTGGCCATGAAAGTAGAGATGATCGTATGGAGGCATTGGCAAGTGGGGTCTGCAAATTTCATTGCCCAGCACACAAAAACGACAGTTATAAATGCTGGTGATGGCACTAATGAACACCCAACTCAAGCCTTATTAGATGCATATTCACTGCATGAAAAATTTGGTTCACTTAAGGGATTAAACGTATTAATACTAGGAGATATTTTACATAGCAGGGTGGCTATGTCAAACATTTACTGTTTAAAAATGCTGGGGGCGAACATTAAATTATGTTGTCCTAAAACATTATTGCCTAAGCATATTACGGAGCTTGGAGTGTCTTATGAGGAAGATTTAAATAAAGCATTATTGTGGGCTGATGCAGTAAATGTACTGCGTATACAACTAGAACGCCAAAATCAAGCGTACTTTCCCTCAAGAGAAGAATACATCCAGCATTGGTCTTTAACCAATCAAAAATTAAATAGGAGCAAAAAAAACATGGTGATTTTGCATCCAGGCCCTATCAATAGAGGGCTCGAAATTCAGTCAACTGTAGCGGATGCAGAAAATTCTTTGATTTTAAATCAGGTAGAAAATGGTGTGGCTGTACGGATGGCCATTATGTATTTGCTTTCAAAACAAGCATAAGTACAGAACAAAAATCTAATTATGCAACAAAACCTTTATAAATATTTTGGGAATACTTAACTTTGCCGCTAAACCTTAAATGTAATTGTATGTTTAAAAAGTTACCCGTATACATCTTTGTTTTACTCTTTTCTTTGATTGTGAGTAAAAGAGTAAATGCATCTCACATGGCCGGCATGGAACTTACTTATACTTGCTTAGGTGGAGATTCGTTTTTATTGGAGTTGGTAAATATTACAGCTTGTGAAGCTACTACAGATCCAGATGCGATTCGGGACTTTTTTAGAGTGACAGCACAATCATTAAATGGCGCTCTAGCATTTACAGATACAATCTATTTAGACACAAATTATCTAGAAGATGTAACCCCTGTGTGTTTAGGGATAACAACGCGTTGTTCCGATGAAACAAGTACGGTAGATGGTTTTCAAAAACGTATTTACAGAGGAGTGGTTAAGCTGCCTTCAAAACAAACAGATTGGCGCTTAATGCTCTGTGATAATGCACGGAACTTTAACATTACAACACTTGCTGAAAATACGGTAGATCCAATGCCGAATCCTCCCGAACAACAGCATTCATTGTGTATTTATGTTGACATTAATAATGTAATAGGTTGTAATAATTCCCCCACCTTTAACAACGACCCTGTCTTTGCAGTTTGCACTGGAACAGAATTGTGCATTAATAATTCAGTGACAGATGTTGATGGCGATTCAATCGTATATGAGATCGTAGAACCTTTGAGCAACACAGCTCCAGATCCATTTGATTTTGAACAAGTGTTTTTAAGAAGCGATTTAATACCTGTGCAGTGGGCAACATGCTCGGGAGGAGGTTCGCCTGATTCTACCAAGCCCTTTTGCTCGTCAGATCCGATTGATATTTCTTCATCAGGCATTTACTGTGTAAAGCCAACCATGCAAGAGCAAACTGTAGTAGCTGTTCGAATTAAAGAATACAGAATGGGGCAGCTCATTGGATCTATTACAAGAGATATGCAAATTCGTTCTTTTGTGTGTGCCAACAATCCGCCAACATTATCAGATTTAAATGGAAATATCAATGGCAATCAGAATGACAGTACATTGTGCCCAGGTGTAAATTTAGATCTTGATATTTCTGCCTTTGACCAAGAAGGGCAAGACATGGAGTTTGAGATACAAAGCTCTTCCTTACCTACAGGAGCAACTCTAAATATTGTAAACAATAACGGATCTAACCCTACTCTTGAATTAGATTGGACACCTTCTATTAACGATACATCAACAACTCCATATTGTTTTATTGTTAATGTATCAGATAAAGACGCAGGGTGTTCTTATTTTTCAGTGAATTCTAAAGAGTATTGTTTTACCATCGATTTCAACGATCAAGAAGCCTTAATTTCTTCTTTAGGCCCATTGTGTCAAACTGATAATAATACATATGCATTTACAGCTTCTCCAATGTTAGGCGATTACATTTTTGAAGGCAATGGTATTGTAGATGATCAATTGGGCACCTATAATGCCTCTTCTTTTTCGGGGGGATTAGATACCGTGTCATTCTCATATATATATGGACTTTGTTCTGATACAGTGACAACACTTGTTCAGGTAGATTCAGTAGAATTCACCTCACTCACAAATGATACTACATTTTGTCAGGGCAATTCAAAGGAGCTTCAGGCTGTTGCTTCTGGGTCAGCTCCATTTACGTATAACTGGGCACCTACACAAAGCTTAGACTGCGCGACTTGTACAACCAGTCAGGTTACAGCCACGCCAAGTAGTAATACCACGTATTATGTAACCGTTTCCACCACAAACAACTGTACCATAGTAGACTCTGTTACGCTATCAACCACCAATAATCCAATTTCTGTTGACGCAGGAGGCGGATCTTCTAACGTGCTTTGTACGGCGGGCGGACTAGTAGAGCTTGGCGGGAGTCCGACCGCTACAGGTGTGTCCGGTTCAGAAACCTATACATGGACGGCAACGAATTCAGGTGCCTTTAACGCATTAAATGATCCAACATTACCTAATCCTACCACCAATTTGAGTTTTACAGGCGTTTATTATTTAAATGTGAGTGATGTCAATGGCTGTTTTAAAAACGATACGGTAACAGTAGAATTTCAGTCTGGTTCAGCACAAGCAGATGCTGCGAGTGAAGATACCTTATGTACAGGAGGGAGCGTTATTTTAGGCGGAGACCCAACTGCAGTTGGAGGTGTTGGCCCATTTGTATATCAATGGACACCAAATACAGAACTCTCAGCTTCAAATGTATCAAATCCAATTGCTTCGGTAAGTGCAAGTCGATGGTATAGTGTAGAAGTTACAGATTTATTTTTTGGATGTACTTCTACCGATAGTGTTTTTATAGAGTATAATCCGAATGAACCTACAGCAGAAGCAGGTTTTGGAAATGACACACTGTGTACGGGAGGTGACATACAAATAGGCGGTATGCCAACAGCTTCGGGTAGTTTTCCTATGTTCAGTTACTTGTGGTTTCCAAATAATTTCATCTCAGACAATACAGCTGAAAATCCAGTTGTTTCGCCTCCTTCTTCAATGTATTATACAGTTCAAGTCACAGACAATAAGGGGTGTGTTGATCTAGATTCCGTATTTATAAGAAAAGCGACAGGTCCGGTTGCTCAAGCTGCAGCTGAAGATTCATTGTGTACTGGAGGCAGCATTCTTCTTGGAGGTAATCCAACAGCCTTGGGAGGAGTTCCTCAAATTACCTACGAATGGTCACCTGCAATTTATTTAGATGATCCTACTTTAGAAGAGCCCTTAGCAACAATAACAGCGGATCAATTATTTATTGTTAAAGTAACAGATGCTGAAGAGTGTTCAGACTTAGATAGTGTGTATGTGGTCAAAGCATCTGGTCCCATTGCTGATGCATCCCCTACATCAGAGGATACTGTATGTACGGGAGGGCAAATAGAA
>JAHDCS010000059.1 GCA_020629755.1 Flavobacteriales bacterium | reverse complement strand
AATTTTATAATTAATTGCATCATTCGCAACAGGGTTTGTTTGGGTGACGTGCGAAATTATTTGGTAATTGCCGGTCGCTCCAGAGAAATTTTCTGGCGCATCTTCTGGAAAATCTTTTACATGGATCACTTTTCTATTCGATGTTAAATGATGGTCGTTTTGTTGAATTTTATTCTGATAAAAGTATTGATTAGGCCAAAAGGGGTGTCTGGTTTTTACTTTTTTATAGCCAAGAGTGGTTACATCAATCTGAACGCTCGGAATGGCGATTTTTCCTTTTTTTAGGGGGGATAGTTTAGATCTGTCGATAGTGATCACTTGATATTCTATCCCGTTTATAATTTCTGAACGTACTTTAGAGCGATCAAAATCGAGTGGAGTGGCCAAAAAGCCTTCATAAGAGATGTCTTTGATTAATTCATATCCTTTTAAGGTTTCTTTACTATACACATTTACAGATGCAGTGAGCTCTTCACCCGGATACAATTGGCTTTTGGAGACATATAAACGCACAAATGTACTTTGTTTTTCATCTGTTTTGATGTGTTCTGCTTTTTGAACAGTGATTTTAATTTCTTTTGTTTGATAGGGTTTTGATCCACCTGTTATTTTAGCAGCAGCAATAGTTAAAACTCCTGTTTTTTTAGGCCTCAAAGAATAGCTGTAACTTATGCTATGTGATTGCTTGCCATTAATAAAAGAACTGTTGCGTTGTTGGTAAGGGCCACCCATAATTTCAAAATCATTGAAATTTGGCAGCTCGATACTTCCAGATTCTATATTCTCTGCTTTTATAGAGTACTCAATACTTTCTCTAACCGAGATGTTGTTTTTGGATACAGATGCTGTAAAAGATTGAGTATAGGCAAAATGGCCAAAAATTAAGCCATAAAAAAGAAGTGCAAGATATGTTTGTTTGGTTACCAATCTTTTTCAATTCTAATGCGTTCACCGTCAAGTTTAATTTTTTTCTTTTGTTGAAGTTTGTTTTCTTGATTTTGAATTGCTTTTAACATGCGTTCTGCATCTTCTTTGCTCATAGACTCTTTTTTGGGTTTCGATGCTTTATTACTTTCACTCTCTTGATCTTTGTTTTGAGACTCAGATTCTTGTTGTTTGTCTTGGTCTTTCTTATTGTTTTGATCTTCTTTTTTATTTTGATTTTGTTGCTTTTGTTCTTCTTGTTTCTGATCTTGGTTTTGCTTGTTGTCTTGTTTTTTATTTTGGTCTTGTTTTTGTTTTAACTGCATGGCATAGGCTAGGTTGTATCTTGTTTGCTCATCGTTAGGGTTGTTTCTTAGAGCTTGTTTATAGGATTCGATGGCCGCATCAATTTTTTGAGTTTGTAGATAGCTGTTTCCGATATTGTGGTATGTTTTGGCTTTTTGTTCCTTTGTGTCACTTAATTCAAGGGCGTTTCTAAAGATAGGCAAGGCTTTGTCAAACATCTTTTGTTTATAAAGTGCATTGGCCTCATTAAAACTGCTTTCAAACTGATTTGGATTAAGGGTTTTAGCCAGGCCAAATTTTTGTTCTGCTTCAAGAAATTTTTGTTGTTTGTAAAGGGCATTTCCTTGGTGTAATAGAATCTTTTCTTGTTGCGCATAAGAGACAAAACAGAGTAACAAAAAATATAATAAGAGAGAATTAGTCTTGTAAGTCATTAAAAATATTTTTCTTTTTTAACCATAAGTTCGCTCTTTTAGACATTAAAAACTCTATCAACATAAAAAACAATGCCACAGCTAAAAAATACTGAAAGTAATCTTCATAATCTACAAAAACCTTAGAACCAAATGTTGTTTTTTCTAATTGGCTTAATTCTTTTAAAATTTTATTGAGTCCACTATTAGAATTTGTAGCTCTAACAAAATCACCCTGTCCATTCTGCGCAATTTCTCTAAGCATTTTTTCATTTAATCTGGTGGTAATGGTTTGTCCATTATTGTCTTTTTTATATTGGTTCGGAATTCTTCTAGAGCCTTTGTATAAAGGAATAGGAGCACCGGTTTCAGATCCCATGCCGATGGTGTGTACGATTACGCCTTTTTGATACGCTTCTTTAGCGGCTTGAATAGCATCGTCTTCGTGATTTTCTCCGTCTGTAATCACAACAATAGATTTTTGAGTCGGATATGAAAAGTCTAAAGATTTTAATCCAAGATAAATAGCAGACCCAATGGCTGTCCCTTGTGTAGGAATCATACCTGGGTTAATGGTGTTTATGAATAATTTAGCAGCTGAGTAATCTGTAGTTAGAGGTAATTGAACGTATGCTTGTCCCCCAAAAACAATAATACACACTCGGTCATTTTCAAGCTTATTTACCATTTGCAAGAGGGCTCTTTTTGCGCGTTCTAATCTGTTAGGCGTCAGGTCTTCAGCCAACATACTATTCGAAACATCTAGAGCAATTACAATATCAATGCCTTCTTTTTTAACTTCCATTTCTTTACTGCCCATTTGAGGATTAGTGAGTCCTAATACAAAAAAGCTCAGGCCAAAAAGTGCAAATAGTTTCTTAAAAAAGGCTTTTGTTACTGAAAAATCGGGCAATATTTTCTGGATAATGTCTGCATTGGCTAGGCTGTTTATTTTTTTATTTCGCCAATAATAGTGGCCAATAAAAATCAAGGCAATGAGCAGTACAAATGCAAAAGCAAAAAACAAATATGGATGTTGGTATCTAAACATTTAGACAATTCGTCTTAAATAGGTGAAATCAAGTAAAAAAGCCAATAGGAAACTTAAAAAACCAACCAAAGCCCAAGGTAAAAAGGCTTCATGTTTTTTACGGTATTCATTGACCTTAAATTTTGTTTTTTCAAGCGTGTCAATTTCAGTATAAATTTCTTTAAGTTTTTTGTTGCTGGTGGCTCTAAAATATTTGCCTCCAGATAGCTCAGCAATTTGAGTGAGTGTTTTTTCATCAATTTGAACCTTTATAGGCTGAATAACCGTAGCGCCGCCAAAGGTTTTCATCGGATATGGAGCCATGTCATTTGATCCTAAACCTATGGTGTAAATGCGAATGTCAAATTTTTCAGCTATTTCTGCTGCTGTTGATGGAGGGATGGATTTAACTGTATTTGATCCATCCGTCAGTAAAATAATGACTTTACTTTTAGACGTACTTTCTTTGAGTCTATTTATCGAAGTGGCTAAGCCTGACCCAATAGCAGTACCGTCTTCGATGATTCCGCTTTTAACCCCTGAAAATAAATTTTTAAGCACATCATGATCCGTTGTTAACGGACATTGTGTAAAGCTCTCACCGGCAAAAACCACAAGCCCAATTCTATCGTTTGGTCTCTCTTCAATGAACTCTACAGCCAGTTCTTTGGCAGCCCCTAATCGATCTGGTTTTAGATCCATGGCAAGCATACTGGTTGATACATCTAATCCGATTACAATATCAATGCCTTCTGTTTTGTTATCTGTCCAACTCGAAGCACTTTGAGGCCTAGCTAAGGCTACTAAAAGAAATGAAAACCCAATTAATTTTAGAAAAGTGGGTAAATGAATAAGTCTAGTCTTGCTAGAAGATTTTGGGGTGTATTGATTTGAAGGAGTATGTAAAAGCGCTCCTCTTCTTTGGCGCAGAATGAACGCGTAAAAAGCAACTAACACAAGAATTCCTATCAGGGCATATAAAAATAGGGGTTGTGCAAATGATATGTCTGAAAAGTAGGCGGTCATGATTGATTTCCAGTCTTTTGATTATCAGTGCCTTTATCTTCTGTGTCTTCTTGGCTAGCCGGTTTTGTTTCTATTACAATGTGTTTTGCCAGTTCAATTGCGCGCATATTTTGAGCTTCGATGGGTTTTAGTTTTGCAAATTTGACTAAATCAGCAGTGTCAAATAATTCTTTTAAAGACGGGATATGGTCTTTTAGTTTTGAGTGAGATAAGAAAAGATAAATTTCTGCACTGGTTTTTTCATGGCAAAATAATTGGTGTGCATTGGCTAAATAATTTATAATGGTGTCTGTAATAGAGGTGTAGTATTTTTTATGTTTTTGCTGCTTCCATATGGCATTTTTTTCAATACGATCAAGCTCATCTAAAGCCTCTTGATATGGATCTGTTTGAATAATTGGTGTGTTATTTTTTAAGGGTTTGTTTTTTAAATAGCGCTGAATGATAAGAATCAAAAGAAGTGTTAGTAGAGTAAGTATTGCCCATCCCACAAGAATATATTTTTTATATATTTTTAAGTAATCTAAAAGACTGACTGAAACCTCAATGGGCGCTTTAATATCTGTGATGCCTTTAGTAGTATCCACAGCTATAGAAGACACCATAATTGTAAAACTATTGGTTTGTAAGGCTTTATTGTCATAATAACAGGACTGAGGTTCAATACTAAAAATACCTGTGTCAAAACATGTAAAATATACAGTTTGAGAAAGAGAGAAAGTATTATTGTTTGTGATTTGAGTATCAATTTTTGAGCTTTCCACAACTTCAATGACAGATGAAAGAGAATCTGAAAAATTGAACCATTTAACTTTATTTAAATCATTTCCTTTTAAGGTAATGTATAAAGAGGCTTGAGCCCCTATTTTTATTTCAGAAGAAGATATTTTTGAAGATAATTCTTGCGCTATTGCATCGCTAAGAGAAAGGGCTGTAATTTGAAAAACAAGAAGGACAATATGTTTGGTGAATTTATCCATTATTTATCTGCGTAATTCTCTTTGTTTGAATAACTGAATTAAGGGTTTTACATAACTTTTTGATGTTTCAATAATAGTCTGATCAATACCCGAACGGCGAAATAGATTAGAGAGTTGATCCTCAAATTTTAGGTACATGGCTTTATAGTGAGTCATCGCAGATTTACTAGAGGTATCAAGCCAAAAACTCGAACTATCTTCAGGGTTTTTTAGTTTAATTAGGCCGATTTTAGGCAGTACACCTTCAAGCGCATCTTTTATTCTTAATGCAATTAGATCATG
This sequence comes from Flavobacteriales bacterium, assembly GCA_020629755.1. GTDB lineage: Bacteria > Bacteroidota > Bacteroidia > Flavobacteriales_G > JALEGO01 > JAHDHZ01. The sequence continues at coordinate 7,227 of JAHDCS010000059.1, read as the reverse complement.
CTTTTTGCCTGCAATTTTTATCTCTTTATCAAAATGGTCAGATTTAAAATCAGAGAGTATAAACGCAGTACTTCTTTTTTTTATAACACTAGACAAAAAAACCAAAGGGACAGATAAATCTGTTTTGAGGCTTTTGGGTTCAAAATTAAGAAGAGTTCTTATAATTCTTAAAATATGAGTTTTTCCTTTTTTTGGGGGGATGAATTCTTCGATCGTATCGCTAAAAAGAACAGCTCCAATTTTATCATTATTTTGAATAGCCGAAAATGCTAAAACTGCAGAAATTTCAGTGATCAGTTCGTGTTTAAGCTGATTTTTTGACCCCGTTTGGTTCGATCCACTTACATCAATAAGCAGCATAACGGTGAGTTCACGTTCTTCTTCAAAAACCTTAATGTATGGAGCGTTTAATCTTGCGGTAACATTCCAGTCAATGGTTTTAATCGGATCACCGTATTGGTATTCTCTTACCTCACTAAAGGTCATACCAGAGCCTTTGAAAGCAGAATGGTACTGTCCTGAAAAAATTTGTTGAGATAAGCCACGAGATTTAATCTCAATTTTTCGAACTTTTTTAAGTAGATCCGAGGTTTTCAAGGCGAATGTTTTGAATTAAGGTACTTCAACTGCATTGACAATATCACTGATAATATTCAAAGTAGTAATGTTTTCAGCTTCAGCTTCATATGTAAGTCCAATACGATGGCGTAAAACATCTTTGCATACAGCGCGAATATCCTCAGGAATCACATAGCCTCTTCTTTGAATAAATGCGAAGGCTTTAGCCGCAATAGCTAAGCTAATACTTGCTCTTGGAGAGGCCCCAAAATTAATAGCACTACTCAATTTTTCTAAACCATAATCTTCTGGTGTTCGTGTGGCATAGACTAAGTCAACGATGTATTTTTCTATTTTTTCATCCATGTAAACCTTCTTGACCACTGATCTTGCTTTAAGAATATCTTCTGGTTTTATAACGGCATTAGGTTTTGCGAATCCTTCTGCGCTTAAGTTTTGTCTGATGATTAATTTTTCTTCTTCTTTTTTAGGATAATCTAAAACTACTTTTAGCATGAATCTATCGACTTGTGCTTCAGGCAAAGGGTAAGTGCCTTCTTGTTCTACTGGGTTTTGAGTGGCCAGAACTAAAAATGGTTTAGGGAGTTCAAAGGTTTTATCGCCAATCGTTACTTGACGCTCCTGCATAGCCTCTAAGAGAGCACTTTGAACTTTTGCTGGAGCTCTATTGATCTCATCCGCTAAGATGAAATTTGAAAAGACAGGTCCTTTTTTGATAGAAAAAGCATCTGTTTTTTGATTGTAAATCATTGTTCCTATAACATCTGCCGGCAATAAGTCTGGGGTAAACTGAATACGACTAAAACCTGCATCTACTGTTTTTGATAACGTATTGATTGCTAGTGTTTTTGCAAGACCAGGAACGCCTTCTAACAAAATATGTCCGTCAGCTAAAAGGGCAATGAGTAATCGTTCGATCATGTATTTTTGACCTACAATTACCTTATTCATTTCAAGTTGAACAAGATCCAAAAAAGAACTCTCTTTTTGAATTTCTTCATTAATGGCCCGAATATCCACTCCAGATTGTGTATTCATTTTTTTTCTTGCTAAAATGAGAATTAATCGTTTTTAAATACTTTAAGACTTGTTAAAATATGTTAACAGCCTTGTCTCTAGTTGTTCTATTAGTTAAAGTTTTTAGCACTATAATTCAAAAGTTGTGTAGGCCTAATATAGTCAAATAAGAAAACATTTTTTCATCTAAAAACTGATCTTTTATGCTTATTTTTACTTTGATTTTTCTAATCCATTTTAAGAATTATGAAACCACAAAAAGTCTTATTTGATGATCTTATTCAAAGGGTAGAGCATTTTCATGATACTTTTCAGATTCAAAACAATTATGAAGCTTCATTAATTTCTCAGCCTCAATTTAATTTGAGAGCTAAGCTTATGCAAGAAGAAGTTGATGAATATTTGATGGCCTGTAAGAATAAAGATGTTGTTGAAATTGCAGATGCACTTGGCGACCAATTGTATATTTTGTTGGGCACAATTTTAAAACATGGTTTGCAGGATGTGATTTCAGATGTTTTTTTTGAAATTCAAAAAAGTAATATGAGTAAAGCTGATAAAGAGGGTAAACCCGTTTTTAGAGAAGATGGAAAAATTCTCAAAGGCTCAAATTATTTTAAACCAAACATTAAAAAGGTTTTAAACTTATCAAATGAAACTAAGGTTTAGTTACTTCCTTGTCTTTTTGCCTTTTATTTTTAATGCTCAAAACAAAGCAGTTGATTTAATGAAAGCCTTTATTTCAAAAGTTGAAAGGGTAAATACAGCCACTTATACTTTGAGTTTTAAAGAGCGCATGGGCGACAAATATGTTTTTTCGAAAGCGGATGTTAAATATCAAAAGCATCCATTCAAAATGTATTTAAAGCAGCATTCACCAAAAAAAGGCTTAGAAGTACTCTACAATAATGAGTTTAGTTCAAAGGCATACATTAATCCCCAAGGCTTTCCTTGGGTGACTTTAAATTTGAGTCCGTTTTCTTCTCAGATGCGTGCAGATGGACATCATACGATTTTTGAAACAGGGTACACTTATTTCTCAAAAATGGCTGCACACATCCTTAGTAATCAACAAGCGCAATTTGATTTTCAATATTTAGGCACTGTAAATCAATCCGGAAAAAGTCTAGATAAAATTAAACTGCTCTGTAAAGATTACATTACAAACGATTATGAGGTAAAACAAGGAGAGTCACTCAGAAAAATTGCTCAAAAACATTTCGTCTCGGAGTACTCTATTGTTGAATGTAATTCTGAAATTACTGGATTTAATTCTAAACTTCAATCAGGTCAGAAAATTAAAATACCTAACGTTTACGCCAAATCTATTGAGATCTTAATTGATCCTAGTTCAAAACTGCCTGTTGAGATTAAAATTCATGATACTAAAGGGTTATTTGAGCTTTATAATTTTGAAAATGCTAAAGTCAATCCTGTTTTTAAAGCAGCCACCTTTGATCCTGAAAATTCACTGTACGGATTTTAACTCGGCTTTATAATCTTTTGTGGGACTTTTTTATTTATCTTTTTAGTTAGATAAATTCATTTACTAATGAGAAAAGCGATCCTTATCCCAATTTTCCTCTATTCATGTGCAGGTATATTTTCACAACCATGTACGCCTGACCCTTCTTTAACTTATCCAGATGGATGGGGTATTATTCCGGACGCAAACGTGGTGCTTCCTGAAGCAACTGTGGGTGAATTTTATACACAAACCTTTTATGCTCATGCACCTAAAGAGCATGGTGACATTGATCCAGATTGCTTTGGCACTTGTGGGTGGGATATTGATTTTGTGTCTTTAGATAATATTTATGGGCTGCCTCAAGGGCTTTCTTACGAATGCAATCCGCCGAGTTGCCAATGGCCTGGTGATGCCGATGGATGTGTTGTTGTTTCAGGCGTGCCACTATTTCCAACGTTTGGTTCAGAAGGGAATAATGTCACTTTAGCCTTGTCGGGTACAATTTCTAACTGGACGGGGTCACACGAGGGTAGTTTCAATATGACTGGTTACAATGTGATTGTTAATCCGATCCCTTGTGATTTATCTATTTCAATACAAGGCACTAATGAAACCATTTCTGGGGCCTATGATGGGCAAGCTATTGTAAACGTGACAGGTTCTGATGCACCCTTCACCTATGAGTGGAGCAGTGGCGCCACAAACAATCAAATTATTGGCTTAACAGCAGGCTTGTATTCCGTGACTGTAACGGACAATATTGGTTGTGAAGCAATTGATCAGATTAATATTGAAAGTGATTCAATAGATCAGGGCAATGTGTGTGCCACATACACCTTGGCTTTAAATGTTTTAAACGAATCTTTGACCGGGGCCATGGACGGCAGCATTACTGCTACCATACAAAATGGTACGCCTCCATACAGTTATCAGTGGTCTAATGGCATTATTGACCCATCCATAGAAAATCTAAGTTTTGGATCTTATGCTCTAACCGTTACAGATCAAAATGGGTGCATTGATTCAGCCGCCGCAATTGTTGCCCTAGATTCTGTAGTCCCACCAGATACAAATGCGGCGAATAATCCATGTGTAGACTTCTCATTGTCTTTAACCAGCTTAGTGAATGAGTCTGTGAGTAATGCCGCCGATGGTTCAATAGAAATAGCGCTTAATCAAGGTAACCCTCCATTTAATATATCTTGGTCTAATGCCGCTACAAGTGCTTTAAATGAGATGCTATCACCTGGTGAGTATTGGGTATTTGTGCAAGATGACAGTGGTTGTTTTGTGACAGACACTTTTGAGATTATGACAATAGATACATCTACAGTAGCCTGTGCGCTAAACATTTACTTTACTAAAACCAATCAATCAGATGTTGGATTGAATGATGGTATTGCAGCAGCGTCAACAACAGGAGGGCAACCTCCCTACACGTATGAGTGGAGCAACGGAAATTCAGGTATTGAAATTTCAGGTCTTTCTCCAGGCGTTTATGTGGTCACTTCTACAGATCAATTGGGATGTGTGCAAACAGATTCTGTGAAAATATTTGCATTCGGAGATAGTTCTTGCGTTCTAAATGTATCTCAAAGCGTTATTCCTGAGTCGAGTGTTGGTTCACAAGATGGTATTGCCTCAGTGCTGGTGAATGGCGGAGTGCCACCCTATGAGTATGTATGGAGTAATGGCGAATATACCTCTACGATTTATAATCTAAGCACAGATAATTACTTTGTGACGGTTTCAGACGCCTCTTTATGTAGTGCCACAGAAGTCATTAATGTGCCTATGGGAGCGATCGGATTTTCTAAAAGCCCATTTAAAAAATTATATCAGATCCATCCAAACCCAACTAAAGATGTTGTAGAGATAGTATTTGAAAAGCCCTTAGAAGGAGTCAATACAATGACCCTTTCAATTATGGATATGCTCGGAAAAACATACATGGCAAGTATCAAACAAGCAAAATTTAAAGAAAACATCATACAGTTGTCACTTAAAGAGATGGGGCTTACCCCCGGAATGTATATGCTGAGTCTTAAAAATTTAGACGGAGAAATTTCCGAAAAAATCATATATAAGCCCTAGGAGGTTTTGAGGCTATTTTTATTCATTTTTAATGGGTAAACTGGCATAGGGATCGTATTTTTGGCAAATGAAACAAGCATCTATTGTTTTGTGGCTACTGGCAGGTATTGCGCTAATTTTTTTGATGGTTTTTGTCGGTGGAATTACAAGATTAACCAATTCTGGCTTATCCATAGTAGAATGGCATCTCATTTCAGAAATAAACCCATTTTTTTTAGATCAAAATCAATGGCAAAAAGTCTTTGAGAAATACCAAGCTAGTCCTGAATTTAAGGTATACAATGCACATTACACATTAGCTGATTTTAAACAGATTTTTTGGTGGGAATACATTCACCGCATGCTTGGGCGATTAATAGGCCTTGTGTTTATTATTCCATATCTTTTTTTTACGCTTAAAAAATGGATTTCTCCTTATTTTCATAAACGATTTTTAACGATTTTATTTTTGGGGGGATTTCAGGGTTTTTTGGGATGGTATATGGTGAAAAGTGGCCTTGTAGATAATCCGCATGTGAGTCACTTTAGATTAGCGGCACATATGATTACGGCATTTTTAACCTGTAGCTTTATATATTGGGTGTTGCTTGAATATAATAACCAGAGCTTTAAACAAATTGATGTGTTTTCTTTTAAAATGAAAAACGCTGTGCTTAGCCTTTTTATATTTCAACTTATTTTAGGTGCTTTTGTAGCAGGCTTAGATGCCGGAAAAATATTTAATACATTCCCTAAAATGGGAAGTGAATGGATTTCTTCTGTAATTCCTTTTAATGCTCAAATTTTTTCTTCAAAAGCAGGGGTGCAATTTCTACATCGGACAAATGCGTTTGTTTTTACTATGGCGTATATGTATTATGCTTTGTATCGTAAAAGAATAACAAAACTTGCTCTAAGTATTCTTTGTTTAATTGCTTTTCAAATCATTCTTGGCATTGTAACGCTGCTCTATTCAGTGCCTGTGTACTTAGCTTTAGGACACCAAATTATTGGATTTACCATTTTACTTTTTCTGGTGCATCAACGATTTTACGAACAAGATTTGAAATCGGAGTGAAAGGGTGAGTTATTGGTCGTCTTTTTCTAAAGTGTTTTCGTCTTCCTTTGTGCCTTTGATTTGTGAGACGTCTTTACTTTTAATGATTTTAATGCCTCCTTGTGTATAAGGTTGCTTATTAATGCCCATGGCTTTGTTGTGGTATCTTGTAATCTGGTCAGATTGCGGGAGTATATGATGTATTATTTTTAGAACGGTTTTCATAGAATCTTCCATTTGATTTTTTTTCAGGTAATCACAATAGTAAATCGTTGCATTTTCTATTGAAGTATTAACGCCATTAATATGAGAAGGGTTTTCTCTAATACTGTCTGCATTAAGCTGATAATAAGCTAAAGAATTTTTTATTGAGCGCTTGCCAGAACTGTTCTTATTTAAAATATCTAAAACACCTTTATAATATTGAAAAGCATTGTTGTTATCAAATCTGTATAGAGAACCTATGAGCATAGATGCTTTTCTGAAATCAGTATTGCTGGCATGATAAGATGTTTCTTGAACAGCAAGATCTTCTAATTGTTTGATGTATTCTGCATTTTGTTTGTACATCATTTTACTTCGATCTTTAAATTTGAATTTTAAGGCATACTTTAGAGCATTTCTAAGCGCATCTTTATGCTCTGATTCCATATCGTCTTTATTAAGCTTATGCAGCTTTAAGTAACACATTGAGCTATAGAGATATGGCTCAGGGTCTTTCTCATATTTGCTAGACTCAGAAATTTTCAGGGCTTTAAATAAACAGTCTTCATATTTTTCAAGATTATAAAGATCTCTTAGTTTATCTAATTGTCCGCCATTAACCTGAGCATTATTAAATAAACAGATTGAGCATAAAAAAAGCATGATTAGTATTCTCATAATTCAAATATATCAGAGCAAAGGTAGTGATTTGGAAAGAGCAATGCCACACAAATTTTGCTGGAGTTACCCCATTTTTTTAAGTTTTTTTTCTTTTATCCTTATTTTTGTCCTTTTCCTTGAAGAAAAGAACGAAAATTCAAGCCAAGAA
>JAHDCS010000009.1 GCA_020629755.1 Flavobacteriales bacterium | reverse complement strand
GTATAAATTAGTATTGCAAATGTTAAGAAATTTACCTCTTAACTAGTCAAGACCCATTCAAAAAAAAGGACATAAAAAAGTTGTAACCTAGTCTTTTTTGCCCCGTAAAGGGGCAGAGTATGGTTAGAACGTTTATTCTGCTCTTAGGTTGTTTGTGCAGTGTTTTTTTAGCGCAGTCTCAAAAAACTATACGTATTTATGTACATGATGTTTTATCGGGCGATGCAATAAGTAAGCCGCTTCATGTAGAGCTCTTTAAACGAAAAACAGACCACTACAAGGGCGCTGTACGCGTGCATCCTTTATCCGCATCGCAGAGGGTGTTTGCTCAGGTTTATGAATCTAGTGAGGGCGCGTTTGTTTCACTCAATCCCAATGAATATTATGCTTTAAAGCTTTCTAGTGCAGGCTACACAACAAAATGGATTACATTATTGTCGCCTGATCTAAACTCAAAGATGCATGTTTCAATGCTAAAGCAAAACTTATCCCCCCAAGAAAAAAAACAACACAGTCAAATTTTAGAGCGTCAAAACAATCAAATGTTGCTCAAAAAACATGCAGATAAAGACACCTTATTTGCACAAAAAAATCAGCACAATTTGCCTGAAAAAAGTCTGGATTGCAGCTTTGAACAGATTCCAGATTACATATATGTAAAAAACCTAAAAAACGATTATAATGCTAGTGCAAATGGCAGCGGTTTTGAAGGGTATATACATTTCGATGAATATGTGGCGGGCGTTGTGCAAGGCGAAGTATCTTACGCGAGCTCTTTAGAATCAAAAAAAGCACAAGCCATTGCGTCGCGGACTTTTGCCCTGCGTCGGCATTTGGCAGGTTTAACGCCAAATTTAAAACAGGCCTATAATTTTTCGCCAAACAGTCTTTCATGGCAAGCAGCCATGGAAACCTCAAAACAAGTGCTGCTGCATCAAGGGCAGGTGATTGATGCGAAATTTTCGGCCCGTTGTAACAATAGGTTTACCCAGGCTGCAGAAGAAGGCGCGTGGGCGCCGAATGTAAATTGTTCAATTTCAGGCACTCCGATTCCGTATTTGAAAAGTGTAAGCTGTAACAATCATTACGATTGCCATGCTATTGGTGAATCGCCTTGTTGCGATGTTCAAAATGCACGATTAGGATACCAGGCAGGTATTCATGGTCATGGGGTAGGAATGTGTCAGCGTGGCATGATGCGTTTTGGCGAAGATTCAAATTACTATTATACTTATGATCAGATTTTAAATCATTATTATACTGATGTATGTATTGCTAACTTTGACGCGAGTCTGATTGACATAGATTGTGAGGCAAGAAGTATTGAATTGATTGAACAAAGGCCAGTACACATCACAAATACCGTTGAAAATTCTCAGATTAACTTTCATCCCTGTTACGGATCTGATAATTTTTTAGGCAATGAGCATTATTTTATATTTCAGGCCCTTTATGATGGCGATTATACAGTACATATTCAAAGTGATTCAGCTTCTTACACCTTGTTTTATTTAGACTATTGCGATGATATTTCTTGTTTAGCGTATTCAGAAACAGGCATGTTTGAGATTACTGGAGCATTAGCTTCTGATTGGTTTTATTTTTTAGTAGATAAAAAACAGCCAGGCGCTGATGATTTTACAATTGAAATCATTCCTCAAAATACAGATTCAAATCAGTGTAGTTTTTTAAGAACCTCGGATCCGCTTTATATTGATGGGGTAGACCTGACAGATGCGTCTGATAGTTTAGTTGAAGATGGTGCTGCGCTTGTCTATTTTTCTGGAGGCACTCCCCCTTATGCTTTAATGTTAGAGGATGCCAATGGAGATACGATTTCTGTGTGGTCTGAGAGCTCGCCCATAGCGCTTCAAAATTTGCCGCCAGATGATTACTTTATAGAACTTACTGATGCCAATGGCTGTAATGATTTTTCGGTGTTCACTATTGGCGTAAACGCGCTAGAAGATTCTCTGTTAGATACAACTAGTCAGATGCAGTGCAGTGGTTTGAGTCTGTCTTTTACAGTTATACATACAATGGCTGATTCTGCTCAAGGGTCTATTCAGGCACATGTTTTAGGGAATGATACAAGCACCTATCATTATGAGTGGTCTACACAATCGTTTACCCCACAGATAAATAATCTTCAGAGTGGTACGTATGCCGTAACTGTTGAGTTTTCTAATGGGTGTGTACTTGTAGATTCAGCTTTTGTTGCAAACCAGGCTCAAGACTCAACGATTACAGGACAAACAGATACACTTGATGCGTGCGTAATGCAAAGCTCTGTAGAGGTTACTCATTTTATTGGCAATACATTTGGAGCGCTAGAAGCTCAGGTCGTGGGCGGTGTTGCGCCCTATGCGTTTAAGTGGTATTACCAAGGTGATTTTTGGGCGAACACCCAAAGGGTAGAAGGGCTTTTGCCAGGTAATTATAAACTCATATTAACAGACAGTGAGCAGTGTTCAGATACGTCATACGCGCAAATTTTTCATTATTTAGAAGATCCTGAATCTCCATCTGGGGTTTCTTCACTAGAGCGTGAAGAACAGTATGATTTTCTTGTGTTTCCACAACCAGCAGATGGTGTTCTTACCATCCAAACGCAAGGGTATAAGGGTGCTTATCAGTTTAAGTTGCACAATATTTTAGGTGAGCTTATTTGGAGCACTTCAGTAAACACAAGTAGTGTTCATCTTCAAACACAAGCTTTTGCATCTGGCGTATATGTGTTGAGTGCCCTACAAGATGGCCGGTTGGTTGGGGTTAAACAAGTTTTAATCAAACACTAAATTCACTTTGCTAGGTAAGTGATTTGGATTGATGTTGGCGCTCATTAACACATCAGGGATGTTTTGCAATTGGGTGAGTATTTGTTCTTGTTTTTCTTTGGATGTATATCCCTCAACAATTAAAAAATAATCAAAATACGGATGCTCTTTAATTAAATACGATTGAACACCTTTATTTGAAACCAGAGTAAAATCGATTTTTTTAATGGCATCACAGTACGTATACATTGAATAATAATCTTTCTTTTTTTGTTGAAGCAAAAGCTCGTAGTCAGTCTGTTTTTTCATGGTCAGACCAAGAAATTTATTCAAATTCCAACACAAGCGATAATCCATTTGATGGCAGCTAATGGCACACATGTAAAAATCAAGTTCTATGTCAATGTCTAAAACAATCTTTTTCACCTCTTTTAAGATACTATTTTAGAGTTCTTTATAAAAATTAAAGTTGTTTTTTTTGGGGGGATGTGTTTATGTTTTGAATAAGACACTTTAAAAGCTTAAATATTGGGTGTTTAGGGTTTATTTCTCCATTAATTTTAGCTAACTTTGCATTCTTGTTTTTGTAATGACGCGAAAGGTTAAAATATTTTCTGGATCATCTTCTAGGTATTTGGCTGAAAAAATTGCTATTGCTTTTGGGCAATCCTTGGGTGACGTTAAAGTCACGCGTTTTAGTGATGGAGAATTTCAAACTTCTTTCGAAGAAACAGTGCGTGGCGCTGATGTATTTATTGTACAGTCTACTTTTGCGCCTACCGACAACCTTTTTGAGCTTTTATTGATGATTGATGCGGCCAAGCGAGCTTCTGCAAATAACATCATTGCGGTAATGCCGTATTTTGGATTTGCGCGTCAAGATAGAAAGGATAAACCTCGCGTAGCGATAGGGGCAAAATTGGTCTCAAATTTACTATCTGCAGCAGGGGTTACTCGAATTATGACCATGGATTTACATGCAGATCAAATTCAAGGCTTTTTTGAAATACCAGTAGATCACTTATTTGGATCAGCTGTTTTTTTAGAGTATATCAAAAGTTTAGATTTACCTGATCTTACCATTGCTGCTCCAGATACGGGAGGTAGTAAAAGAGCAAATGCCTATGCAAAATATTTAGATGCTGAAATGGTGATTTGCTACAAGCAAAGAAAAAAAGCCAATGAGGTATCAAACATGACTCTTATAGGGGATGTAAAAGGAAAAGATATCGTTTTGGTCGACGATATTGTAGATACGGCAGGTACCTTAACTAAGGCGGCTCAATTAATGATGGATAGCGGTGCTCGTTCAGTACGCGCTATGATTACTCATCCGGTGCTTTCTGGACCAGCTTACCAGCGTATAGAGTCATCAGTGCTCACAGAATTAATTACTACGGATACCATACCAAGTAAAGAGTCCTCTAAAATCACTGTATTATCTGTGGCAGATGTTTTTTCAGATGTCATGCAAAAACTTATAGAAAACAAATCAATTAGTTCACATTTTATCGCCATTTAAATTTTAAATCATGCAGTCTATACAAATAAAAGGAAATATTAGAAAAGAAGTCGGAAAGAAAGCCTCTAAGTCTATTAGAAACCAAGGCAATGTTCCTTGTGAGTTGTACGGAGAGAGCAATATTCATTTTTATTCTAGTTCTAATGAGCTGAAAAAATTAACGCATACCGATCAGACGTACCTAGTAGATATTGATCTTGATGGTAAAATGCAAAAAGCAGTTTTAAGAGAAACGCAGTACCACCCTGTTACCGATCAGCTCTTACATGCAGATTTTGAAATGGTTTCCGATAAAAAAGAGGTTAAAGTAAGTTTGCCTGTCAGAACTACTGGGGTTTCTCAAGGTGTTATTGCAGGGGGGAAATTAAATACCAATATGCGAAAGATTGCGGTGAAAGGCTTACTTGACAAAATTCCGAATGAAATCACTGTAGATATTACAGATTTAAAGATTGGTGATAAAGTGCGTATCGAAGATATTAATTTAGAAGGGGTTGAACTTACTGATCCTTCTTCAAACGTTGTAGTAGCTGTTGCAACAACAAGGTTGGCAGCATTAGCTGAAGATGCTCCTGTAGAAGGCGAAGCAGCAGAAGGCGGCGAGGATAAGCCAGCAGCTGAAGCTGAAAAAAAGGAAGGATAACATAGATGAAATTTTTATATGTCGGGTTAGGTAATCCAGGCGAAAAATACCAAGATACCAGACATAACATAGGCTTTAAAACACTTGACTTTTTTGCAAAAGAGTCAGGTGTTTTTTTTTCTGAAGACAAATTAGGGGCTTTAACAAGTGTGAAGTATAAGGCAAGAACCTTATACTTGCTTAAACCTAACACATTTATGAATTTATCTGGTAAGGCCGTTCGTTATTGGAAGCAAGAGTTAAAAATTAAAGACGATAATCTTTTGGTGATCACTGATGATTTATCATTAGATTTTGGGACTATACGCATTCGAAAAAAAGGTTCACATGGCGGTCATAATGGCTTAAAAGATATAGAGGCGACCTTACAAACCTCAAAGTATGCGCGATTGAGATTTGGCATTGGCAAAAATTTTGCAAAAGGCCAACAAGTAGATTATGTATTAGGCGAATGGTTAGAAGAAGAGAAGCGTGTACTTTCAGAACGTTTACTCATGTGCAAGAAAGCCTGTGAGGATTTTAGTTTTCACTCTATTTCATATGTGATGAATCAATACAATAATAAATGAGAACCCTTGGGGTAATACCAGCCCGTTATGCGTCTACCCGATTTCCGGGTAAACCATTGGCTGAAATCAATGGTAAACCAATGTTGTACTGGACATATATGAGTGCAAAAAAAGCACAACTAGATGATTTAGTGGTGGCTATTGATGATCATAGAATAGAAGAGATGTGTAAAGCATATCAAATTCCATATGTGATGACATTGCCTACTCATCAATCCGGAACTGAACGTTGTGCTGAGGTTGCAGCCTCTAAAAGTCAGTTTGATAGCATTATTAACATTCAAGGCGATGAGCCTTTTACTGCATCCTCCCAAATAACAGCATTGCACACTATCATGCTCAAGAAAAATTCTTCTATTGCTACTTTGATAAAACCCATAAAAAATAAGGAAGAGTTGCAGAATCCTAATAGGGTTAAAGTGGTAGTAAATAAGCACTTCAAAGCCCTTTATTTTTCAAGAAGTCTTATCCCTTATCAAAGAAACAGTATAGACCCAACCATCTATTATAAACATATTGGTTTATATGCTTACAAAAGAGAAGTTCTTTTAGATATCGCGCGTTTACCATCGTCTATATTAGAGCAAAATGAAAATTTAGAACAGTTACGTTGGTTAGAGAATGGCTATGATATTTATACTGGCGTAACACATGTAGACTCTATATCTGTAGATACGCCTGAAGATTTAAAAAAGATTTCTGATCATGGTGTTTGATGATGCGTACTTTATGCAAAGAGCACTTGCTCAGGCACAACAAGCATTCGATCAAGGTGAGGTGCCCATTGGTGCTGTAATTGTATGTGAAAATCAAGTAATTGCAAAAGGCTATAACCAAACTGAAAAGCTCTCTGATGTGACTGCTCATGCAGAAATGATTGCTTATACGTCGGCCAGTGCATTTCTGTCAAGTAAATATATGAACCAATGCAGCTTGTATGTGACGTTAATGCCTTGTGTTATGTGTACTGGAATGTTGCGTTGGGCTCAATTTAAACGTCTTGTTTATGCGGCAAAAGACAGCTCAAAAAAAACAACTGATGCATTTTTAAACGCTCATATCCACCCGAAAACAGAACTTGTTTCTGGTATTATGGCTGAAGAGTCACAACATTTATTAGCGCAATTTTTTTTATCAAAAAGAAGCTAGTTTGTATATTTGATAAAATCTTTAAATTAAATTATTATGTATCCGCAAGAGATGGTCATGCCAATGAAAGAAGACTTAACCCAGAACGGGTATACAGAACTTACCTCAGCCTCACAAGTTGATGAGCAATTATCAAAGCCAGGAACAACTCTTGTGGTGATTAATTCTGTTTGTGGTTGTGCTGCGGGGAATGCAAGACCTGCCGCAAAAATAGCAGCAAGTCATTCTAAAAAACCAGATTATTTCACCACTGTTTTTGCAGGATTTGATACAGAAGCAGTAGCGCAAACCCGAAAATACATGTTGCCTTACCCCCCCTCTTCTCCTTCAATGGCGTTGTTCAAAGATGGTAAGTTGGTGCATTGCATTGAAAGGCACCAGATTGAAGGCGTTTCAGCTGAATTAATTGCGGAGAGCTTAACGGCTGCCTTTGATGCGTATTGTCATTAAAAAATGAGCAGCTTTTGCGTCACTGATGTATCTCTAGACGTAAAAATTATATAGTAGACCCCTTTTTTTGTTTGGAGGGATAATGGGCTACCGGTATTCATGTTAAGCGTGCCAGAGTGATAAGTGTGTTGTCCGGACAAAGAATAAATGTCTAAGGAGTGAAACCCTTGGTTTTGTATTTCGGCCATGTTTAAATGTAAAGTCCCGGTTGTCGGATTAGGATAAAATAAGGGCGGCAAAACGTCTGCTGACCTTATATTTTTTGTATTTGATACAGGGGGCTGAATTTGAATAAAATCAGAAACCATGCACAAATTAGCATCTGTTACAGTATAAAAATAAGAGCCATTTTCTAGATCGTATACTGTAGAATTGGTATTGCCATTGCTCCATTGATATTGATAAGGAGGCACACCTCCATTCACTAAAATAGACGCTACACCATTAGGCGGATTAGAACTTGTTTGGTCAATTTGACTACTGGTAATATTCAGTTGGCAGGTCGTGTCACCAAAAGCAAAAATTTTGACAGAGTCAATCGCTACACAATTGTTTTGGTCAGTAGCTGTAACGCTATATATACCAGGACTAAGATTAAAAATATCTGATGAGTCTTGAATGTTGCTCCATGTGTAATTATAAGGGCCAATCCCTCCAGAAGCAAAAACATTGACTGTGCCATCATTGGCGTTTAGCGCAGATTCATCTGTTTTAGAAAAATTTAATGATAGTGTACACGCATTAGGATTTATACTATCTAATACATCAATAAAAATTGTGTCTGATAAAATACACTGATTGGCATCGGTTATAAAAAACACATACTCGCCAGATGCAAGGTTTTCAATTGATGGATCATTAAGTCCATTTGACCAAGTTGTTTGGTATGGCGAAGATCCGCCACTTAAAGAAAGCGCAACAGCCCCGTCAAACGCACCAGGGTAAGATTCACTTACAATGTTATTGATGGTAACGTTAAAATCAGTACATAAATTAGTATCGGCGATTGAGTCTAGTCCGACAAATACAGATGTATTTATTTCACAATTAATGGCATCTGTAATAGTAACAGTATAGCTGCCAGAAGAAAGGGCATCTATGTTTTCAGTAGTTTGAGTATTTGACCACTGAAATGTGTACGGAGGCACACCACCTGTTACATTACTAAAGATGAAACCGTCTTCAGAAGAAGAGATACTTTGATTTTCAATAGTAAAATTGACACTAAAATCAGCACAAGAATCTACAGGTGATGTATTTGTATTAATACCTACAGATTGTATCACTTCACAATTAGTCGCATCTGTAACCGTCACCGTATAAGTATTTGCCGTTAATCCAAAAATTTGTGCACTATTAGATCCAGTATTCCACTGATAGGTGTAAGGGGCTTGGCCTCCAAAAGGCGAAACAATGGCTTGGGCATCAAACGCATTAGGAGTAGATTCTTGTGTAGCTGAAATCTCAGCATCTAGTGTGCAAGGAGGATCTTCTGGCTTTACGACAATATAAAAGAGCATGTCGTAGAGTTGTGTTTCTGTGATAAAACCAACGGTGACTCGGCCTTCTAGAGTAATGGCAACGAGTTGTGCTTGTCCGTTTGGTGTAGGTGTAGTTGGAATGCCACTAACAGTGACACACCCGTCTTCGAGAGTTTCCCAACTGCAACTTGAAGGCACACAGGTGTATCCTAGCCCACTTGGGACACCTTGAATATTGACTACCGATACTTCGTCAACATCCAAACCACACGCATACCAAGGGCAATCATCTACATAGCCGCCATCAACGACATCTTGTACTTTTTCAGGCGCTCTGAAATAAAAGGTAAAACTATAAGGTTCTCCTACTTTTCCGGTATCAATGGTGCTTTCAACTTCAGGGATAACACCCCATCCATCCGGATAATATAATCCAGGATTTGGTGTGCATTGACTTATCAAAGGTTGGTGAAAGATCAAATACAAAAAAGCAATCTGAAATGCTTTAAACATATTTATAAAACTACTTGTATGTTGATTTTGTTTCAATGTTTAAGGCAAGGCGTTTATTTGTGCTGTTTTGTTAAACTGTTCTTGATTTTTACCCACTTAATAAGATAGTCTTCCTTTAAGACCTGAGAATAAAGATACAGCGTATCTGAAAAGAGTGTATACTTTTTGTGACTTTTAGTGCCTTTTAAACTAGGGTTCGATGAGGTTTCTTTAGTGTGTGTAATAGAGTCATTATTCACCATATATTTACCACAGTAGCCGTAGTTCCCTTTTGTAAAAATAAGAGGATCGTCACTAAATTTTTCTAAGATTAAAGTGTCTTTTTTAGAGCTTGTAAAGCTGGGGCTTGTGATTTGTATACACATATTTTCATGAGCGTCGTAAAGTAGAATGCCATCGGCATTTTTCATCCAAAAGGTTTCTGTGAATTTACCTGAAGAATCTTTTTTATAAAACGAATGAAATTTCCAGGCGCCCTGTAATGGATTATTCTGTTGATCTTGAATTGCGGAAGGCACACATCCCCCCAAAAAAAATAAAAACAAAAAGTAATTTGTGCGCATGCACCACAAAGGTGAGCAATAATAAAACCCATGTCAATGACACGGGCCTTATTATTGACTTTATTTTTGCATAAAATTTAGCCTTTTTTAGTCTAAGTACGAACTAGAAGACATTTGTGAGGGTTGGTAACCATCGAGTAAGGTCCAGCTTTTTAACCAATTTGTGCCAGAAGGATCCAAGGCTCCAGTGAAAGAGGCAGTCTCAAACCAAGGATCATTTGCTGTTGAATATGCTGAGATAGTATGGCCAGTCAACGCATATCCTCCCTGAGAAAAATTAGCCGATAAGCCAGGATCGGTAATCTGGTTGCCACGTGCTTGAAAACTAGACTGAAATGCGCTGTTTGCAGCTGAAATACTGTTTAATGAATCAGTAGCTGAGGGCCAACCATCCCCCATAGAAATTGTAAAAATATCTGAGACGCTTGCGTTAACACCACTTGTGTTTACCTCCCAAAAAACATTGCCAGCCAGAACAAGTTCGTTGTTCGTAAAGCGCTCGTAAGAATCTTGTCCAGAAGCCAAATTTTCAATATCAACCCCTTTGCCCCAGTTGTAAAAAATAGAGTTGTGGTATTCGCCCGCGGCATTATCTCTAAAGGTAAGTACGGGCTCTGCTTCAGAGATTCCTCGGCCGATATAAGTGGCATTGTAAATCATAGGGTGGGCATAAGGAGTGCCGTCTTCGGGTGAAGTGCCTCCGTCATGTTCGCCGCCTCTATTTCCTTCGGCAGGTTCTTGGATGGCCACCCAAAATTGGCCAAAGCCTCTATACCCTTGGTCGTAATCGTAGCTGTCGTCTCCACAAAAAGCCACCAATGCATATTTTACACGCGCCGTACCACCAAAAAATTCAATGCCATCATCAGCATTTGAAATCACTTCTATATACTCTATGGTTGTGCCAGATCCAACCCCGCCCAGCGTAAGACCATTAATCTCGTTGCCTGCCCCTATATCGGTGCCTCCATGACGAATCGAGATGTATTTAAGTACTCCTGAATTATCAGCATCGTTATTGCCTCCGTATAGGCCTCTGGTTTCAGAGGTGGGTATCCCTTCTATTTGAGAAGAGCCCGGTGAAGAGTTTAATCGTGCATTTCCAAGTACAATCACACCGCCCCATTGGCCTTTGGTCTGAACAGGGATACTCCCGTCTAATGGGTCGTTTTCAAAGGTAAAAACAATCGGCGCAGATGCAGTACCTTCTGCCATGATGGTGCCATTTTTAGCCACAATCAGTGCTGAGGCATTTGAGCCTTGCCCTGCCTTTCCTTTAATCACTGTGCCTGGTTCTATGGTTAATGTTTGTCCGGCATTTACAAATACAAATCCATCTAAAATATAAGTCTTATCCGACCTCCAGGTCGTGGTGCCTGTGCCTTCTCCCATGTCGGTGATCACCACCATTTGCCCCGAAGTATCTGTTTGTGTAGAATAGGTGCAACAATCATCGCAGGCTTTTTCTGCAGCCCCATCAAAGTTACTCGCCAAAGGATCGGTGCATCCTTTTTCTTTTTCACACCCCATAAGTATTGAGCTGCCTAATGCGAATAACAATAAATTCTTTGAGAGATCATGCATAGTAAATAATTTTAAGTTATATCTCAAAGCTATTAGACTGTGAAAAAAAAGCTATACAAATCATTTTATGATATCTTTAAGCTTAAGTTAACTGAATGTTATCTCAAATGAAGTTCAAAATTTTAGCACCTTTAGTATTTGTTGTTTTGGGGGGATGCTTTTTAGCTTCTCAGAGTTGCCAGAAAGACCCACCTCTATTTTCTGATTCTGATCAAGACTTTAAAAGTACCTGGATATTTAATGGTGTAAATATTGAAGCGCCAGCAAATCAGGTGAGTGATCAGGTGTTTGAGCCTATTTCAGAATTAGGAGCCAATACAGTAGCGCTTATTCCGTTTGGCATTGTTTGGCAAGGATCAGATTCCATTAAGTACGATATGGATTTGGGCTGGTGGGGAGAAACCACGCCTGGTATAATACAGATGGCACATGCAGCACGGTCTTATAATCAAAAAATCATGCTCAAACCTCAGATTTGGTTTGCCGGTTCAGGCGCATTTACAGGTACTTATGATGCTGGTAGTGAGCCGGCCTGGCAAACATTTGAGAATTCGTATCTAGTCTACATTTTACACTTTGCAAAATTGGCTGAAGAAGAACAGTTTGACCTCTTTTGTATAGGGACAGAGTTTGCGAGATTTGTATCTGAGCGGCCTGCATTTTGGAGCAGCCTTATTGATTCTGTGCGCGCACATTATTCAGGTAAAATCACCTATGCTGAGAATTGGGATGCCTATCAAGATGTTCCTTTTTGGGGGGATGTTGATTATATTGGGATTGACGCTTATTTTCTGCTTTCTGATCAGAAAACCCCTTCGGTTGAAGCATTAAAAACAGCATGGCAACCAATTGCTAAGGATATTAAAACTCTGAGTATTCAACATAATACACCTGTTTTGTTTACTGAATACGGGTATAGAAGTATTGATTATGCAGCCAAAACACCTTGGGATTCACAACTTGCTGAAAGTTATAATGCGCAAAGTCAAGCCAATGGGTATAGAGCTGTTTTTGAAACCTTCAATAACCAAGAGTGGTTTGCTGGCGCCTTTTTTTGGAAGTGGCATGTCTCAGGTAATCACGGCGGCGAAGGCGATACAAAATTTACGCCTCAAGGCAAGCCAGTATTAGAGGAGATTGAAGGTTTTTTTGTTAATTAAGTTGACTCGAGTGATATAGGAAACTAATTTTGCCATATCAAAGAGTACTTAAATTATGAAGAAACATTTTTTATCGTTTTTAAGCGTTGTTATTTTACTTGTATCAATATCATCTTCTTCATGTGGAAATATAGAAAATCAGGAGCCTGGAGTAGCACTAACATTAGATGATTTAGACGAGAATAGCGTGCGTGTTTTTGTATACACAGATTCCCAAACTAATAATTTTTCACACGGACACTCTTATATTGTAGTAGGTAAAAACAATTCCCCCGTTTTTACTTCATATCACTTTGGACCAAATCTTTATTCAGATACCATTTTGCAAAATATTTCTGGTAAACTATTTAGTTATAGCGATAGTAGCCAAATCAGGTATAACATTGGGAAATTTCAAGTCAGAAATTTAAAAGCCTATTTACTTACTCAAACTGATGGTAGGGCTATTAAAAGTTATATGGATGAGGTACTTCAGAATGCCTCCTATAACACTACTTGGGGTGACCATATCAATGGTTACGAAGAGTATAACTTAATACATAATAATTGCACTTCATTTATTTTAAGGTTGTTAGAGAAAGGAGAAAGGGACTATAATTTTTCTACTTCAATTTATGAATACCCAGATCAGGTTGTTGATGTTGCTCCTTCCCTCGCTCCGTTTACGTTGTTAGCAGATTTAGTGCAAAAGGCTAAACAACCTAAGCGCTATCACGTATATGATGTTACTGAAATTAGCAAAAAAGAAGTAGGGCTGTAATCATTTTACTTTTAGGTTGAAAAATAATCTTTTGATTTTTTATTATAGTCTTGACTTCTCGTATTTTTGTTCAAAATTATTTAATTAATGAACTATTTTTCATTTTTTCTTTTGGGGGGATGTCTTTTGCTCAGCTGCACCAATGAAAATACAACAGCGCAAAGTAAACAACGACAAATCAAAATCAAAACCATTGATCAGAATGGCAATGAGAAAACTGTAGAATGGAATGGTGAAGGGGAGATGCCCGAAGAGATAAAAGCACATATGAATACAAATGAAATGGATTCAGAGAATATGACGGCTTTGGCCTCATTGAGCATAGAGGGTATGAGCTGTCAAAAAATGTGTGCAGGATCTATTCAAAAAGAGTTAACAAATCACCCAGGTGTATTAAGTTGCGTGGTTAATTTTGACGATAAAAAAGCAGAAGTATCTTTCGACGCCTCTAAAACCAATGAAAAAAACCTTATAAGTGTCATACACGGTATACATGATGGCAAGTACAAGGTTACCGAGGTAGAGCTCAGAAAAGAGATCATCAAAGCAGAAGAGTCTTGAAAGTAGATTTAGTAAAAGAACTGACCTGGAGAGGTCTTTTGCAGGACAGCATGCCAGGTACGCAAGAGGCTCTTAACAAAGAATCTATTTCGGGCTATATAGGCTTTGATCCTACGGCAGATTCACTACATGTGGGCAGTTTAGTGCCCATTTTTTTATTAATGCATTTACAACGTGCGGGGCATACACCTATTGCACTTATTGGTGGTGCTACAGGTATGGTAGGTGATCCGTCTGGTAAAAAAGCAGAACGTCAACTTTTAGATAAAGAAACCCTTGATAAAAACATCAAAGGCGTAAGAGCGCAATTAGAGAAATTTCTGGATTTTGAGGCTAAAGCAAATCCTGCTAAACTTCTAAATAATTACGATTGGTTTGAATCTTTTAATTTTTTAGATTTTATTCGAGATGTTGGCAAACATATCTCGGTGAATTATATGATGGCGAAAGATTCTGTAAAATCGCGCCTTGAAACAGGTATGTCGTTTACTGAGTTTAGTTACCAACTTATTCAAGGCTATGATTTTTATTATTTAAATAAAAACCATAATTGCAAACTTCAAATGGGAGGCTCTGATCAGTGGGGCAATATCGTCACAGGTACTGAGTTGATTAGACGAAAAGGAGGCGCTGAAGCCTATGCCTTAATTGCGCCATTAGTAACTAAAGCAGATGGCGGAAAGTTTGGTAAATCTGAAGAAGGTAATGTTTGGTTAGACCCAAAAAGAACATCGCCTTATGCGTTTTATCAATTTTGGCTCAATGCCTCTGATGTTGATGCTGAGCATTATATTAAAATTTTTACGTTTTTAGAACAGCCTCAGATCGAAGAGTTGATTGCCAAACATACTGAATCTCCGCATTTACGATTACTTCAAAAAACCTTAGCAGAAGATTTAACGTCTCGTGTACATTCAGTTGAAGCGCTAAAAATGGCTCAAAAAGCCTCTCAGATTTTGTTTGGTAAAAGTACTGCTGATGATTTAAAAAGTTTAGATCAGCAAAGTTTCTTAGAGGTGTTTAAGGGTGTACCTTCTAAAAAAATTGAGAAAACTACTTTAAATAGTTCTGTTAGCGTGATTGATTTATTTGTTAAGCACAGTGGTTTTTTATCTTCAAACTCTGAGGCAAACAGAGCCCTTAAAGAAAATTCACTCTCGGTAAATAAAACCAAAATAAATGCTGAGAATACGTTTTCTGAATCTAACCTTATCAATGGTAAATACCTTTTATTGCAAAGAGGTAAGAAGAAGTATTTTGTAGTGGAGGTGGGATAGTTTTTAAAACACTGTTACCCCTAGAATTAAAAATAGTATAAAAAGAAAAAAGTAGGTAATGCAAGATGCTATAGAAATCATTATAAATTGAAACATTGATTTTAGTTTACTTCTTTTATAAACTTTAAGAATAATCACATAGAGCGATATCGGAAGTAGAAGTACAAAGTAGTCGCCAATATTTGATAATAAATCAGAACAAGAGCCTAAAATACTTAGTAATAACAACCATAAAAAAGAATGTGAAAAATAAAAAAGAGCGACTAAAATATGCTCTGACCAAAATGGATGTGAACTTTTAAAGAAGCACAATAGAATCAAAGAAAAAAAGAAAGCAAAGACGATATTGAATTTTGAGAATGTCTGAATCAAAGATGTCATTAAACCTTCTTCACCCTTTAACTTGCTATTGGTTAAAAATTTAAATGCTAAATATTTAGCAAAACGGTAATTGTTTTCACTTTTAAAAAGTGATTTTTCTTTTTCTAATTTTGATAAGCTATCAATATAGTTTAGGGTTTGCACATAATTATATTGCTTAATTCTATTGAGTTGTGTAATGCTTAATGAATCGAAATGGGCTCTTAGGCCAGATATTTGATTTAGTGTATCAGTTACATTTTTGTTTTGCTCTTGGTCTGTAATATGTACTTCAAAATTTGAAGAAGAATCAAAAGATATCCAAATAAAAAAAAGAACAGATGAAAATATATAAAGCCTAACCGGATGTGTGAATGATTTTCTTTGACCAGACAAATAGGCATTAATGATTCGCCATGGGAAGAAAAGAATCCAGGCAAAGCTTTTAAAGATTTTTCCGTCTATATTAAAAGTAGTGGCTAACCATTGATTTAAAATAGATAAAACAGGTTCTTTAAGAGAGGTGTTTTTTTGCCCACAACTTTGGCAATAGTTTGCTGATTCATCTAACTGAGTGTTACAATTTAAACAGCAAAGTACATTTTTAGATTCTTTTGAATTGTCATCCACCCAAAAAAGATAAAAATATTATCTCTAAACCTTACCTTTGTACTATGAAAAAACTTCTTTTTTACACATTGATTCTTCTATGTATTTGATACAAATACAAGACCCTAAGACCAGAGAGATGTTTGTGAAAAAGCTTACTCTATCTGCCCAGCATTAATAGACTGATTTTCTTTTAAGTTAATGCCATGAGAGACGATAGTCAATGTATCACTCATGGCGCTACAATCCATTTTTACCCATCCGTAGTTGTAGGTTAGTGAAGGTGAATCAGAATGTGCCAACGAGTAGTTAGAAATAACCCTAAATCCAAGATGACGGTTTTTTTTGCCTTCAAACTGCCCGGCATCTGCGATAGTGCCTAAAACAAAATTATTATCGTTTGACCATATAGCATTTTCATCAATGGGTTGACTAATTAACGCATCTGCATAGCCGTAGGTAGAAGCATCATAGATTTCTATGCCGCCATGCAGTGTTTGTACTCTAGCAGCCATATTGTCTAAAAATTCAGGCATAGTACCATTCCAAAGGGTAAGATCAACTACCTCAAACAGAAGATCATTTGTGCCATCTTTGTTAACATCTAAGTATAAGTTTTCAAACACCATAATTTGGCCATTTACCATTTGATCAGCAATAGAATCTGATTGCAATTTATGATACGGAATTTCAAGCGATTCATTTAGTGAAGTCACCTGAATATTGGGGTTGTTATCTTTTTTACATGCACAAAAAGATAGTACAGTGAGTGAGATAAAAATGACGTTGTTTTTGAATGCTGTCTTCATAATTAAATTTTTGTAGAGTTATAACGTGTGTATGGTTTGTTTATTGTGGTTTTAATTTTTCAACATAGGCTTCTAATTGATAGCCTACACTGAAAGGCGCTTCAATTTTTTTCCAGTCTGAGTTTTGCTCTTTCACATAAGCTTTATGACCTAAAAAACCGATAGAAAAGAAAATGTTGTTTTTATCGAGCGTATCACGTAACGCTAACGAGACGGCAAAGTCATTTGAAATCGTTAGATTGTATTTTGAAAGATCTATTTCAAAAAAACCGTTTTTTATTTTTAAATGGCCTTCGATTTTTTGTTTAAATAGAAGTGAATCAATACGTTTATCAATGACAGTATAAAATTTCAGATCATATTTTGTTGTTCTTCTTCTTGGATAATCCGTCACATGAACTTTAAAATTTTGAGGATAAATTTTTTTGTTTTTTAGAGGGATGATAATAGCTACTTCAGAGCCTTTTTTCCCATTCCCTAAATTTGAACACATCGCAGAAGATGAAAATCTATTGCCGTATGTTTTCTTTTTAAGTTTAGAGTCAATTACTTCAATTGGTGTTAAGTGAGTGGTGTCTTGTTGAGCATAAAGTGAAATGTTAGAGAATATCCACCCTTTGAAAATCAGCAATAAAACACGAAGAGCCATAAACTAAACTTTGGCTCAAAGTAAAGGATAAAAACACACCATTTTTTTAAACGGTGCGTTAAGCATTTTAAAGAAATGTTAAGTCTTCTTAAATCCTGTGACTTTTTCTCTCGCAATTATAATCCCCCCGAAAAATACACAGAAAAATAGAGCAATAAGTGTTGGGTAGTTAGAGCTTTGTTGTAAAGACATCCCCCCATAAAATAGAATAAAACTTATAAGTAAATATGAAAATATAGCTTTTACATTGTAAGGCACTTTATAGTGTTTTTGGCCTAAAAAATATGAAAGCAGTGCCATGGAGCCATAACAAAAAACTGTAGCCCAACTAGAGGCCATATACCCATATTTTGGAATAAATAATACGTTTATAAACACGGTAATACACGCTCCAAAAATGGCCATATAGGCACTGTATTTGGTTTTATCGGTAAGCTTAAACCAAATGGCTAAATTGTAATACATGCCTAAAAAGATATTGGCCATCAGTAAAATAGGCACTATTTTAAGGCCTTCCCAGTAGGCCTGATTGGGGATGAAATATTTGATGTAATGCAAAAACAGATTAATGAAAAGAAACAGAAAACTACATACAATTACAAAGTAGTGCATCACCTTGGCATAGGTCTCTTTGGCGTTTTTCTGCTTACTTTGGGCAAAGAAAAAAGGCTCGGCGGCATAGCGAAAGGCTTGAATAAAAAGGGTGATGATAATGGATATTTTATAACACGCCCCGTAAATACCCACCTGGGCGGAGCTTTGAGACTCGCCAAGGGTATCGTATAAAAGATGTCTTAAAAGAATTTTATCTAAATTCTCATTTACCATTGCAGCCAAACCCGCTATCAATAAAGGAAAGGCATAGATGACGGCTTTTTTGAAAACCTGCGTATCAAAGCCAAACCCTGCTTTTAAAATAATAGACAATAGACTGATGAGTTTTACTGAACTGGCCACCAGATTAGCAATAAACACGTAGCTTACAATGTTTGTGAAACTAAAGATATTGGCCGAAAACCCAGAGAGCGATCCGCTTTTGTAAAGCGGTAAGCAATAGGCTAGAAAGTAGAGATTCAGGCCAATATTAATGGCCACGTTTAACAGATTTACCCCCACAAAATTCCAGGCCTTGTCGTCTTTTCTAAGCTTAGCTAAACTCAATGAGCAAATGGCATCAAAACCTACTATAAGCGCAAACCATTTTACAAATTCAGGATGCTCAGGGTATTTGATTAGTCCGGCTATTGGTTGGGCACAGAAAAATGCAAGTACCATAAACGCACTACTTGAGATAATGACAGCTGTTGAAAGCGTAGAAAAGACGCGTTTATCATTGGAGTGAGAGTTTGATAGTCTAAAAAAGGCTGTTTCCATGCCGTAGGTGAGTAAAATCATTAAAAACCCAACATAAGAATACATCTCAGAAATCACCCCGTATTGGTCGGGTGAAAAGACTGCCTTACTGGTGTGTAATGGCACTAATAAGTAATTTAAAAAACGCGCCACTATACTGCTTAACCCGTAAATGGCAGTTTGTGAAAAGAGTTTTTTTAATGGGCTTTGCAAATGTCTCTCTTTTGTTAAAGGGCTTTAAAGGAGGCTCTTCGCTTTTCTATAAACGCAGAAGTGCCTTCAATAAAGTCATCGGTTTTACAGCAAGAGGCAAAGGCATTTATTTCAAATTCAAAACCATCTGTAGGCCCATGAAAATACGCGTTAACAGATTGAATCACTTTTTTAATAGCTAAAGGTGATTTAGTGAAGATTTTTTCAAGCATTTTTTCGGCTGATGCTATCAGATCAGATTGTTCTACTACGGCATTAACAAGACCTAAATCTAAGGCTTTTTCTGCTTTAACCATATCGGCTGTCATCAGAAGTTCAAGCGCCTTGGTTTTGCCAATGAGTTGTACAAGTCGTTGAGTACCTCCATACCCAGGAATAATCCCCAGATTGACTTCTGGTTGGCCAAATTTGGCATTTGTTGAGGCTATTCTAAGATGGCAAGCCATCGCCAATTCACATCCGCCGCCCAAAGCAAAGCCATTGACCGCTGCAATAATAGGTTTAGGCGATTGTTCAATGCGGTTAAAAATGGCATGCCCATTGGCTGCGAGTTGCCGCCCCTGATCAATGTCAAAATCTTTAAACTCTTTAATATCTGCCCCTGCTACAAACGCTTTTTCACCCGCTCCGGTGATAATAATGCCCCAGACTGATGCATCG
Source organism: Flavobacteriales bacterium (assembly GCA_020629755.1). GTDB lineage: Bacteria > Bacteroidota > Bacteroidia > Flavobacteriales_G > JALEGO01 > JAHDHZ01. Next base: position 39,920 of record JAHDCS010000009.1, on the reverse strand, counting down.
TCAATAGCCTTAGTAATGGCCGTATCAATTTCAGATAAAGTCAGCGTGTTTAGGGCGTTGAGTTTATCAGGACGGTTGATCGTGAGGGTTAAAATTTTATTGTTTTGTGTTGTTAAGATATTTTGATATGTCATAGATGTTTGGGCTTTTAACGAATTTAAGATAAGTCTACTCAAAGACGGTCATGATTTAAGAGAAATTGTGATATTTGGAACATGTATAGCTCTAAAATACTTGCCTTAATTTTTTTTATATTACATCAATACTCTTACTGTCAAGTACTTGATGATTCTTTAAAAGATTCAAAGAAAAAAAGACATATTTATTTGTCTAATAAATATTTTATAGAGCCCGTTAAAGTATTTGGATACTACTCTGCAGAGCTGAGAGATAGTATTGATAAGGGCTTGTCTATTGATTCTACTGTTGCTTTTTTGTGGCAAAAAAAAGCAGAGCCTCTTTTAAAAAGAGGTAAAATAGAGATAGGCATGAGCTACCTAGATAAAGCAGTTTTATATCATCCCAAACGCTGGCTAGAGGATTTATGAATTGTATCTTTGCAAGAAGATACAAAGATGCTATTAGAGATTTAAATGATGCTAAACATAAATATGGTCAAAGTTATGTGATGGAACATTCGTATGATTTTTACATCGCGCTTTCTTATTTACAGCTTAATGCATTTGAAAAAGCAGAACAAATTTTTGAACATGACATTAACTCAATGCTTAATAAAAAAGGCAAAGAATGGTTGCATCCTTTAGAGTTATTTTATTGGGGGATAACCTTAATGGAGCAGAAAAAATACAATGAAGCTATAGAAAAAATGAACAATGCTTTAGAGCTTTATCCAAAATTTAGTGAAGCCTTACATTATAAATCGAATTGCTTAAAAAAAATAGGCCAGAATGATCAAGCCACTCTTTTAAAAGAACAAGCAAAAAAATATGGCATACAAGGCTATACAATTAATGATGATAATGTAATTCATGTGAAATATCCTTATCAAATATTCTGGCAGTTCATGAATTAATTTAGTTCTTCTTCAAAATTCCAAAAGGCAAAAACCCTTGTTCTACTTCTAAGTTGTCTCCTAGATCTAGAAAGTGTCCTGGGTAAAATGAGCGGATTAATTGATCGCCATAAAAAAGTGACATATCATACTTGTAAACATAGATAACTTCATCATGGAGCTCTACCGCATATAGCTCTTCTACAGGCGAAGCAACTAAATAGTTTATGATCAAAATGATATGTAAGATTCCCGCCCCATAGACCAGAGCATAAAACCATTCTAGCCCAAATTCTTTTTTGTTTTTATAAAGCATATAAAACAAAGTAATGCCGCCTGCCCCAAAAATCAGTGCGCCATAGACACTTAGCGTGATTAAGTATGACATAAAACAAAGACCAAATCCAATGATATTGATAAAAATAAATATGGCCACCGGAAAACCTTCTTTTAACGCACGCATATTCATCTCGTGCAACATTTTAGCCTCTGCCGCGCGTTTGCGCTCTATTTTTTCTCGAATTATTTTATCGTAATAGGCTTTGTATTGGGCACTTTGATTCTGTGGCGTATTTTTCTTTTTGGTTTGGGGGTATGGAATTTTACCTTCTACAATAGCCTCATATGCTTTGTTGATTAAAATGAATTTTTGTTCTGCTTCTTTTGATGGATTTAGATCAGGGTGATATTTTTTTGCAAGGCGTCTATACGCCTTTTTAACCTCAGCTTTAGACGCTGTTGAAGGTAACCCGAGTATTTTGTAAAATTTTTGCACAAAAAAAATCCTGAAGCGAAGCTTCAGGATTTAAGATACAATTTTATAAGGGATGTGTGCTTTAGTATAAAAGATTAAATCGTCCATCTTCCACTCACCACACCGAGTAGTTGAAGTTTGTTGTCGACAACATTAATCACAAATTTTAAACTTTTCCAATCCATACTAATATATTCATCTGTGCCAGGCATGTAGAATTCTACCACGTCTGCACCTGGATATACTTCTAAGAGATTGTTAACAGAGTTTTGGGTTGAACGTTGGTTATTTACATAGATAGGATAGGCTAAAAAATCTATAGGTTCACCTGTAGTAAGGTCTGTTGGAAATATAAACGTATTTAAATAATACTCTTTGAAATTGCCATATAAAGGGTCGCCAATTCCATCACTATATCCCCATGTATAATTATATTCAGTTTCAGCAACATTCACCATAATGAAAGGCCCAAATTCAAAAGTAATATCCTTGTCTACATTCACTGTTGAGTAAGGAGAGAATCGGATAGAACCATTGTCTCTAAATTTTTCTGCAAAAGAATGCCAATCTTTTTGCTTTAAATCGTTAAGTGCATCGATGGCAAAAGCTTCAAGATTTTCATCGCTGTTGATTTTTTTACTTGAGGCTTTACCGCAGCCAGATCCATTTATAAGGAGTATTGGTAAAACAAAACAAAGGCATATTGTATAAATAAATCTCATAACGAGACAAAGGTCTACAAATATCAAATATGAGTCAATAAAAAAGCCCATTTGTCTTAACAAACAGGCTTTTAATTAAAGTTTGATTATTGTTAATAACAATACGCATTTTTCTCAATGACTTTTACAGCAATTTTTTGACGCAATTCTTTGATATTTAAAGGCTCTGATTTTGTAAATCTTTTTAAGCCCATAAGCATCATGCGTTGCTCATCGCCATCAGCAAAAGAATTGATGGCATCTTTGGCTGCTTTGTTAATCTTGTCTGCTGCATCGTAGATATAGACTTTCATCATCGCTATCTGCTCTTCTACTTCAGCTTCAGACTTCATGCCTACCAGCTTTTCTGTTCTGAGTAAAACAGATTCAGCGGCATAGGCATTGATGATAATATCTGAGATATTCATCAGCACCTCTTGTTCTTTAGCCATGGTTTGCATGAGTTTTTGAACTGCTGCACCGGCCACCATAAGACCTGCTTTCTTAAAGTTTTTGATCATTTTCTTTTGCTCAGCAAATAATCCAAGATCTTCATCTTCAGAAGAAGGTACACTCATCAGCTCACCGGCTACTTTTTGTGCAGGGCCCATTAGATCTAATTCGCCTTTTAGTCCTTTTTTAAGAATCATATCAACAGTAAGCATTCTGTTGATTTCGTTGGTGCCTTCAAAAATACGGTTGATTCGAGCATCTCGGTAGGCTCTATCCATCGGTGCTTCTGCTGAGTATCCCATCCCTCCATAAATTTGAACACCTTCATCTACTACAAAGTCGAGTACTTCAGAACCCAATACTTTTAAAATAGCACATTCTGCCGCAAACTCTTCAATGCCTTTCATTTTAGCTTTGATGGCGTCTAAACCACCAGCCTTGAGTTCTTGAATTTTATTTTCAATGTCATTAGACGCTCTATAAACAGCTGATTCTAAGACGTAGGTGCGGATACACTGCTCAGCCAATTTATGACGAATAGCGCCATACTTAGAAATAACTCTTCCGAATTGCTCTCTTTCATTTGAATAGTTTACAGACTTTAAGATGGCTTCTTTGCAAGCACCCATAACACCTGCCCCTAATTTAAGTCGGCCTACGTTTAACACATTCAGAGCAATTTTAAATCCAATTTCTCTTTCGCCTAATTGGTTTTCTTTTGGTATTTTACAGTTGTTAAAAAACACTTGGCGTGTAGAAGAGCCCTTGATGCCCATTTTCTTTTCTTCTGCATTTAAAGAAAGACCTTCAGCTCCTTTTTCAACAATAAAAGCACTTAGGTTTTTATCGTCATCAATTTTGGCAAAAACAGTGAACACATCTGCAAAGCCAGCGTTGGTAATCCACATTTTTTGACCGTTTAAGATCCAATGCTTTCCATCGTCAGAGAGTTTTGCAGTAGTCTTTCCAGAGTTGGCATCTGAGCCTGAAGAAGGCTCCGTGAGGCAGTAAGCTGCTTTCCATTCTCCGGAAGCAAGTTTTGGTATGTATTTTTTCTTTTGTTCATCGTTGCCGTAATATAAGATAGGTAGTGTACCAATACCCGTGTGCGCCATAATAGACACGGTGGCTGAGTAAGCATGGCCGATAGATTCAGCAACGAGCATATCGGTAATAGTGCCTTTGCCAAATCCCCCATATTCTTCAGGGATATGTACACCTAAAATACCAAGTTCTCCAGCTTTTTCCATAAGTTGGGTGTTTAAGCCTTCAGGTAATTTTTCAATTTCTTCGATTCTTGGATGTACTTCAGTAGCCACATAATCTTTGCAGGTTTGCGCAATCATTTGTTGCTCTTCGTTAAATTCTTCTGGAATAAAGACATCTCTGGCGTCAACATCCTTGACGATAAATTCGCCTCCTTTTAAAGCTTTAGCATCACTCATAATACACTTAATTTAATAATTCATATATAGCACAAGCACCTTGCCCGGTTCCGACACACATGGTCACCGCACCGTACTTGTTGTTTCGTCTGCGCATTTCGTTAAACAATTGAACAGATAATTTTGTTCCGGTACAGCCCAGAGGATGACCAAGCGCTATAGCGCCTCCGTTTACATTTACAATATCAGGGTTTAATCCAAGTTCGTTCATTACAGCAACAGACTGAGAAGCAAAGGCCTCGTTAAGCTCAAAAAGCTCTATGTCATTGAGTTTTAGTCCGGCTTTTTTTACGGCTTCTGGAATAGCGGCTACTGGGCCAATGCCCATAATACGCGGTTCAACACCAGATACATGGTAAGATACCAATCTTGCGATAGGGGTTAAATTGAGGTCTTTCATTACCTTTTCAGAGACCAGTAGAGTCATGGCTGCTCCGTCTGAAGTTTGAGAGGCATTACCTGCTGTAACGGTTCCGCCTTGTTGAAATACAGGCTTAAGTTTTCCTAAAGCTTCAACTGTGGTAGTAGCTCTTACACCCTGATCTGTATCCATTACAAACTCTTTGGTTTGCGGTTTTTCGTTGGCATCTAAAAGGGTTTCAGATACTTTGATGGGTACAATATCGTCTTTGAACTTTCCGTCTTTAATAGCAGCTGCCGCTTTCATTTGAGAGTTGTAGGCAAACTGATCTTGCATTTCTCTTGTTACTTTGTAATCCTTTGCAACGGCTTCTGCGGTAAGTCCCATACCCCAGTACCAGTTTGGGTTGTTTTTAGCAACATCTGCATTTGGCACGATACGCCATCCCCCAAAAGGAATAGGCGACATGGTTTCTGCCCCTCCAGCTAAGATTATATCAGCCATGCCTGCCTGAATCTTGGCATGTGCTATCGCAATGGTTTCAACACCTGAAGAACAATACCGATTAACGGTCATGCCAGGCACTTTATCAGTATCTAAGCCCATCAGTGAAATCATACGTCCCATATTTAAGCCTTGTTCAGCTTCAGGGGTAGCATTGCCGATAATCACATCATCGATGCGTTCTTTATCTAAAGATGGATTTTCTTTTAAAATATGTTTCACCACATGGGCAGCCAAATCATCGGCACGCATGTTTTTAAACGCTCCTCTAGGAGCTTTTCCTACGGCTGTTCTGTATGCCGATACAATATATACGTCTTGACTCATACTATTAGTTTCTTAAAATTTTACCTGTTTTTACTAGGCTTTCCATTCGTTTTAGAGTTTTTTCAGTTTGGCAAAGTTCTAAAAAGGCTTTGCGCTCTAAATCCAATAAATAACGCTCAGATACTTCTGTAATTGCAGACAGATTACCTCCGGCCAATACAGATCCTAACTTTTCTGAGATTAATTTGTCATGTTCAGAGATGTATGCCCCATGAAGCATAGAGTCTGCGCCCACATAAACTATACCCATCGCTTCTTTACCTAGTACTTTAATGTCTTTACGCATTGGTTTTTGTGTGTATCCGTTAAAGGCTAAATCAAGGGCTTTGTGTTTAGCTGCCGATAATTGATAAGCTTTACTGACCACAACGGTATCAATTCCTTTTCTTAAATAACCTAAATCAAAGGCTTCATAAGCAGAGGTAGCAACCTTGGCTTGACCAATCGTTAAAAAGCGGTTTCTAAATTGATTGATGCGCATATCGCCTTCGTGGAGTTCATCTGAGAAACGAAGTGCAAATTCTTTAGTGCCACCACCACCAGGAATAACGCCTACACCAAATTCAACTAACCCAATATAAGTTTCAGCATGTGCTACAACAGCATCGGCATGCATGGTAAGCTCACATCCGCCTCCGAGAGTAAGATTATGAGGTGCAACCACCACCGGTATAGAAGAGTAACGCACACGCATCATGGTGTCTTGAAAAGACTTAATGGCAAAATTGAGTTCGTCCCAATCTTGTTCAATGGCCATCATTAAAATCATGCCTACATTGGCACCTGCAGAGAAGTTTTCACCATCGTTAGAAATTACAAGGCCGTCATAACTCTCTTCAGCAATATCTAAGGCTTTGTTTATGCCCTGAATCACTTCAGCACCAATCGTATTCATTTTAGTATGAAACTCTAGATTTAAGATGCCATCGCCTAAATCCACTAGAGTAGTGCCCGCATTTTTCCAAAGGGTATTGTTCTCTCTAAGATTTGCTAAAGCCAATACCTGATCAGAGCCCGGAATCATTTTATATGATTTAGATGGGATGTCATAGTATTTTCTTACGCCATCTTCAACCTTATAAAAACTCTTGGCTCCAGAACTTAACATCTCTTCCACCCACACATTAGGGGCAAAGCCTAAATCTTTCATTACTTTAAGTGCTTTTTCTACACCTATCGCGTCCCAGGTTTCGAAAGGTCCCATCTGATACCCAAAGCCAGCGCACATTGCATCGTCAATTTTGTAAAGTTCATCTGAAATTTCAGGAATTCTATTACTCACATATTGAAAGAGCGACGAGAAGGTTTTTTTGTAAAAATCACCCGCTTTATCCATCCCCATAAAAGCCATAGCTAAACGCTTTTTTAAATCGTCAATAGGCTTGAGCATATCAAGGGTGGCAAATTTTACTTTTTTCTTATCGACATATTCTAGGGTGTTGAGATCTAAGACTTTAATGACTTTTTTACCCTCAGCAGTTTTATCTTTTTTATAAAATCCTTGCTTTGTTTTTGACCCTAGCCATTTCTTGTCGATCATTTTTTGAAGATAATCGGGCAGCTCAAACAATTCTTTACGTTCGTCTTTAGGGCAGTTGTCTTTGACGCCTTTGGCCACTAAAGCTAAAGTGTCTAATCCGACTACATCGCAAGTTCTAAAGGTAGCTGATTTTGCGCGGCCAATAATAGGACCGGTGAGTTTATCTATTTCATCTACGGTAAGCCCCATGGACTTAATGGTGTGGAATAAATCTTGAATGGCAAATACACCTATTCGATTGGCGATAAATGCTGGAGTATCTTTAGCAAGAACGGTAGTTTTACCCAAGAAACGCTTGCCATAATCCATTAAAAACGTAACCACCTCTGGATCGGTATCTTTAGTCGGGATTATTTCAAGGAGTTTTAAGTAACGTGGCGGATTAAAAAAGTGTGTGCCACAAAAATGCTTTTTAAAATCATCGCTTCTGCCTTCAGTCATTAATTTGATTGGAATTCCTGAAGTATTGGACGTAATTAAAGATCCTGGTTTTCTATGTTTTTCTATGTTTTCAAACACCTGTTTTTTGATGTCTAAACGCTCAACAACCACTTCAATAACCCAGTCGGCGTCTTTGATTTCAGCTAAATCATCGTCTAGATTTCCGGTCTGGATTTTAGAGGTAAAGCTTTTGTTATAAATCGGTGATGGTTTTGATTTTAAAGCAAATTTTAAGGCGTCATCCACAATTTTATTGCGCTCTTTTTTCACCTTAGAGTCTTTGGCTTCTTTAGGTACAATGTCTAAGAGTAACACATCTAAGCCTATGTTTGCAAAATGACAGGCTATTCTTGAGCCCATTACACCTGAGCCTATTACGGCTGCTTTTTTAATTCTTCTTTTCACAGTTTTTTGTTCTTTAGTTTTTGATAAAACAGCTTCCATTACCCTGTAATTTTTTGATTTTCAAAAATAATATGCGTATCCAAGATAGTATTTAATTCAGTCATAACCTCTATGCATTGGGCTATTTTTTTCGGGGGGATGGCCCCATAAATATGTCGATTAAAGGCAAAGACATTCTTTTTAGCAAAATTTCTGGCTTTGAGCCCTTTAGAGGTAAGAAAAAGAAGAGACAAACGCCCATCTGATGGATCAGATTCTCTAAGGATGTACCCTTTTGTTTCCATGTTTTTTAAAATGCGAGATAAAGAGGTCGATTCCATGCCCATTTTAGGGCCAAGTTTGGTAGAAGGCGTTCCTTTTTTATTGTCAATATTCAAAAGTACATAACCCCATGACATGCTTAAGCCTTCTTTTTGACCATTGGCATTGTACATCCTGGCAATTTTTTGCCAGACGTTGCGAATATGAAAATCGAGCATTTCTTCTTTTTGCATAAACTATGCGTGCATAACAAATGTATGAAAATATTTGTTATGCACGCATAGCATTAAAAGGAATGTTAATAAATCAGATGTAATGCTCTAATCTTAGAGTCGTTAACTAGTACAAGTCTGTAAGATTTCCCTTGTTGAAAATGACTGTTTTTGCAACACTAAGGTTGTAGTTTACGGGTGTTCTTGGATACACATCATCTGATAGGTTATACAAGGCTGTTTCCCCCAATAAATTGCCTTCACATGAATATACGCGCATTTGTCTTTTTAAGTAGTCGGTTTTATCAACCAATAAAAATTCAAAGCCTATGCCTTGTTGCGTTAGTGCTACTTCATATACTTTACTGGTTCTAAACCCTTCTTGGTATAGCAAGTTTTCGATCTTAGGATACATCCATAAATCAAAATAGTCTTTATTAAGGATGTCTTTGTCTAAAAGCTCACTAGAAGTGACGCATTGATTCGTCTCTTGCATAGACTCATAGACAGCCGGTTTAAAACATCCTCCAAAAGAGAAAACACCAAATAATAACATTATACCTAGTGCTGAATGTATGTATTGATTTTTCATAAAAAAGAGATTTACCTCACAAATTTCGGCAAATAGGAGATGCGAGTCAATTTTTTATGTGCTCTGGAGTTACCCCGTTTTTTTTAAGTTTTTTTCTTCTATCCTTATTTTTGTCCTTTTCCTTGAAGAAAAGAACGAAAATTCAAGCCAAGAATGAAGCTATCTACCCACCTCTAGAAAATGTAGCCCACAAGGCCAGCCCTGCAAAGCCACATTTTCTATTCACCTTCAACCCACGCCCGCCATTCTTGGCAGGCCAGCGCACTTTTGAGCGCACGATGAAAATTTGCTTTTTCACTTATGAAATCTCTAAAATTCAATGATAATGAGGTTTATGAAAGATTCGCTAATGAAAAATGAGGTAACTTCAATTTATGTGCCCATTGCAATCGGGTCTTAGAGCTAAATTGCAGAGCAATGCCTTTTGATAGGTTACATTGATAAAAAAGATTTGTTTATAGAACACTTACAAATTATCTATATCAACCTCTACTTCTTCTTCTGAATCATCGCCAAAGTCTATGCCCCATTTTTTCTTTTTTTCTTTCTCATGTTCTGAGGTCTTAGGTTTTTCGTTTTTCTGCAGCATTGGATGGTCAAATTCTAACTGGCTGGGTTCATCTTCAAAGTCAATGGCTTTGTGTGCGCCTTGTTTTTCTTCTTTAATGAGTGTTTTAATGATTTGCTTTTCGTTGTTGAGTTTCTCTTTAATAATCTTAGCTTGGTTTTTTTTGTTGAGCGTAAAGTCAGGATCACTAGCATCTCCTGTGGCTTTTAAGGCAAGTAAGAACCACTTTTTTTCATTGGTTTGAATTTCAAATTCTTCATACTTGGCCTCTTTTTTTCGCATTAAATCTGAAAGATAAAACACCATGTCGTAATCTATTTTATGCGTAAAAGTATGTGTGCCAGAAAACGAAAAATCAAGTACTGATGAAGCAATACGCATGGCCGGAATGTGTACACGCTGATGTTTAATTTCAATCTGATTTTCAAGGGTTAAAAAATTGATATGTTTTGTACTTTTTCTAAGCGCATCTAAATCAAGCAGTCTTCTATAAAGGCGTTTCTGATCAATGTAATCACACATTTGTTCAAAGGCTTCTATTTTTTTAAGCTTTCCTTTTTCTATTTCAATATGCGCTTTAGTGTACAAGCTATTTAAATCTGGGTCTAAATTTTTATCGAATAGAAAACTGCTCACTCCAGAAATAGAGGCATAGCCTTCAATATTCTTGTGCGTGATGGTGTTTTGGTCAAAGTCATTCATCTGATCAAATAAGTTTGTCAAATCAATATGCGCTGCTTTATAGGTTAAATGAAGTTTTCTATCTGAAAAGTAGTAAGAGGCGTCTAAATTGATTTGACCATCATAGGCTTTTGTTTTTACCTGGCTGATGTTTAATTGACGATTTTTTAGTGTTATATCTGCCCGAAGATCTTTAAAAGATTGTGCTTTAAAAATCAGGTGGTTTACCGAAGCACTGCCGCTAAATTGTAGTGTTTCCATAGAGCTTATAGGAGCATCTTTTTTTTCTATATCTAATTTTAGATGTAATCCTGTGATGGTGTTTTGTTTAAGGTATGTTGCTTCTACATTTTTGAGTTCTACATGGCCTAAGAAATGGATTGGTCTATTTTGGTTTTGATTTTTTGGGGGGATGCGAATACGTACATCAGGAATTAACATACCATTTTGTATTTTAAGCGTATCTTGCGTTATGAAAGATTGAAAAAATGCTAAGGGAAGCGAATCTTTGGCTTGGAGATGTATGTCTGCATTTTGGTCTAAAAAGTGGTAGGTGGCCTCAGAAATTTTAAAAGGCATAGCCTGGTATTCTCCGTTTATATTTTCAATATGTGCCTGATAGGATGTTATATCCAAAATATTATCGCTTTTAATTTCTAGTTGCCCGCTTAAGGCATTAGCTTGATGAGTATCATAGGTGAATTGGCCTTCTCCAATTTGAGCCTTGAGCATAAGGCTAGGCGAGTACTTGTCTGTTAAAGCCCCTTTTATTTCTGCTTTTGCAGATGTCTTAAACTCTAAGGCATATCTATTAATATTTTGTTGATGCTCTTCAGACAATACAGATGTAATCTCTTCTAATAAGAGATCTTTACAGGTAAGCTGAAGATCAAAATTTGTAGCCTTTTCAAAGTCTATCCCCCCAGATAAAATAAAGCCGAGATCAAATACCTGTCCTTGGGCCTGATTTAAAACAATATGTTTAAATCCCTGATTGCTTTGTACAACACCCTTAAATGCAATAGGGATACTTGAAGTACTTAAAAAATCAAGATCTTTATGATACAAAAAAGTAAGCGTAGTGTTTAACTCTTTTTCTTCAGCAAAAAAATCACCTTTAAGCTCACCGTTTAAATCAGTGATACGCACTATAGGCTTATTCTCTTCTGAGTAGCTGAATATACAATCTTCAAAAACAATCCGATCGGTGTCAAATAATAACGCTTTTCCAGTGTGCTGGTCTGAGGTGAAATTATACACCCCATTCTTATTTTTGTGTATGTTTAACTCTGCTTGTTTGAAAACTAAAGCATTGATTTTTAGTTTATCTTGTATAAGGTCCCAAATGTTTATGTCCATAAAGATATGAGACGCTTGTAAAAGTTGGTGCTTGTTTTTCTGATGCAAGCCCTTAACCTGAATGCCATGCAATGAAAAACTTAAAGCCCCAGGCCTATGAAATAAACTTAAGTCGCCAATCTTGTCAATCAAGACTTTGCCTTGACTTTGTTCCTCAAGGCTTTGAGTGATGTAAAATTTTACGCGATCTGCTTTGAAATAGATGAGTAAAAATCCACCCAAAACAAAGAGCATCAATACAAGTATAAATCCTAAGAATACGCGTTTGAGCCATTTAAAAATTTGTGCGGCCATATCTAAAAATAAAAAATGATTTTCACCTAACTTAGCATTCGTGAATCAAAAACAGATTATTTCTACACTTTATGTGGTGTTCATGCTTATTTCATTAGCGATGTTTACTTCTGTCGGATCGGTGTCTATTCAAGACATTCAAAACATTGATCCAACGGTGCTTAAAATCAGCCAGATATTCAATGTGTTATTTGCCTTTATTTTGCCGGCAGTGGCTTATGTGTGGCTCTTTAAGCACAAACAACTTAAGTGGTTTGACCTAAGAAGCAACCTGTCGTTTTTTCATTTGCTATTAACGGCATGCATTTTTATTTCTGCTTTGCCAGCGATTAGCTTTTTGGCTGAATGGAATGCAGAACTTCATCTGCCTTCATTTTTGGCAGACATAGAAGAGCAACTCAGAATTCAAGAATCAAAAATGGAAGCCATTACCTTGCATTTACTTGACATGAAAAACAGCTTTGATTTAATTTCAAATGTGTTCATCATCGGGTTTATGGCGGCTTTGAGCGAAGAGCTTTTTTTTAGGGGGATGGTGCAAAAACACTTTATGTCTCTTTCGAAAAACCCGCATCCTGCAATATGGTTTACAGCTATTGCTTTTAGCTTGTTGCACGGGCAGTTTTTTGGATTTATACCAAGAATGCTTCTTGGTGCCTTGTTGGGGTATGTGTTTTATTACACTAAAAATTTAGTTTTTCCTATTCTAGGGCATTTTTTAAACAATGGGATACAGGTAGTGATGACGTATTATTACTTACAAAAATACCCTATAGATCAGCTTAAAGATATCACTATGGGTGCGGATTCCATTTGGGTTCCGATGCTTTCGGTCGCGCTTGTTGCAATCTTTTTTCTGTGGATGCAAAAATCACCTCAATCTACAAAAAATAGAATTCACTAAAAGAATGCTCTGCAAAGCCTAAAAAAAATTTATATTCGCTGAAAGTGCACTCTTAAGATGGATAAATTTTCATATCTCTCAAATGCCAATCCGGCTTTTTTTGAACAACTCTACGATCAATATAAAAATGCGCCAGATACTCTAGAAGAAAGTTGGCATCGTTTTTTTGAAGGCTATGAATTAGCCAGTGCTAATTTTGAAAACGGAGGCGTACCTGAAAACTTTCAAAAAGAGTTTAAAGTGATCAATCTAATTAATGCCTATCGTACACGAGGGCATTTGTTTACCAAAACCAACCCAGTACGTGAACGCCGTACCTATAGCCCAACCTTAGCCATTGAAAATTTTGGCTTAGATCAACAAGATATGCTTACTTATTTTCAAGCAGGCGAAGAAGTCGGTTTGGGGCCAGCAAGTTTAAAAGACATTTTAAAGCATCTAGAAAAAGTATACTGTAAAAGCATTGGGGTTGAGTATATGTATTTGGCAGAGCCAGAAGAGATAGAGTGGATCAAATCTAAAATCCACATCAATGACAATCAACCTAAATACAGTGATCAAGAAAAAATTACCATATATGATAAGCTCAATAAAGCCATTGGCTTTGAGCATTTTATGCATACCAAATTTGTCGGACAAAAACGCTTTTCGTTAGAGGGTGCTGAAGCACTTATTCCTACTTTAGATACTGTGATCGAAACGGCTGCAGACATGGAGGTAAAAGAATTCGTGTTAGGCATGGCACATAGAGGAAGGCTAAATGTGTTGTCTAATATTTTCGGAAAATCTTACGAAGACATTTTTACAGAGTTTGAAGGTAAAGATTATGATGATCCCTTTTATATGGGAGATGTAAAGTACCATTATGGGTTTTCGCAAACGCGAAAAACAGATTCAGGTAAAGAAATTCATTTGAGCATTGCCCCTAATCCATCGCATTTAGAGGCAGTGGATCCGGTGGTACAAGGTTTATCGCGAGCCAAAATAGACAAGCGTTACAAAAATGATCCGCAGAAGCTTTTACCTATTTTGATTCATGGTGATGCCGCTCTTTCTGGCCAAGGGGTTGTGTATGAAATAGCCCAAATGGCTCAACTTAAAGGCTATAAAACAGGAGGAACAGTTCATATTGTCATTAATAATCAAGTTGGCTTTACGACTAATTATATTGATGGGCGTTCCAGCACCTATTGTACGGATATTGCTAAGGTCACTAAGTGTCCTGTGTTTCATGTGAATGGCGATGATGTTGAAGCGGTGATACACGCCTCAAAAATAGCGATGGAATACCGTCTGAAATTTCAAAAAGACGTGTATATTGATTTGCTCTGTTATAGAAAGTATGGTCACAATGAAGGCGACGAGCCTCGCTTTACCCAGCCTGTGCTGTATAAGAGTATTGCCAAACATCCAAACTTAAGAGATATTTATGCCCAAGAACTCATAGACGCAGGGATTCTTGATCAAACGTCTGTTGCTAAAAAACAAACTGACTTTAAAGCCGAATTAGAAAAACATTTGGCGCGCTCAAAAAAACAAAAAACAGCTAAAATTTCTTCACATTTACAAGGCGATTGGAAAAAACTTAGAGAGTCTACCGATAAAGATTTTGAAACTGAACCAAAAACTGGAGTGGCCTCTAAGAAGCTAAAAGAGATAGCAAAGATTATCAATGCGGTACCTTCTGATAAAAACTTTTTTCGAAAACTTAAAAAGATTCTTGATGGGCGAAATGAAATGATTAAAAAAGATGCCTTAGACTGGGGGATGTGTGAGATGCTTGCATATGGGTCTTTACTTTCTGAAGGGCATTCGATTCGTTTTTCTGGTCAGGATGTTGAGCGGGGCACTTTTTCACACCGCCACGCCGTATTAAAAATTGAAGATTCAGCTGAAGAATATACGCCTTTAAAAGAAGTAAATCCAAAGGCTGATTTTCAGATCTACAATTCATTGCTTTCTGAGTATGGTGTATTAGGGTTTGAATATGGGTATTCTTTAGCTTCTCCAAATGGGCTTACTATCTGGGAGGCGCAATTTGGTGACTTCTCAAATGGCGGACAAATTGTTTACGATCAGTTTATTACCTGTGGCGAAGATAAATGGAAGCGGATGTCTGGCCTAGTTGTGTTATTGCCTCATGGGTATGAAGGGCAGGGAGCAGAGCATTCAAGTGCGCGCATTGAACGTTATCTTGAGTTGTGTGCTGAGAATAATATTCAAGCCATAAATTGCACTACACCAGCAAACTTTTTTCATGCGCTAAGACGACAGCTTAAAAGAGAAATTCGTAAGCCTCTGATTGTTTTTACCCCTAAAAAATTATTGCGTTATCCTTCGTGTATATCCTCATTAAAAGACTTAGAGAAAGACAGTTTTCAGCCCTTAATGGATGATGTAAAAGCCAAAGTAAGTAAAGTAGAAACCTTGGCTTTTTGTTCGGGAAAAGTCTTTTATGAGCTTGATGAAAAACGCCAAGAGTTGGGTGCAGATCATGTGGCGATTATTCGTTTAGAGCAGCTTTATCCAATCCCCCATAAAAAAATAAAAGAAGTACTTAAAAAATACAGCAAAGTGAAAACCTATTATTGGGTGCAAGAAGAGCCTCAAAATATGGGTGCCTATCCCTTTATGCTTAGAAATTTACCTCAAATAAATTTTACATACCTTGGGCGTAAAGCTAGTGCAACAACAGCCACAGGCTCTCCGGCTAGACACCGAGTGGTGCATGCTAAAATTATCAATGGCTTGTTTGAAAAAAAGAAGGTAATGGCCTAAAAAAAAGAAATTGTTTATACCTTTAATCGCGT
The DNA here is from genome assembly GCA_020629755.1 of Flavobacteriales bacterium. GTDB lineage: Bacteria > Bacteroidota > Bacteroidia > Flavobacteriales_G > JALEGO01 > JAHDHZ01. The sequence goes on along the minus strand of JAHDCS010000009.1, from coordinate 24,296 downwards.
ATTATGAGTGTACTTGAAATGAAAATACCCTCGCCGGGTGAATCGATCACAGAAGTTGAAATTGCCAGTTGGCTAGTTGCAGAAGGCGAATACGTTGAAAAAGACCAGCCAATTGCAGAAATAGACTCAGATAAAGCCACTCTTGAGCTGATGGCTGAAGAGTCTGGCGCGATACAAATTTTAGCTTCAGAAGGTGATACGGTTCAAGTTGGCGATGTGGTTTGTAAAATTGATACCTCAGTGAAGGGTACGCCTAAGAAAAAAGAAGCATCCCCCCAAGAAACTCCTAAAAAAGAAGAAAAAGCAACACCTGTAGCTGCGAGTAGTGCCCCGTCTATTGTCAAACAAGCACCCACTGCTTCAAATGTTAAGGCATCCCCTCTTGCAAAAGAGATCATGGCAAAAAACAATGTGAATCCCGGAAAAGTATCTGGATCAGGTGCTCATGGTAAAATTGTAGCTTCAGATGTCAATAGGTATATCACTTCTGGTGTATCGGGGCAAAATGTGCTACAAGGCTGGGGCGGAACCAGAGAAGAATCGCGCAAAAAAATGAGTTCACTCAGACGAAAAATTGCGCAAAGATTAGTGGCAGTAAAGAATGATACGGCTATGCTCACCACCTTTAACGAGGTAAACATGGAGCCGATTATGACTATCCGAAAAAAATACAAAGAAAAATTCAAGGAAACCCATGGCGTAGGCCTTGGGTTTATGTCATTTTTTACTAAAGCGGTTACAGAGGCTTTGCGTTTATATCCGGCCGTTAATTCCATTATTGACGGACAAGAAATGGTGTCGTTCAATTACGCTGATATAGGCATAGCAGTCAGTTCACCTAAAGGCCTTATGGTTCCGGTCGTGCGCAATGCAGAAACCTTAAGCTTACATGAAATTGAAGCAGAAATTAAGCGTTTGGCCATTAAAGCAAGAGACGGTAAAATTACCATTGATGAAATGGTAGGAGGTACTTTTACCATTACCAATGGTGGGGTGTTTGGTTCAATGCTTTCTACGCCCATTATTAATCCGCCTCAGAGTGCTATTTTAGGCATGCATAACATTGTTGAGCGTCCAGTAGCAGTAAATGGTAAGGTAGTTGTGAAGCCCGTAATGTATGTAGCCCTCTCTTATGATCATCGTATTATTGATGGCAAAGAATCAGTAGGTTTTTTGTATTCTATTAAAGAGATGTTAGAAAATCCGGTGCGTATGATTTTTGGTAATACTACGCCCGAAGAGGTTTTACTGAATCTATAAAATGGACTTACTTTCAATTAATTTTACTTTAAACACCTACACATTTTTAATTGTACTAGGTACAATTATTATTTGCTCTCACCTATTTAACATTATTTCTAAAGCCACAAAGATTCCGGCTGTGCTATTATTGATTGGCGGTGGGGTAGGGCTTCAATATGCCTTAGAGATTCTTGGTTTAAGTGGTAAGTTTAGTTTTTCTCAAGTTTTAGAGATTCTTGGGGTAGTAGGGTTAATTATGATTGTTTTAGAAGCCGCCCTTGATTTAAAATTAGAGCGAAATAAGTCTGGTTTAATATTAAGATCACTAGCAGTAGCTACTTTAGGTCTTTTCGGTTCAGCCTTTGCTTGTGCGTACATCTTTATGTTTTTTCACCCTGAGCTTTCTTTGACTTCAGCTCTTTATCACGCAACGCCACTCGCCATTTTATCAAGTGCGATTGTGATACCTAGTGTGTCGTTTTTAGGTGAGTCTAAAAAAGAGTTTCACATCTATGAAAGTACCTTTTCTGATATTATAGGCATTATGCTTTTTTATTTTTTAGAAGGGCTTTTACACCCTGAAGCGACTCAAGGAAGTGCTGCCTCTGGCTTTTTAATTTCATTAATTGCCACGATCGTTATCTCTTTAGTAGCAGGCTATAGTCTTATTTTTATCTTTCAAAAAATCACAACACACGCCAAACTATTTTTATTAATCTCAATTTTAATTTTGCTGTACTCTTTGGGTAAACTCTTTCATTTATCCTCGCTGATTATTATTTTAATTTTTGGTCTTATGATGAGTAACGAGAGGCTTTTCTTTAAAGGCTTTCTCACTAAACTCATTGACACCTCTCAGCTAGAGCGCGTGAAGGATGGATTTCATATTGTGACTGTCGAGTCGGCTTTTGTTGTGCGTACCTTTTTCTTTGTCGTCTTTGGCCTGACAATTGATATTATGTCGGTGGTGAATTTAAATGTAGCGATAACCTCTATTTGTATTATCATCTCTATTTATTTAATTAGATGGATACTTCTGCGTATTTTTTCTGGGAGGGATATTTTTCCGCAGGTGTATATTGCTCCTCGTGGATTAATCACGGTGCTTTTATTTTTTGCCATCCCGGATTCGCTTAAAATCGTAGGATTTGACGATGGGATTATTCTTTCTGTGATTATTGCCTCTAGTGTGATTATGGCTTTGGCCCTTATGACCTACACAGAGAATGATGATGAACTTGATTTTTCATTAGAAGCCAGTGCTTCTAACGAGTATAAAGAGATTGATTTAGATGATCTGCACGATGAAAAGCCTTCTTCAGACACAAAAGATGTGATTGAAGGCGGAGAGCTTACGCCTTAATCTTCCGAATCACCATAAGCCCATCCCGCACCCCTAGAAGCACATTTTCAACGCGAGAGTCTGCATGTACTTTTTTATTGAATATATCTAAAGCTTTGGTGTCAATGTCTTTTTCTAAAGCGTCTTTATCAAGTACCTTTCCGCTCCAAAGTACATTGTCTGCTATGATATATCCCCCCACATTTAAACGCTCAAAGACAAGATCATAATAATTCGAATAATTTTCTTTATCAGCGTCTATAAACACTAAATCCCATTTGTAATCTAGTTTAGGAATTTCTTGTAAAGCTTCCCCTACAATAAGTTGAATCTGATCTTGTTTACCTGCCTTTTCAATATAAGATCTAGTTCTTGTGTGTAGCTCTTCGTTTTTATCAATAGTGAAAATCTGCCCTTCTGATTGCAATCCTTCCGAAAAACAAAGCGCAGAATACCCCGTGTAAGTCCCAATTTCTAAGACATACTTTGGGCGAATCATCTTAGAGAACATACTAAGCAAACGCCCTTGGTAACTGCCAGCCAACATGCGCGGCATCAGCACTTTTAAATGCGTTTCTCTATCTAATTCTTCTAAAAGTTCTGAAGGCTTACTGGTATGTCTTTGGCAGTATTGATCGATAGCTTCTGGTAAAAAGTTCATGCGTTAGATTTATAAATAAGTTTAGAATATCTTGATAGATCAAACAATTTACTACACCATCTGTTCACGTCTTTAGGCGTTAATTTTTCAATTTTAGAAATAATTTCGACGGGGCTATGGAGTTTATTTGAGACGAGCAATGTTTTAGCATTAGCCAGCAAATTCGTTTGGCGATGTTCTAACGAGAGTTGCCATTGTGTGATGAACGCGTGTTTTAATTTTTTGAGTGTTTTATCTGAAATTCCTCTAGATAAAAGAGTTAATTCTGAAGCGATGATGTCTTCTGCTTTTTTTAGATTTTTACGCGAACACCCGACATAAATTATAAATTGTCCGGTGTCTGAATAGCTCACATAATTTGATTCGGCCGTGTAACAGAGCCCATGTTTTTCGCGCAATAAAAAATTTAATCTCGACGCCATGTTATTTGCACCAAAGAAATAATTTAAAAGGCTTACTGCTACATATCCTTTGCTTTTGTAGGATGGTGCCTTGGTGCCCATTAGTAAATGAGATTGGTAATCTTTTTTGTTTTTTAGCACTGAAAAAGTCTTGGCGTGCTTGCTTTTTTTTCGCTGTCTCTTCTTTTTTGTAAAATCTAAGGTTTTAAGTTTTTTCTCTAGAAGTTGTTTGATTTTTTTGGGGGGATGGTCAGATGAAATGGCAAAGACAACATTAGAAAAGGTATAAAAATGTGTGTTTACAAATGCCTTTAGATCACTTGAAGAAAAGTCTAGTAGTTGCTTTTCTTTGCCAAGAATGGATCGGCCCAGGGATTGAGATTTGAACATTCGAGCATCAAAATCATCAAAGAGTTGTTCTGTTGTGTTGTCTAGGTAATCTCTGATTTCTTCGCGCACTACTTTTTTCTCGCGACGCAATTCATTTTCAGGAAAACTCGGATTAAAAACAATATCCAATAAGATATTGGCTTGAGATTTAAATTGATCCGATAAAAAACTAGCATAAAAGGTAGTGTCTTCTTTTGTAGTGTAGGCATTAAGTTCGTGCCCTAATCCTTCTGTTTTATCAATAATATTTTGAAGAGAATAATGCTTAGATCCTTTAAAGGCACAATGTTCAATTAAATGTGATAAACCCCATTGAGCTTTAGTTTCATCTCGGCTGCCCACATTAAGTACAATGGCAAAGTGTGTAATAGGGGATGGGCTTTTATGGTAAAGCAATTTCGCACCATTTTTAAGCTTTAATACCGAGTATGTATCATACAATGCTTTGGGCATACTTAATAATTTGTGGAGTGTCTATGTCTTGCATGCATTTAAAGTGTGTTTTTGGGCACTTTGAATGCCCGAGCTTTGAGCATGGTCGGCAGCTTAAATTCTTTACTTCAAAGCATTTGCTTTTTGGATCAGCGCCATATGGATACATGCCAAATGCGGGGATGGTATTTCCCCAAAGGCTGATGATTTTTTTCTTAAAAGCAGCTGCAATGTGCATCATCCCGGTGTCGCCTGTAAAAACAATTGAAGCATGTTTGATTAAAAAGGCAGAATCGTGTACGGAACATTCAGCCACTAAATTGAGCACCTTTATTTCTTTTTTAAGTAATGTGTTCTCAATTAAATCACTTTCGACGCGTTCCTGTAATCCGCCAATAAGCACTACTTTTAAAGGCCACTTTTCGATAAGTTCAACCCATTTATGCGGCGGAAACTTCTTGGTGAAATAAGTGCCAGATAAACAAGTAATTGCGTACCCTTCTTTTTTAAGGCCATGTTCTGTAATAAGCGATGACGCTTGTTGTGAAGGTAAAAAATAGTCTAAGCCCTGATGGTCGTTTTGAATACCTATTGGTTTTAGTGCTTCAAAATAACGCTCTACCAAATGCTTTTCATTTAGAGGGCTTTTTAAATATACGGCCTTAAATTTTTTAACATTAAGCTTATTAAAGGTGATGGTGGGGCAAGACAATTGAAAGCCAATCCGACGAGAACGTAATGATTTATGAAGGTCAATGACATAATCAAACTTTTCTTGTTTTAACTTTTTTACTAAAGCGCTAAGGTTGTCTTTTAAGAGATGAAGCTGATCTATATAAGGATTGTGCTCTAGTAGATTTTTATATTGAAATTTAGTTAAAAAATGGAGCTCTGCATTTTTTTGTTTTTTGACCGCTCTAATGACAGGAGAGGTCAAGACAATATCTCCAATAGAACTAAAGCGAATCAACAAACATTTCATATGTGAAAAGAAACAGCAAATATACCTTGTTTTTTATTGTCATTTTGACTGATTATTTATCTTTGTTTTATAAACTTGTATGTTATGAAATTTGATGATATTCTATATGCTTTAGAATCTGTATTTCAATTTAGTTTTTCAATTTTAGAATGGCTAGGAAACATTCCTAACATCTTGTTTTTAATTATTGGTTTTATAGCGGCCACTATCTGGACACTTCAGCTAGTGAAGTACAGCAAAGAGCCAAATAATTAGACCTTCTCTAAAAGGGTGTTTTATCACAATTTAGCTCTAAGAGATTAGTTCAGACAATATTTGAGGTCTTGAAAAGAACTCTTTTAGATGAACTGAGAGTTTTTTTTATGGAGATAAGAAAATATTTCTAAATCTTTAAAAACAGATCACTTTGTAACTTAAAAAAAATCGTTGAAATTTGGATCGAATTTTATTCTATTCAAAATGGCAACATCCACTTCTACACTAAACGATTATCAAAACAAATTTTCTGAGCGTAACACCTTTGAAAAACAAGCTGTAAAACTCAACAGTTATATTGGGCATCTTTTGTACGAAAAGGGTGTTGAGCTGGTGCTTTTTCGTGATCATCTAACCGACAGAAACACGTCTCAAATACTTAATTTACATGAGTATGCACGTAAAGTAGTGAAAAAAAATATAGATGTTTCTATTACGTCTATGATTGCCAAAGAGCTTCTAGAAATTAAAGAACTATCGCCTTCTAAAATAGATATAGGCAAATTAGCAGCCGAGTGGATCGATCAAAAAAAGAATTTTAATTCAGTTCAAGATTTTTTATCTAAAACACTTGCCCCTTACATGCAAGGAGAAAACGCCTCTACCCAGCCAAGAGATGTTGTGTTGTATGGATTTGGGCGGATTGGCCGTTTGGTAGCCAGAGAACTGATTAAACAAGCAGGTAAAGGGCAGCAGCTTAGGTTAAGAGCCATTGTCACGCGAAAAGTAGATCAATCTATTCTCAGAAAAAGAGCGGCGCTTCTTCGTATGGATTCTGTACATGGCCCTTTTTCTGGATCTATCATTGAAGACATAGATAACAATAGGCTCATTATTAACGGGCAAGTCGTGCATTTTATTGAAAGTTCATCCCCCCAAGACATTGATTACACCACTTATAATATCCAGAATGCTTTAGTGATTGACAATACGGGTATTTACAGAGATCAAGAAGGCTTAGGCTTGCATTTAAAATCAAAAGGAATTGATAAAGTGTTACTTACCGCGCCGGGTAAAGACCCAATTCCTAATATTGTGTATGGGGTTAATCAAGATGTTTTAGAGGATAATCCGACCATTGTATCTGCCGCTTCATGTACCACCAATGCCATTACGCCTATTCTAAAAGTTGTTAATGACACCTTAGGGATCGAAAAAGGACACATTGAAACAGTTCATGCGTATACGAATGATCAGAATCTTTTAGATAACATGCATAAAAAGCACCGTCGTGGAAGATCTGCAGCCATTAATATGGTTATTACAGAAACTGGGGCAGGTAAGGCGGTGACTAAGGCTATACCAGAACTTAAAAATAAATTGACGGCTAATGCCGTAAGAGTGCCTACGCCAAATGGCTCTTTGGCGATTATGAAATTAACGGTAAGCAAACAAACCAGCAAAGAACAGGTTAATGATCTTATGAAAGATGCAGCTTTAAACGGGGCTTTAGTCAATCAAATTAAATTTTCATTTGAACATGAACTGGTATCGAATGATATTATCGGGAATAGTTGCCCGGCAGTGTTTGATAGCCCAGCAACCATCGTGCACCCATCCGGAAAAGATATTGTGCTGTACACGTGGTATGATAATGAATATGGTTATACCAAGCAGGTGATTCGATTGGCTAAATATATCTGTAAAGTTCGAAGACTAATTTATTATTAATCTAAGCTACTTTCTTGAATGCGCTTTCACTACATCTAAAAGTTTAGTTTTGGCTTCTTGTGACGAATCAATGGTAATGAACTCACCATTGCCAATTTGAGCCATTTTTTTTAAGCCATCTTCAATCACCATTGGTGTTTTTATGCCAATAACAGACATTTTAAAGCCATTATTTGCTTCTTTTTTAATGCGCGGTTCTACCATTGATTGTTTGCCTCCAACATTAAAAGCACCATCGGTAATCACAAACAATTCATTGTTTCCGTTTTTAATTTTAGAACCGTTTAAAATATCAAAGGCTTTTTCTACACCACTTACTCCGGCAGTAAGTCCTTCGGCCTCTAATTCAAAAACAACATCCGCTATTAAGGCTTTATGGTCTGCTTGTGTAGAAGGCAAAAGCACATCAACCTCAGTGTCATAAGTGATTAACGCAATTTTGTCTGATTTACGCAAGGGTTTAAGCAGTTCAATAATAGTTGTTTTTAAAATATCAAAGCGTTCTTGATGTTTCATAGACGATGATTTGTCAATTAAAAATACAATGTTGTTGGGCGCATATTTATCACTGCTTAAAGGAGTTATAGACTCTGTTTTTGGTGTTTCTTGTGTGGGTGGTTGTTTATCTTTAGGTTTTTGGGGGGGATAAGAGACCACAGGCTCTTCTTTTTCAATGGCATTAAGGTAAATGGTGACGAGATTATCTTTTTTATCAAAGACACTCAGCTGATAATCTGTGCGCGGCTGATAATTTTCAGCACTCACGTCAATAGAATAATACTTATCAGACGTGTAGTCCATAAACAGAACCTGCCCTCTTTCAGACGTTTTTTGCACAAAGATGGGGGCTTTTTTATCTTTAATCCGCACTTGGGCAGAAGCAATAGCGGCAAAGGTTTTTTTATCTTTTACTTGAATAATGAGTTCTTCTTTTAGTGGAGGGATGACTTGCTGAGGTTCTAATTCAAACACAAAAACATTAGAGCCAAAACTTATGGTTCTTTTGGTCGAAAGAGGTAAGTATCCACTTTTTTGAATATCAAAAAAGTGGATGCCCATGGTTTTTGATTTTGCTTTGTGCGTGCCAGAGGCATCTGACTTTACATTGCGTTTAGACCACGGAGAATTAGAAATGGTAATCATGGCATCTGCTATAGGTTTTTTTGAGACGGCATCAATGACTCTAAGGGTAATTTGAGCCTCTTTTTTTTCTTTATATGATTTTGATGAAAAGCTGGGGCAAGCCTGAGATGTTTTGGTGTCTTTGTATTTTGTTTCTCCAGAAAGGCTCAAAACAATTGGGTCTGATTGTGCGCTTACAAATACTGGAACATTCACTAAAAATCGTCCTTCTTGTAAAGAGATATATTTAATTCTTACGTAAATAGATCCTTTTGGCTCTATGCGTTTAGAAGAAAATAATACGCTTGCCTTTGGCGTGTTTTGTGAGCGCAGTATGTAATGGGGCTTATCGCTAGAATTTTCAAATACAAAATCATAATAGGCCCCGCCATTATCAGGACTGTATACAATACCAATGTCTTTTTTCACTTCTCTTACCTTGATCTGAGCACACATCCCCCCAGAAAAAAAACAAAAAAACATGATGAAAAGAAGTAGGGTGCGATTCACAATTATCAAGTATACAAAAACTAGGCCAAACCACCTTCAGTATAGCTTCTTTTCAGTAATTTTGTCTTAAAGAGAGAACGTATGTCTTATAAGGTGTTACTCGTTGATGATGAGCCAGATATATTAGAATTTTTAAGTTATAATCTTCAGAAAAATAACTTTAAGGTTAAAACGGCACTTTCTGGAGACAGCGCAATAGAAACAGCAATCGTTTTTAAGCCAGATCTTATCATCTTAGATGTGATGATGCCTAAGATGGACGGAATAGAAACCTGTAAGCGTCTGAGAGAAATGAAAGAGTTTTCGCAAACTATTATTGTATTTTTAACAGCGCGGGCAGAAGACTATTCTCAAATTGCAGGATTAGATGCCGGAGCAGATGATTACATTGCAAAGCCTATTAAACCTAGTGTTTTTCTCTCTAAAGTAAACTCTATATGCAGGCGACTTGCGTATGAAAAACAGACGCCAGTGGCAGAATCTTCACTTCTTCAGATCGATAAAGAAGGGTATCTTGTGATACACAAGAGCAAAGAGGTTCATCTGCCTAAAAAAGAATTTGAGCTTATCGATTTATTGTCTTCAAAAAAAGGTAAAGTGTTTACACGTGACGAAATTCTCTCAAAAGTCTGGGGCAATGATGTAGTGGTAGGTGATCGAACCATTGATGTTCACATCAGAAAGTTAAGAGAAAAATTTGGCAGCTCTATTATCAAAACCATCAAAGGGGTTGGGTATAAATTAGAGCTTTGAAAAACCTGAGTTTTTTAGCTTCCGTTATTGCAGCAAGTAGTTTAATTTCTTGTTTGGCGTGTTTGTTTTTAAGCTACTTCTCTTTTGTAAATACACCTTTAGTGCTTTTATTTTTACTGTTCTTTGGGGGTAGTTTTGTAAGTATTTTTTTTGTGTTTGCCTTTTTTTTTCAAAAACGCATCAATAAACTGTATAATCTATTTATTGATAAACAGGCTCAATTATCTCTCCAACAAATTATACCGGAAAAAAAATTTATAGACATTGAAGGGCAGCTAGAAGAATATAGTGCCCAAAAAAAAGCACAGATTCAAATGCTTTTACAAAGAGAAGGCTTTCAAAAAGAATTTATTGGCAATCTTGCCCATGAGTTAAAAACCCCAACATTTAATATCCAAGGCTATTTACTTACTTTATTAGAGGGGGGGATTAATGATCCGTCTATAAACCTTAAGTATTTACAAGGAGCTGAAAAAAGTTTAAATCGGATGATTCAAATTCTAGAAGACTTAGACGCGATTTCTAAATTTGATTCGGACAGAATAGAGCTAAGCCTAAAGCCTTGTTTGCTTTTAGATCTTCTTGAAGAGATTCAAGAAGAACTCCACATGAAATTCAAAAACAACAATACGTTATTTGAATTAGAGATACCTGAAAACATAGTGGTTTTAGCAGATAAAAAAAGGATAAAACAAGTGTTTATTAATCTTATTAATAATGCGATAAAGTATGGTAAGCCAAACGGAAAAATACGTATTGACACTACAATGGTCAACCATAAAGTTGCTGTTCGCGTTTCAGATAATGGTTTAGGAATGGCATCCAAACATTTAGAACGTATTTTTGAACGGTTTTATCGGGTCGAGGAAAGTCGCTCTCGACATTTAGGAGGCTCTGGATTAGGTCTAGCCATTGTGAAAAGCATCATAGAGCAACATGGTGAGCAGATTTCTGTGCAAAGTGAAGTAGGATTAGGCACTACGTTTACCTTTACATTAAAGAAAGCATAAAAAATGCACGCTAAAGGTTATTTTTCACTTACACAGAGCAATTCAATAGCAATAGCTTGTAAACAAGAGGTATGCGAAGGACTTATGCGGTAAGAGTAATTAATGCGCTGTCCATCGTAAAACAGAATGCCAAATGCATTAATATTGGTTGCTTCAAAAAAAGACGAAGACTCTACATCCCGAATAACAATACGGCATCCTTCCGAACCTAGAAGGTCTAAAATTTCACCTTCCCGATCACAAAAAGACGACGGGTCTTTACAGGAAAAAAGAGCTAAAAAAGAAAAACAAATACAAAAAAGCTCTACACTAAGAGCCTTGTTCATGTGCTTGTTTTACTACAATTTGTCTTTCCATAAACTCAGTGCCGTCAAGTGCTTTGATGGCATTTTGTACATCTTCAGAGTTGGCCATTTCAACAAAGCCAAAACCTTTACTTCTGCCAGTTTCTCTATCAAAGATAACCTTGGCACTTACTACATCACCGTGTTGTTCAAAAAGCCTCTGTAAATCTTCTGATGAAGAAGAATAATTTAAACGGGCTACAAAAATTTTCATATGCTAAAAGAATAAAACGCAAAGATAGTCTTAATTTATATGAAATCTTTACTTTTGTTAGCATGAATAGTTCTTTTTACTCAAAAAACTTTGGCATCCTTGTATTTATGTGTCTTTGGATGTCTTGTACAACAAATTCAAAAACAGATCAAACAACCGAAAAAGTAGTTGATCAGATTGAGAAAGAAAACTTAGAGTTAAAACTTGTTCCGTTTGAAGTGACTGAAAAAATTGAGGCCGCAGAACTTTCTTTGACATCTTCAGAAAAGAAAGATTCAAATTATGCCTTTGCTTATGCTGTGAAAAATTATGAGTTAAAATCTCAAACCCAACAAACCCAGCATCAGCATTGTGCAAATTCTTCCAAAGGGCAGCACATTCATTTTATTGTGAATAACAGCCCTTACAAAGCAAAGTACGAATCAGAATTTGATGAAACTTTAGAAAGCGGTACTAATGTTGTATTGGCGTTTTTATCACGTTCGTATCATCTAAGTGTAAAAAACACAAAGGCATTTGACCTGTCAGTAATTGAGAATGACGATGTAAAATCTTTTGATTTTGACAGCGACGCTCAACATCTTTTCTATAGCAGGCCAAAAGGCGTTTATAAAACTGAAGATGCAAAACATATTTTATTAGACTTTTATTTATTAAACACACAGTTGTCTGAAAATGGCAATAAGGTACAAGTGATTATTGACGGACAGGAGTTTTTTATTACTAAATGGATGCCTTATCTAATTGAGGGGCTTAGTGCAGGCGAACATACCATCTCCATTAAGTTGATTGATAAAGACAATAATTTTATTGACGGGCCTTTTAATGACTCAGGAGAAAGAGTCATTAGCATTGAGCAATAGAAATTTATTTTAAGCGTTATCATTACGACTTTCTAAGATTGAAAAAAGCTTATCAGACATATATTTTTCTCTTTGTAGTATTTCTTTTGGGGGGATGCTCAACTAAAGTAAATAAGTTACCTAATCGAACTTTTCATAATACCACTACGAGATTTAACGTTTTGTTTAATGGTAATTTGAGTTTACAAGAAGGGATTGAGCAAATTCAAGATGCATACGTGCACGATTTTGATTCTATATTGCCTTTGTATGTATATCCTAAAGATACCAATGAATCTGCTGCCATTAAGGCGCTAATGGTACGCGCCACAGAAAAGGGTGAAAAAGCTATTCGCAGGCATTCCATGTATATCAAAAAAGAAGAACGCAATAAGTTTATTGATGAGGCCTATATGCTGATTGGTAAATCGCAAATGTATATTTTGAATTTTGCCAAAGCAAATGAAATGTTTGAATATGTGGCGCGTGCGTATAAGAAAAAGCCAGAGGGTAAAATAGCTCAGCTATGGCATGCAAAAAGTTTGTTAAACGAACATGATAACCAAGAGGCTTATGATCGTTTAAAGAAATTGCACGAAGACAAAGATTTTCCTAAAAATGCGCTTTTTGAATTACATAAAACCACGGCACATTACCACCTTAAAGAAGGCGACTACCAGAAAGCGATTGAGTCTTTACAATCAAGTTTAAAATTTCAAAAAAAGAAACAAGAAAAAATAAAGATCAATTACACCATTGCAAATTTATATGATGCCAATAAAGATTTTTCCAGTGGGCAATCGTATTATCAAGAGGTGTTAAAACTTAAGCCACATTATGAAATGATGTTAAACAGCAAGTTGAAGTTGGCCTTAGGCTCAGCTAAAAATGGCTTGAATTCAAAAGAAGAGTTAAAATCGCTATTAAAAAAAGCGCCTTCTGGTAATCAGAAAGCAAAAATTTTAATTGCATTAGCTGAAGTTTCTTTAAAGAATAAAGAAATGAAATCAGCTCAAAATTATGCCTCAAAAGCTGTTTCAGAAGCCACAGAAAATAAAATAAAATCAAAAGCCTATTTGTTGTTAGGAGACTATTATTATGATAACAAGGCGTATGCAGAAGCAAAAGTGTATTATGATTCAACATTACAAACTTCAGATCCTTCTGTAGGCAACTTTGAATCTATTTCAGAACGGCGCAATAATCTGGGGCGATTGGTGGCCAATCAGCTCATTATTTCTAGAGAAGATAGCCTTTTAAGACTCTCACAAATGTCAGAAGGGCAAAGAAGAGAACACATCGAGGCACAAATTGAAAAAAATAAAAAATTGGCCTTAGAAAAAGAAGAAAAAGAAAAAATAGCAGCTTTGCAAAAAGCAGATGATGTTCCGTCTAGTTCTAATATTACAGCTTCTATTAACAACAAAGGCAATTGGTATTTTGAAAACCCCTCTACAATGCTTTTTGGAGAAAAAGAGTTTAAAAAAATATGGGACGATCGAAAACTCGAAGATCATTGGCGCAGGAAAGACAAGTCATCCAATGCTTTTTCAGATATTGGATCAGACACAGAAATATCAGAAGAAAATATAGAAAATATTGAAGCTTATTTAAAAGATATTCCTTTAGATGAAACATCAAAACAAGCATCGTACAAAAAAATAATTGATGCCCATTATGATCTTGGTATTGTTTACAGTGAAAAATTATCAGAAGCACAATTAGCCATAGATAAAGGGTTTGATCCAGTGGTATCTGATTATGATACCTCTTCTAAGGCTGCGCCTAGTGCCTATTTTTGTTATAGGTTATACAAAGAGCTCAATGCGCCTAGTAAAGCTGAAACGTATAAAATGTTTTTGCTTCAAAAGTATCCGCATTCTGAATATGCTGCCATTGTTAAAGACCCAGAGTATTTTTCAAAAAAACAGCAAGCCCAAAACATGGTGCGCCCAGCCTATGAAAAAGCCTATAACTATTATATAAACAAAGATTATGCTGCGTCGCTTGGGGTGCTTTCAGAAACTCAGAATAAATATGATTTAGCGGACATAGCGCCTAAATTTTTATTGCTTAAAGCCTATAATTTTAAAGAAACGTTTAACAAGGCTGGGTTTGAATCTGCTTTAAAAAACATAACTACAAATTACCCGAAGTCTGAACAAGCAGACTTAGCAAATCAACTCTTAAAAAAGTCAAACAAATTTTTTGCCGTTCAAAAACCTAAAAAAGTGGGCTTCTTACCATCAGATACCATGTTTAATTTTTCAGATTCTACAGATTTTTTCTTAGCCTATGCGTTTACCAATAGTAATGACTCTTTGATAAAGTCTTTTGTAGAATCTTCTGAGCAATTCTTGAAAAAAGAGGCTGATTGGTCTTTCTTAACCGTTGATTTTGTGTCTTATCAAGTAGGTCAGTACATTGTGTTGTTTAAGGTCTTTAAATCTGCAAACCAAATCAATGATTGTAGGCAAAAAATCAATCAACAGCCCTTTGCGTTAGCACAGAGTTTGCAGACTAAAATGAGTTTTCCTATTACGCAGGAAAATCTTGAACAAATGATAGTATCAAAATCTCTAACCCGATATAATACACTACAAAATAAAGTTTATTCAAAATAAACTTTCGCTGTGTTTTGTTAATTTGTATATTTACCAAATATATACTTATAGACCATGTTCAATAGCAAAACACAAAATACACCCTCAGACGCTCTAGATTTAAATTCACACAACACCATCGGAGCCGGTACAGTAATTACTGGAGAAATTAACATCGAAGGAAATGTAAGAATCGATGGCACAATCAAAGGAAATTTAATTTCTAAAGGAAAGATCGTATTGGGGCCTAATTCAGTTGTTGAAGGCGAGGTTGAATGTAAACAAGCGTCTATTTCAGGCAAAGTCTTAGGTAAAGTTATAGCGCATGAGCTTATTTCAATTAAATCTACCGCTCAAATAGAAGGCGATGTTTATTATTCTAAGCTAGAAGTAGATAATGGTGCACAGATTAATGGCTCATTGCTTTCGAGCGTATCTAAGAAACCAAACTTAAAAAAGGTGGCATCGAATCAGCCGCTAGTAGAAGCAATAGCAGAAAACTAGTCTATTTTACCTGCGCTTAATTCTTTATTTATTTTATTCAGACACATTGTAGTTGTAGTCGCTATAAATGTGATTGTTTATCTTGTGGCAAGTCATTTTTACTGTTTGCCATTTCAAGGATTAGCCTTTATTCTGATCATTTTTTCTTTATCTTTTGCCTTTTATTTTTTGATACAAGGCTATCAAAATAAGGCATTGCCTTCAGCTGTTCTTTTAGTCACTACATTGAAATTTGTATCTGTGTTGGGGTTTATGATTATTTTTCGTGCTCTTTTTCAAGAGAAAGAAAATGTGTTCATTTTTTTCATCAGTTATTTTTTATGCCAGTTGTATTGGATTTATGCACTTGGGGTAAAGAGAATTGAATAAGCAGATATCCTTTTTACGTTTTCATACTTTTTCTTACATTTGCCGTGGAGAGATGGCAGAGTGGTCGAATGCGGTAGTCTTGAAAACTATTGTCCTTCACGGGACCGGGGGTTCGAATCCCTCTCTCTCCGCTTAGAGTTAGAAGTCTTAATCGAATTGTCGGTTAAGACTTTTTTGCTTTTTTAGAAACTTAAACAGTTTCTTAAAGTAAAGAATTGAACATAAAGCCCTTCTATTTTTTTAGGTACTGCTTTAGTTTTCTTTCTAATTGTTGAACAGCCTCTAGCGGGGATTTGGTAAAGTATATTGGGTCTGAACTTTTTGGATCAAAAATACTTCTAAAAAAAGTCTCTAAAGGGCCTACTTCATTGAGTTTTACATAAAACGGAAAGTTTTTTTCAGGAAATGACATGTGCTGATCTCTTAAATAGAGTGTATTCATACTCATCTGTTGAGTATCCATCTCACCATAATCTGCGATTAAATAGTGAGATGAAGGTATTGAAATAGTAGCATCTCGCTCAAGGTGTTGATTTAAAAATACACCTTCACTTTCAATTTTATCATCTGCATAGATAAAGTAAACTTTGTTTAAATGAAAAGAACCTGAAAAAGCCTCTACAAATGCTCTGTTGACCTCTTCTAGCCTTTTTTGATAAGCTTCTGCTTTTTTTTCATCCCCTTTTTTAAGGGCCTCAATTTTCTTTTTTTCCGTTTTTAAGCGAAATACAATAGGGGTTTTGATTGAAAAAGTCTCGAAACTCGACAGGCTATCTTGGCTTATTACACTAAAAACAAAAGACATCCCCCCGAAAAATAAAAGTAAACGCAGCATTATCATTATATTTGATGCAAAATTAAACGCTTTATAATGAAAGTAAAACACTTATTTTTAGCAGCTATCGCAGCTATCACACTCAATTCATGCGGATACAATAAAATGGTTGGCCTTGATGAGGGCGTGGCCGGCGCATGGTCTAATGTAGAGAATCAATACCAAAGACGAGCAGATTTAATTCCTAATTTGGTAAGTACCGTAAAGGGATATGCCGCTCATGAAAAAGAGACCTTAGAAGGTGTAATTAAGGCCAGAAGCGCTGCTACTAGCGTGAATATTGATGCCAACAATCTTACGCCAGAAGCCATTGCGAATTTTCAAAAAGCACAAACAGGCCTTACAGGCGCCCTTTCAAAACTTATGCTTTTGCAAGAGCGGTATCCAGACTTGAAAGCCAACCAGAATTTTCTTGATTTGCAAACACAATTAGAAGGCACAGAAAATAGAATTACAAAGGCTAGAGATGATTTTAATCTTTCTACACAAGGGTATAATACCTATATCAGAAAGTTTCCTCAAAATTTGATAGCATCTATGTTTTCTTTTGAGAAAAAAGGATATTTTGAAGCTGAGGTAGGTGCTGAAAAGGCCCCAGAAGTTTCTTTTGAGTAAGGTCATTGTACTATTGCTATGACTTTTTTTTCAAATCAAGAGACGCAAAAAATCATTCAAGCCATTAAGTCTGCTGAAACACTTACCTCCGGTGAGATTAAGGTGCACATCCAAAAAAAGCTGAAACACGACACACCTCTACAAGAGGCCAAGCAAGTGTTTTATAAATTAGGCATGCAAAATACAAAAGATCAAAATGCGGTGCTGCTTTTGGTATCTACCGAAGATCATCGTTTAGCTGTTTATGCCGATCAGGGCATCTATAAACGTCTTGATCAGTCGTTTTGGAATAGTGTGGTAGAAAAAATAACCACTGACTTTAAAGCCCTGCATTATACTCAAGGTCTAATTAAGGGCATTGAAATGGTGGGGCAGGCCTTAAAAGACAACTTTCCGTATAACCCTTTAGACGATGTAAATGAAATTAACGATGAAATATCTTACGCTTAGTATTTTTATAAGTGTTCTTTTCTTATTAGTGTCCTGTGACCCAATCACTACAGTTGATTATGTGATCGAAAATAATTCTTCAGAGCCAATTAACATAACTTTAAAAAATTGGTCGGCTGAGCAAGAAGAGATCAAAACAATTTTGCCTGGTGAATCTACCCTTATTTATTCAGACCAAAGTATAGGTTATACTGAAGATTATGTGAGGAAAAATACAGAAGTGCCCCTAACGAGCATTGTGGTGTATCAACTCAATCAGCCTTTAGAATTTAATATTAAACAGCTAAGTTATTGGACCTATACCTTTATTGATAAGCAAGCCGCCAGTTATCATATCTCTTTAGATGATGAAGACTTTGAATAGGTTGTTTCTTTGCATACTGTTTTTTTTGGGGGGGATGATGGCCTACGCGCAAGGCTGCCTTCTTAAGAAAGATTCTTCAGACTTTGAGGTTGAGCTTTTTTTTGACTTTAATCCGTCTTTTGATCAAAATTTAGGGGCTGGGTTTATTGCGCAAACTGAAGCTGATCTGCAGAAGTTTGCCCGTGAAACATCCAATCAAATTGCGGTGGTGACCACCGATGATTTATGCGGGTATACACCCAATGAATTTTCTACAAAATTTTTAGAACATCTTGGTATTGGTCAGGCAGGTCTAGATAATGGAGTGGTGCTTTTAATTTATTTTAATGCCGATAAAAAAGAGAAAGAGATCTATATCGCTGTAGGAAAAGGTTTAAATGGCGCTATACCTGATATCACAGCAAAAAAAATATACAGAGAACAGATCTTGCCCTTTTTCAAAAGAGGAGATTTTACTGCAGGCATATCAAGTGGTATTGCCTCTCTTAAACAAGCTGCTAAAGGAGAATACAATGAGGCTGTTCAAATTTCTGAAGATTTAACGCCTTTATTTATCTTTTTGTTTATTCTCTTGCTCTTCTTTTATCTGTCGTATCGCTCTAAACAGAGATACGGTGGGCGAACCATCTCACGCAGAGGGGTATTTGATTACGACGATTATTTTCCGCATTCAGGTCGTGGGGGTGGTTTTTTTGGTTCTGGAGGTTCTTCGTTTGGCAGCGGCAGCTCTGGCGGTGGATTTTCTGGTGGCGAAGGCTTTGGGGGCTTTGGTGGAGGTTCTTCATTTGGTGGCGGAGCTGGGGGGTCTTGGTAATTGCTTCATTTTCTTCTTGCATAAGATTTTAGCTTGATGTATTATTGCTTTAATGCTTGATTCGTTTAAACATCAGGGGCTAAGAAAGCGATTGGTAGCTCTTTTAAAAGATAAAGGAATTTCTAATTCTAGGGTGTTGGCAGCCATAGAAAAAGTGCCGCGTCATCTATATATGGATAATTCATTTGTTAGCCATGCCTATGAAGACAAAGCTTTTCCGATTGGCGCTGATCAAACTATTTCTCAGCCCTATACGGTGGCTGTTCAGAGCGGTTTACTTGAAGTGCAGCCAGGGGAAAGTATTCTAGAAATAGGTACTGGTTCTGGTTATCAGACAGCAGTATTGGTGGAGTTAGGCGCTAAAGTATATAGTATTGAGCGTCAAAGAAGTTTGTATTTAAAGACTAAAATGCTTTTAGATAAAATGGGATACAGAGCTGATTTAAAATTCGGCGATGGGTTTAGAGGATGGCCATCCTTTGCGCCTTTCGATAAAATTATTGTCACTTGTGGTGCTCCTTTTGTGCCAGAAGACTTAAAAAAGCAATTAAAAGTGGGAGGAAAAATGGTGATTCCAGTAAGTCAAAAAGCCGGATCTGAAAAAATGATTGTGTTACACAAACAATCTGAAGACGTTTTTGACACCTCAGAAAACGGAGATTTTAGATTTGTGCCAATGCTTGAGAAACGGAATCTTTAAGAGTTCTTTTCAAAACTAAAATTCAAAATCTTATTTTGTTTTTAGGAATACTTATCTCCCCTTTTTGCCCCTATTTTCGTTATTTTTTATCCAAAAATCCTCACATACACTAGTATGCATCTTCCCACATGCTGGCTCAAGCTTGCGCTTGCCCTTTCAAAAAAACGCCTTAATAGGAACAAAAATTTGAGGTTTTGAAAAGAACTCTTTAAGCCTCTTCTTTTAGAGTAATATGCAAGTCTTTGTATTTTTTCATCGCCTTTTTAATGGCATATATGGCGGGTTTGTTCCCTGCCCATGCACGTCTTGCTATGCCGTTATTCACATCCCAAAACAGCATTGATTTGATGTTTTTTTCTGCACGATTTGAGCCGTCTATGACCATGCCAAATCCGCCATTAATCACTTCTCCCCATCCAACACCTCCTCCATTGTGAATACTTACCCAGGTGGCCCCTCGAAAGCTATCGCCAATTACATTTTGAATGGCCATATCTGCCGTAAAGCGAGAGCCATCATAAATGTTTGAGGTTTCTCTATAAGGTGAGTCTGTTCCTGACACGTCATGATGATCTCTTCCTAAAACAATTGGAGCAGAAATTTTTCCTTTTTTAATAGCCTTGTTAAAGGCCAAAGCAATTTTCATCCTCCCCACAGCATCCGCATATAAAATTCGGGCTTTAGAGCCCACCACCAATTTATTTTGTTTTGCAGATGAAATCCAATGAAGATTGTCTTCTAATTGTTCTTTGATTTCAGAATCTGCTTTCTCAAGCATTTTTTTAAGCACTTTTAAGGCGATTTCATCTGTTTTTTGAAGGTCTGAATCTAAAGAAGAGCTACACACCCATCTGAAAGGACCAAAACCTAAATCAAAACACTTAGGCCCTAAAATATCTTGAACATAAGAAGGGTATTTAAATTCTTTTCCTCTTCCACTGATAGCAGCTCCAGCACGCTTGGCTTCTAATAAAAAAGCATTCCCGTAATCAAAAAAGTACATGCCTTTTTGGCTCAATGCATTAATAGCTTTTACATGTCT
Source organism: Flavobacteriales bacterium (assembly GCA_020629755.1). Lineage (GTDB taxonomy): Bacteria > Bacteroidota > Bacteroidia > Flavobacteriales_G > JALEGO01 > JAHDHZ01. The sequence continues at coordinate 3,829 of JAHDCS010000009.1, read as the reverse complement.
TCTAAGGGTTTTTTGTACCTCTAGTTTAAATTTTTGAGGTGCATTAACCATCATTGTATTCGCCTGTGTAAATGATAATCCCAAAGGATAATACCCCCCGTTATAGGGATTATGCAGTGAGGTTTGATCAGAGCCTAAATCGACTTTAATCTTTTGTTTTACAGTATATTCCCACAAGTCTACAATATTGCCCACATATGCAAAAGATCTGCAGAGCCCTTTCTGTTGTGCCTCAAATACTTTTTTAAATAGAGCTGTCAAATTGGTTTCTATCTCGTCTACCCAGCCTTGTGAGTGTCGTTTTTGTGCGGCTTTTATATTTATTTCAGCAGTAATACTCACCAGACCTGCAATTTTAGCAGCTTTGGGCTGAGCGCCACTCATCCCTCCTAGACCTGCGGTAATAAAAAGCTTTGAGTGTTTGGCATTTTGAGCCTTTGTATGCATGCGAAGGGCATTTAAAAGTGTAATGGTTGTTCCATGAACAATCCCTTGAGGGCCAATATACATGTATGATCCGGCGGTCATTTGCCCATATTGGGTGACGCCTAAAGCATTGCATCGATGGTAATCTTCAGTTGAAGAATAATTCGGAATCATCATGCCATTACTCACCACAACTCTAGGTGCGTTTTTATGAGACGGAAACAGCCCTAAAGGGTGCCCAGAATTCATCACAAGGGTTTGTTTGTGACTCATTTTAGATAAATACTGCATGGTGATTAGGTACTGCGCCCAGTTTTGAAATACAGCCCCATTGCCTCCGTAAGTAATCAGTTCTTCAGGGTGTTGCGCCACTTTGGGGTCTAGGTTATTTTGAATCATCAGCATAATGGCTGCCGCTTGTTTTGATTTAGCCGGATAAGCGTCTATGGGGCGTGCATACATTTTGTATTTAGGCTTAAAGCGCATCATGTAAATTCTGCCATAGGTTTTTAGCTCTTTTTTGAATTCGCTTTCAAGGGTATTGTGCCACTTTTTTTCAAAATAGCGAAGGGCATTTTTAAGCGCTAATTTCTGCTCCTTAAGGCTAAGTATCATAGGCCGTTTTGGCGCTCTATTGCTGTTTTTTGGGGGGATGTATTTTCTGGGTAAACGATCTGGAATGCCTTGTTTGATCTGTGCTTTAAAATCCATACTACAAACATACTTTAAAAAATGGGTAACCTTTTAGATGAGATTGCGTAGAAACAAGAGATTATGAAGAAATATTATTCACTTTTTTTATTTACAATTCTTCCTCTCCTTTTATTTACTCAAGATCCAGATGCGTTTATCACCACTTGGAATACTAATGATATGAATATGCATGGAGCTAGTTGTAATGAATGCATATGTATCGGAGTTGATGAGAGTAATTATACATACAATTATGATGTAGATATTGATAATGATGGCACGTATGATTTTTTTGGTTTAACAGGTCATTTCACGCATAACTTTGGGACAGAAGGGATCTATACTATAGCCATTAGGGGGGTGTTTCCAACTATTTTGATGGATGAAAGCAAGAGTAATGCGCCTTATGGAGATAATCATAAATTAATTTCTATTGATCAGTGGGGAACGAATAATTGGCAAAGTTTCGCTAGTTCATTTTCTTATTGTACCTATTTGACAAACAATACAACAAGTGCACCTGATTTATCAAGTGTAACAGACTTATCACACATGTTCATGTTGTGTGGTTTATTTGATGGCAATTTATCTAATTGGGATGTCTCAAATATTGAAAAATTTAGTGGTATGTTTAGCTCAGCAACTTCTTTTAATGGGGACATTTCAAATTGGGATGTCTCTCAAGGAAGGTTCTTCAGCCAAATGTTTAGAAGTGCACTTAGTTTTAATCAAGATATTTCTTCTTGGAACATGACAAATGCAGAGTCCATTTGGGGGATGTTTGATAATGCACAGATTTTTAATCAAGGGATTAACCAGTGGAACATTACGAATAAAATAACTAACCTTCAATATGTTTTTAGAAATGCCAAAGAATTCAATCAAAATATATCTTCATGGAATTCATCAAGTGTAACTCACATGAAAGAAATGTTTGAAGGAGCTCTAAGTTTTGATCAAAATCTTTCAAGTCTTGATATTAAAGAAGTAACAGATATGACTGACATATTCTCCAATTCAGGGTTATCTAATTGTAATTATGATGCAACACTTATTGGCTGGTCTATACAAGGGGCAAAAAATAATGTTGACTTAGGTGCTGATGGCATTAATTATTGTAATGGGATTGGGGCAAAGCAATTATTGATAAACACATATAATTGGAATATTTCAGATAATGGTAGTGACTGTTCAGGAGTTACTCCACCTCCTGTGTCTACAAACCTAAATCCATCTTTTTGCCAGAACGAGAACCCTCAAATTAATGACTTAGACATTTCAGGAACTTCTATTCTTTGGTATTCAGATATTACTTTGACTAATATAATTAGCTCTACACAGGCACTTTCTTCTGGCAGTTATTTTGCAACTCAAACATCAAGTGACTGCCAAAGTATGTACCTTGAATTTAATGTTGTAGTTGATTCGTTACCTCCTTCACCTATTATTAATAACACAGAAACTGATCTATGCGCAAACGAACAACTAATGCTGTCTGTAAGTCAAGACTTTGGCTCCTGGTCAGCAACAGCGGGTGCTTTTGATGCATCTCAAACTATGTATACCGCGCCATCAAATTCTGGAAACGTTATTTTAACCTATACCAATCAAGGCACAGGTGCTTGTTCTAGTTTTTCAGAATCTGACCAAATATCTTTAACAGTACATCCTCAACCCGATCCTGTAGTTACCCAAAACAACCCCACCTCTTGCGGCTCTTCAACGGGTAGCATTGTGGTATCATCACCAAGCTCAGGTCATAATTTTATATTAGATGGAAATGCTCAAACATCTGGTACTTTTTCTAGTCTTTCAGCAGGTACCTATAGTTTAGAGGTTGTCAATATTGCAGCTGGATGTTCGTCTGGCATTCAAAACCTTACATTATCTGACCCTTCTTCTCCTTCAGCTCCAACTCTTTCGGGGGCTACTGAATATTGTGATGGAGATAACATGAGTTTATTGGCAAGTGGCGTAAGTGGCGCAACCTTTACCTGGACAACTCCAAGTGGTTCTAATCAAACAGGATCTTCTTTTTCTGCTAGCAATATATCTCAAAATACAGATGGTGGTACGTATTCAGTTATACAAACCGACCCTAGTAATTGCACATCTGCAGCAAGTACTATGAGTATTGATATTTCAACGCCAATAGCTATTTCAAGCACCAATCAAGATATTACGTGTTTTGATCAGACTAATGGAGCGATTGATCTTATGGTTTCAGGGGGTAAAACCCCATATTCATACGCTTGGTCAAACGGATCCTCTTCTGAAGACATTAATAACCTTGCTGCTGGCGATTACACCGTGACCATCACAGATGATTTTGGTTGTATTGAAAGCTTCACCACGACCATTACCTCACCTTCTGCCCTTTCAATGATTCTCACCCAAATCGATACCTCTTTGTGTAGAGATGAAGAAAAAGGGTCTTTTTATACTGAAGTATCTGGAGGTGTTCCGCCTTATTCTTACGAAGTGTCTTTTCAAGTTCTATCTAATGTTGTTATGGGACCTTTTGCGTCCAACAATTCTACTTTAACTAACTTACCTAGAGGTAAATATTTTGTTTCTTTTACTGATGCAAACGGGTGTGTCATTTTAGATAGCCTAGATATTTACGAACCCCCTACCGTTCATTCAGTATTAGATATCTATTCTCATTTAGACTGCGCGAATGATTCTACCGCTGAGATTGGGGTAAAGG
>JAHDCS010000008.1:52451-62321 GCA_020629755.1 Flavobacteriales bacterium | reverse complement strand
CCACGCCCGCCATTCTTGGCAGGCCAGCGCACTTTTGAGCGCACTATGAAAATTTGCTTTTTCACTTGTAAAATCTCTAAAATTCAATGATAATGAGATTTATGAAAGATTCGCTAATGAAAAATGGGGTAACTTCAAGGGGGGCTTATGTTAAATACCCACCCAATCCACCTCTTTTTTTAGTAGATTGAGCGTTTGTGCTTCTTTACTATTGGGCTGAGGTTTAAAATCGTAAAACCATTTTGCCGTAGAAGGTAAGCTCATTAAGATAGACTCAATACGACCTGAGGTGTCTAGGCCAAATTTAGTGCCTTTATCGTAGACTAAATTAAATTCTACATAACGTCCTCTTCTGAGATACTGCCAGTCTTTTTGATTCTTGCCAAAAGGGGTGTCTTTGTTTCGCTTCACCAGTTCTGAGTATATAGGTACAAAAGCTTGGCCTACCAATTTTACAAACTCAAACACATCTTGTTTTGTGTGTTTAGTATTGGCTGATAACCGATCAAAAAAGATCCCCCCAACACCACGCGTTTCTTTACGGTGCTTGATGTAAAAATACTCATCGGCCCATTGCTTAAATGCACCATAGGCATCCTGCTTAAATTCATCGCATACCTTTTGAAGAGATTTATGAAAAAACTGCGCATCTTGTTTTATGACATAATGAGGCGTTAAATCAATCCCCCCGCCAAACCAATACGTGTTTTCTCCCACTTCAAAATAACGTGTATTCATATGTATGATCGGCACAAAAGGATTTTGTGGATGGATCACAATAGAAATGCCAGTGGCAAAAAAATCAGAAGCCTCTATTTTAAGTGCATGTTTTATGTTTTCAGGAAGGATGCCGTGTACGGCTGAAAAATTTACGCCTCCTTTTTCAAAGACATGGCCGTTTTGAATGATGCGTGTTCTTCCGCCGCCGCCGCCCTCACGGTTCCAAAGATCTTGCTTAAATACTGCTTTGGTGTCTATTTTTTCAAGAGAAGTACATATTTGGTCTTGTAATTCCATAAAAAAGGACTGGATATGCGCTTTATTCACACTCATTATTGTACTTTTAGGGTGGATGCAAAGATAAACGATCTGAATGTCTTCAATAATCACATTAACCACTGATTTAGGTGAAAAAGATTTTACGGTAAGTGCCGTGAAAGGCTCTATTCATTCACTAATAGATAATCCAAAAATTGTAGATGTATCTCATAGGGTGCCTAAGTTTGATATCATGCAAGCCGCCTTTATTTTAAGAAATGCTTATCCATTTTTTCCAAAAAACACGGTTCATATTGTGGGGGTAATGCCTTATGAAACAGAGCAAAACAGACATGTGGCCATCTTGTATAAAGGCCATTATTTTGTAGGCACAGACAATGGCGTATTTTCAATGATATTTAATGAACCTGCTGAAAAAATAATAGAATTAGACTTAAAAGTATCTTTACATGACAATGGGTTTTTAAAACCTATTACAGATATTTTTGTCCAAGCAGCGTGTCATTTGGCAAAAGGCGGAACCATTCAGATGCTCGGGCAGCCAAAAAACAGCCTAGTCGAACGCACTTTTTTTAAACCACTTATTGATCAAAATAGCATACGAGGCACCATTATTTATATTGATAATTTTGGCAATGCGGTAACCAATATAGATGAGTTAACGTTTAAAGAAGTAAGGCGAACTCGAGATTTTACTATTTCGTTTCGAGTACCGGGCTATGATATTCATCAAATCTCAAAAAGCTATGCAGATGTATCGCCCAGTGAAAAGTTAGCAGTATTTGGCCCGACAGGTTTTTTAGAAATTGCCATTAACTTGGGCAATGCTTCTGATTTACTGGGTTTAAATATCAGCGATGTAGTGACCATTCATTTTCAAGGCGCATGATTGTTCGCGTTGTTCGTTTAGGGTTAAAAGACAACTATGTAAAGGCGTTTAGATCACATTTCTCAAGTATTAAAGAAACCATTGTCTCTTCTAAAGGGTGTTTTCATGTGAGTTTATTTGAAGATCAAGATCAAAAAAACATTCTCTACACCTATTCTATTTGGCAATCAGAATCAGATTTAAACCTCTATAGAGAGAGTTCTTTTTTTAAGCAAACTTGGCAAAAGGTAAAGCCTATGTTTGCACACAAGGCTCAGGCGCACTCTTTTTTAGTAAATTCTCTGAAAAATGTCTAGAATTATGGCCATAGATTGGGGAAGAAAACGTTGTGGCCTTGCCGTTACTGACCCAGAGCAGATTATTGCCAGCCCTTTAACTACTGTTGATACAAATCGTTGTGTGGCGTTTTTAAAGCAGTACCTGAGCAAAGAAAAGGTAGAAAAAATTGTGCTTGGCTATCCTAAAGATTTAAAGAATACCCAAAGTGCTACTACTTTGCAGGTAGAACAATTTCAGAATATATTACAAGGGCATTTTCCTGCTTTGAGCATCATTAGATTTGATGAGCGTTTTACCTCAAAGATGGCGGCTTTTTCAATATCACAATCGAATCTCCCTAAACATAAAAAGCAACAAAAAGGACTTATCGATAAGGTGAGCGCGGCTATTCTTTTGCAGGATTATTTAAAGGCAAAAAAAAGCATATCAAACCCTTGATGTGCTTTTTCTTTTTTTAGAGATGCGCTATCTTTGCAAGGAGATGATTATTCCGATAGTAGCATATGGCACGCCTGTTTTAAAACAAAAAGCCAAAGAGGTTGAGAAAACACACGAAAATTTAAAAGGCTTAATTGCTGATATGTTTGAAACTATGGAAAATGCGCAAGGCGTTGGTTTAGCAGCGCCACAAATTGGTAAATCAATACGTTTATTTATTGTAGATGCCTCTGGTTTTGCAGAAGACGATGATGAGCAGAAATACCAACATTTAAAAGACTTTAAACGGGTATGCATTAACCCTAAAGTGATTTCTCAAGGGGGTGAGCCTTGGGGCTATGAAGAAGGCTGTTTGAGTATTCCGACGGTACGTGCAGAAATACATAGGCCTGAAGAAATTACCCTGCAGTATTTTGATGAAAATTTCAAAGAAAAAACAGAAACGTTTTCGGGTATAGCAGCCCGTATTGTGCAACACGAATACGATCATATAGAAGGCGTCTTGTTTACCGATAAGGTATCTGCTTTAAAAAAGAAGCTGTTAAAGAAAAAACTGAGCAATGTCTCTAAGGGGAATATTAAAGTGTCCTACAAAATGAAGTTCCCCTTAAATTAACCATTAAACCAAGCGTTAAAGTGATATGAATAAGTCGGTATTAATAATAAGTATTCTATTTTTTGGGGGATTATTTTCGTGTAATCAATCTCCGAAGAACGAAAAAAAAGAAGATTTTAAAAGTAGCATTTCTTTGTTAGAAGATAAGATTAAAAACAATCTGCACAATTTCGATATCAAAGTAGCAGACTCTCTTTCAGAAAAATATGCCGAATATGCTTCGGTGTTTCCTCAAGATACTCTCGCGCCAGATTATATGTTTAAAGCCGCTGAACTTTCAGTGGCATCGCGTAATTTTCGTAGGGCACTTCAGTATTTTGATACCATTCCGCAGTTGTACCCTAAGTATGCTAAAAATCCGCAGTGTCAGTTTATGATTGGCTTTATTTATGATGAGCACTTAAAACTAAAAGATAAGGCGGCCGAAGCCTATGGACAAATGATTGATTTATACCCACAGCACGAGTTGGCTAATGATGCTAAAATTCAAAAAGAAAACTTAAAATACACCAACGAACAACTCATTGAAATGTTTCAAAACAAACAAAAGAGTGAAAAATAGTCTTGTTGTTCTGATTATTTTTTTTCTGGGGGGATGTTCTTTTTTTCAAGAAAAAGGCCCTTGTACCTATAAAGAAGTACGCTTTAAGGCGAGAGTAGAAAAAATAGATACGCTTGGCGAAAATGCTTTTGATGTATACCTGTCTTTCAATAATTCTCAATTATACAAAGAATTACAATCTTTAAAAGCCCTTAAACAAATCGAGGTAATGGATAGTTTTTTTTTAAAAAACAATAAGATAAAACCAGGCATATATTATACAGGAATAGTAAGTGAAACATCAGACGAGCACTGCAGGCCTTTTTATATAAGCTTTAATCAAGGGTTTAAGTAATTGAAGTTACCCTGTTTTTTATTAGCGAATCTTTCATAAACCTCATTATTATTGAATTTTAGAGATTTCACAAGTGAAAAGGAAAATTTTCATAGTGTGCTCAAAAGTGCGCTGGCCTGCCAAGAATGGCGGGCGTGGGCTGAAGGTGAATAGAAAATGTGGCTTTGCAGGGCTGGCCTTGTGGGCTACATTTTCTAGAGGTGGGCAGATAGCTTCATTCTTGGCTTGAATTTTCGTTCTTTTCTTCAAGGAAAAGGACAAAAAATAAGGATAGAAGAAAATAACTTAAAAAAACGGGGTAACTCTAGTTTAAGTAAATACAAACCAGGGTGGCTTGTTTATAGTGACTATCGTAGTCCTTGAAGCAATGCTGTTTTACGAGCAATATGCATTAAAATAGTGACACGCTTTTAATGCGTTGCACTGGAATAATGGTGCCGTTTTTTAATGAAATATAGTTTTCGCTGACCATCCAAACGGTGGTCTCTACGCATTTGGCAGACTGATCGTCGCTAAAAAAAATGCGTACTTTTTGCTTAAAGATATTGCCCAGCTGTACAGCTAAGTTTAAATCTCTTTTGCGTTGTTTTTTTTCTTCGATGTCTATTAGAACATCAGAATTCGGAAAGTTATATGAGGCAATAGTTTCCTTTTCAACTAAAATACTGTGCCTTACTCTTTGGGTAACCGCCATATTAAATATTTAAAAATAGTTTTTTCATGATTTTTCAGAGTTTAGTTTTTAGTTGTTCATGCTGTTACGCCAGAGTTTTAAAAAGGTTACATTTTTTCAAAAAATATTTTGAAACTTATGTTTAGCAAGGGGATAAAATATTGAAGTTACCCCTTTTTTCATTAGAAACCTTTCATAAACCCCATTACCATTGAATTTTAGAGGTTTCACAAGTGAAAAAGAAAATTTTCATTGTGCGCTCAAAAGTGCGCTGGCCTGCCAAGAATGGCGGGCGTGGGCTGGAGGTGAATAGAAAATGTGGCTTTGCAGGGCTGGCCTTGTGGGCTACATTTTCTAGAGGTGGGCAGATAGCTTCATTCTTGGCTTGAATTTTCGTTCTTTTCTTCAAGGAAAAGGACAAAAAATAAGGATAGAAGAAAATAACTTAAAAAAAATGGGGTAACTCCAAGATAAAATAAAAAGCCCCCACTAAAAATAGTGAGGGCTTTAAAAGAGATATTATTAATACTATTATTAGCAACCAGACTGCTCTGTTCTCTTCACTTTTGAGATATCAAAACACATATCATCTGCTATAGAAAGTAAAGCGTCATAATCAGATTGTGCAATGGTTTGGCTTTTAGATAAAATATATAAGTTGTCTTTATCAGGGTTTCCGACAAGCATTAATCCATCCTGTCCATCAAAATAAAGTATCCAATAATCACCTTCTCCACCCGGAAAAGACGGAAATGATACTTTTAATTTACTAAAATCATTAGCGTCAGGTGCATAAGCGAATCCTTCAATGTCACTGTTAAACCCAAAACGATCACAGCTATTGTTTACGGTGATTTGGCCAGGGGTAGAAGATTGTGAGTAAACCGCTTGTGTACATGCACAACCAATGCTAAAAAATAAACGCATACTGCCATGTTCGTACCACGTGCCTAAAAATTCGGCCGCGTTAGCGCTTTGATCAGTAGTTACAGGTAAACAGTTGTTGGTGTTTGAGCTGTCTTTACAGCTTGAGGCATTAAGTAATAATGCTGAAAATGAAATATAAATTAGTTTTTTCATGGGTAAAATTTAAAATGTTATGCAAAGTAAACAGCGTAAATAAAAAAATGTTTAGAAATAAAAGAAAATTAATAAACCTAAGCGCCAGTCAAGTGAATAATGTACACCCATTTTGTGTGCGCTGTTACCTTGTACCTCTCATCTAAACGGCGCGTCAAAAGAGCAACGATATCGCCATTGCCATTTTCTAAAATTGGGATGTCTTTTTTTTGGGGGGATGGTATTTTTTCGTCGGTATAATAGTCGCTCACTTTTTTAAACCCGCTCATGCCAAGCGGCATAAAACGATCTGCTGTTTTGAAGGCTCTAACTTTGAGCGGAAAAACAAGGCTGTCAAAATCAATGGCGGTAAATTTTGACGCATCACGATATTTATTTAGTTCAAAACTGGTAGCCTGAACCTTTTCGCTCTTAAAATTTAAGTCTTTAAAGCTAAAGCTTTGTATGTGGTCTGATAAAGGTGTTTCGAAGACAGTGGTTTTAGATTTTTCAACGATAATAAAGTGGGTTCTATCGACATACAGATTGTGTGTGTGTGTAGAAAAACTTGCGCCCACATGTGCTTTTGCTTGAATAATATTTTGTGTTTGAGACGTATTAAACCCATAAGGGCTAAGCACATCATAAAATATTGCATAGTTGTCATAGATGGCGTCTAAAAGTTTTTTTTCTATGTGTATACTTTGCTTTTCTTCTTTAAGATGATCTGTTTTTAAGCGCTCAACGATATGATCTGTATATTGCTTATAGGCCTGCAAATGTGTAGTTGTTTGCACTATTTTATGATCAAAAGACGTAGAGAGTTCTTTTATTTTTGGGAGGATGTTTAGCCGCAAAGCATTTCTTAGATAATGATCGTCTTTGTTTGAGGCATCTTCTCGGTATGTTATTTTATGTTTTTCTGCATACGCTTTAATTTGCGTTTTTAAGGCAAACAAAAGCGGTCTTATGATGTTTTGATTGACTGTTTTTATACCTGTAAGCCCCTGCAGGGCAGATCCTCTTATTAGGTTAATAAAAAAAGTTTCAATTAGATCGTTTTTATGGGTGCCCACCGCTATTTTATTATACCCTTTCTCTTTACATAAAGTAGAGAAATACCTAAAGCGCAAGTCGCGTGCAGCCATTTGAATGGATATCCCTTTTTCTTTGGCATACGATACCGTGTCAAATTGTTTAGAAAAAAAAGCAAGCCTGTGTGTATCGGCTAATTGCTCAACAAAAGCCTGATCTAAATCAGATGCCTTGCCTCGCAATGTAAAATTGCAATGCACTAGAGCGATATTTTTGTGTTCTGTTTTAAGTAATAAATCGGTTAAAACTAAAGAGTCTATCCCTGCGCTTACGGCAACCAAAAGGTTATCCTCTTTAGAAAAAACACCATGGGTTTGGTTGAAATTTATAAATTCTTTTAAAAGATCTGCGCTAGTCTGTGCCATTCACTATAAATTTACAAAATGCCTTTCATGATTCATACGTCTTTACTTGCTTTGCCCATTGGGCGGATTGTTTTTGCTAGCGTATTTGCACTAAGCTTTTTTGTGTTGTTATTCTTTTCGTATAAAAAAGATACAGATTACATCAAACAAAACTATGCCAATCTTGGCTTTAAAATGATGCTGGGCATTCTCTGTTTTTTTGGAGTGCTTTTTTTGCTAATGAAAGTTTGAAAATAAAGCTTAAATGTTGTTTTGCAGAAGAGTATTAGTGAACAGCTTATCTTGAGTAACAACAGCGGTAGTTGTAAGGGATTTCAGTGAAATTTCTTGCCGCTGATTCAATACCATTAGTGCCTATTTCTTTTAAAGTCAGAGCAGAATTAGCGCCAATACTAGAGGTCCACTCATGCGATGATAAAGCCGCAACGCCAGGTGTGTTGTCTTGTATGACATATCCAAGTTCTGAAGCGTCACATAGACGTTTGTTATTATCTCTACAATTTTTATTAGCAGTCCAAAAATCAGTTACATTTGTAGATTTAGTATTGTCTACACAAAAATGATCGTCTACGGCGGTCATAGCAGCTGGGCAAGATTTTAAAGCGTCAAAAGCAATTCTATCTACAATACCAGTAGACTGATTAACCACTAAGATGTCGCTATTACTTTGTGTAGCAGTATTTGCAAAACCATTTTCAAGTTTCACATTGCCATTCACATGGAGTTTAGCAGCTGGGGTAGTGGTGCCGATACCTACTTTTCCATCAGGTAAAACAATAAAATTACCACCAGTGTAAACTCCAGTTGCTAAAGAAGAAGCTCCAAGTAAAATCCCTCCAGTAGACCAAAAGAAATGTGTTTTTAAATCAACCCCCCACTTTGGGGCTCCATTGTCAGAGTTTCTACCAGTGATCCAATGCATTTCTTTTGAATTTCCTGTAGTGCTACTTTCATTGACAAGTTCAATTAAATTATAGCCAAGGGCAGCTCCATCAATTAGTCCTGTTTTTTGAACTTTAAGTAAAGAACTGTTATCTTGTCCGCTACCGGAGTCATCAGGGTCAGTTATCGTGAAAATGTCTTTTTCACCCGTTGTATTGTTATGCCCTTGAAATAAAAATCCGTCAGTGTCAGTGTTTGCAATAGCGTGAAGCTTGTAAGTTGGTGCATTTGTGCCAACACCAACTCTATTAGCGGATCCATCAATGAAAAGGGTATTGGCATCAAAGTTTAAGTCAAAACTATTTTGTGTTACATTCACATCTGAAGGTAGTGTTCCATTTCCTTTATAGATGCCTCCAACGCCTGTTGGTATGTTTGAAAGATCATCGTTTGTGATGGTGTTGTTTAAAATATCAGTTGTCGTAATAGAATTATTTATAATTTCATTTGAACCAATAGCATCAGGATTAATGTTTAAAGTTAGACTTCCAGAAGGGGATAGAGCAGTAGAGGTAGATTGAACGTCTCCATTAACAGATAATGTTAAACCAGAAAGAGCAGATGATATTTCAGTGTTTACATAAGAACTTACATTAATGCTGGCATCATTAGTGCTGTTATCTAAAGAAAGATATATTTCACCTGAAGAATCATCTATAGATGCAGAGTCAAAACCTTGTGCATCTGTGTTAAAGCTGCTGGCAGTTTTCCATTCTAATAGACCTGAAGCGTCTGTGCCGAGTATTTTATTACGTTGTGTAAGGAGCGTATCTACAACACCTGTGCCAGACTCGGTAACTAGCAAGCTATTTTTAGAATTCACATTTGCAAAATCTTCAATTTTTACTTTGCCTGCAATGTGTAGTTTTTCAGAAGGGCTCATAGTGCCGATACCCAAATTTCCGGTGGCGCTTAAAAGTCTCATATTTTCTACAGTATTTGTTTTAAATACCAAGTCTTGTGCGTCTGTAGTACCAATAAAATCAGTGCCAGGGTTTGTGTTTGAGTTGCCTTTAAGTGCCCAACCTAATGTGTCTAATTTTAAGCCTATATCAAGAACACCCGTTACTGGACTACTTAAGTCAATGTCGCCTCTTCCATTAATTTCAATAGGTGTAAATGCCGAAATATTATTGCTGTCATTAAGGTTAAGTTTAGCGGTATTGCTAGTGTTATTATATGATAATTCAAGATACTGCAGTTCATTTGTGCTGCTGGTGTCTTTCAGTAAGTATGCAATATTAACAGAATCTGCTTGGCCGTTCTCAATCTCAACGATTAAAAAATCATTACGGATTCTTACATCACTGATGTTTTGATTGTCTGTTCCAGATCCGCCCAGAGAAGATAAATCTACACTATCTACAAAAGCACCATCTCCTTCATAAATGAATAACTTGTTACTTCCCGGGTCTAAGTATAAACTATCAATCTGCTCATTTGTAATACTTGAATCGGCATCGTTTATATTTATTGCTGCTAGTTCTGCATCTGTTGCTAAATTGCTAATATTAACCGTGTCAGAATTTCCTGACTCTATATCTACGATCAGTAAATTACCATCAATGTATAAGGAGTCTATATTTTGATTGTCGGTTCCAGGGTTTGAAAATGCAGAA
>JAHDCS010000008.1:0-52351 GCA_020629755.1 Flavobacteriales bacterium | reverse complement strand
TGATATCAACTGTATCTGCGTTGCCGTTTTCAATACTTACGATTAAAGAATTTCCTGAAATGTATAAGGAGTCTATATTTTGATTGTCGGTTCCAGGGTTTGAAAATGCAGAAAGGTTAACACTTTTAGAACCTCCGTTTTCTAAAAATACTTCTAAAATATTGCCATTAAGTGTAAGACTGTCGAGCTGTTGGTTGTCTGTGTTGTCTAAATAAGGCTTTAGGTCAATAGTTGTAATGCTATTAGAAAGACTGATTGTGTCGTTTGTGATGCTTAAATTTTGAATTTCGTTGGTTGTATCTGCGTCAATTTCTGCTGTTAAGTAATTATTTGCACTTACAATAGCATTTACTTCAGCTGCTGTGAGCACGGTGTCTGATAATAATGAGGTGATATCAACTGTATCTGCGTTGCCGTTTTCAATACTTACGATTAAAGAATTTCCGGTAATGTATAATGAATCAATATTCTGATTGTCAGTGCCCGTGCTAGGATTAAGCGTTATTGTACCACCACTTGGTGTTAGTGTAATTTGATTTGCAGAAGCATCATAACTCAACACTTGAATCTCATTTTGGTCATCAAAATCTCCATCTTGTACATCATCAATAGAGTCATTTACGTACGCTGGCACTCCTGCTATATCAGACCATTGAACTGTTGTAGGCGTATTAGATACATTTATTTGCACACTATCCATAAACCCACTGTTTTGAATGAGAGTCAAAAAACCAGTGTTTTGATTAAAAAACATGGTGTCAATCTGATAATTTTGACCACTACCGCTCGTGTCAATAGTATTGATGATGTTCTGTACCACCACAATAGAGTCTTGTATGTTGGTGATTTGATTTTGAATGTTCTGAACACTTAGTGCGCTAATCCCTAAGACAGAATCAGCAATAGCGGCTCTACCTGCTTTATCACTGTAAAAACTATAGGGCACGGTGACTAACCGTTGATATCCGCCAATTTGATTGCCATCAATATCTATTGAAAAATAAAACAATCCATCCGCCCAAGATAAATTTTCTAAGGCCGTTCCAGAGCTTAAAGTACCTGATCCAATCAAAATATTAAATAAGCCATACGCATTGGTTTGAACACCTGAGTGCGTTTCAGTGAAAACAGTTGAACTTATAGGGTTAGTGGTGTCTGTGCATAAGGAAATACTCACACTACCTAATGCACTGTCTGCTAAAATTACTCCAGAGGCGTTTCTTGCAGCAGCTTGGTAGTAAATATATCCAGGAGACTGTGCATAAGAAGTAGATTGCCATCCACCCGAAAAAATAACACACAAATAAATGAAGGAAGAATAGAGGTTTTTAGGGACTAACCAGCGCATAGATAAACGTTTAAAGCTCTTATCTTGAAAGGTAAAAAAATTATTTCACCTACTCGTTACCTCAAAATGAGTATTTTACTGAATCTTATCTCTTAAATATTGTGCCGTAAAACTTTCCTTAGATTTCACGATCTCTTCTGGCGTGCCTTCACAAACAATTTCGCCCCCTTTATCGCCGCCATAAGGCCCTAAATCGGTAATGTAATCTGCACATTTTAGCACATCTAGATGGTGTTCAATTAAAAGCAAGGTATGCCCCTTTTCAATAAGCTCGTTAAAGGCCACTAAAAGTTTTTTAATATCGTGAAAATGCAATCCGGTAGTTGGCTCATCAAAAATAAAAAGAGTGTGCTTGTCTTTCTTTTTGTCTGTACCTGTTAAAAAAGAGGCCAATTTAACACGCTGAGCCTCGCCGCCACTTAAAGTACTTGAAGATTGCCCCAGCGCCACATAGCCTAATCCGACCTTATCTAAAGGTTCTAGTTTGTGAATGATTTTTTTTAAGGCATTTTTTATTTTCGTATCAGGCGATTTTCCTTGAGTAGATTTAAAAAAAGCAATAGCCTGATCAATAGGGGTTTCTAAAATATGGGCAATATTTTTACCATGAAAATGAACATCGAGTACCTCTTCTTTAAAGCGTTTGCCGTTACAGTTTTCACAAGGCAACGTCACATCGGCCATAAATTGCATTTCAATGGTATTTACGCCTTCGCCTTTGCAAGCGTCACACCTGCCGCCGTCTGTATTGAATGAAAAAAAGGAAGATTTAAACCCTTTGTATTTAGAGTCTGGCAATAAAGAGAAAAGCGTTCGAATATCGTCATAGGCTTTCACGTAGGTAGCCGGATTAGAGCGTGAGGATTTACCGATAGGATTTTGATCGATAAACTCAACCTGTTGTATTTGAATATCCCCTTCGATTTTGCCAAAAGCACCAACTTTTCCAGAAGGATCATTTAAAGCGCGTTTTAAAGCCGGATATATAATTTCTCTCACTAAGGTGCTTTTTCCAGATCCGCTAACACCTGAAATTGCATTGATAATACCACTATGCAACGTAAGGTCAATGTTTTTTAAATTGTGTTCTCTACAACCCTTAAAAACAATTTTACTTTTTGCTTTTCTACGAGAACTAGGGGTTTCTATAGATTGGATTTCGTTTAGGTACTGCCCAGTAAGGCTCTTTTTTATCTGGCAAATCTCTTTGGCCGTACCCTGAGCAACGACTTCTCCGCCATGTATGCCCGCCAAAGGGCCCATGTCAATGATGTCATCTGCAGCACGCATAATATCTTCGTCGTGTTCAACCACCAGTAGGGTGTTGCCTTGGTTTTTAAGCGCTTGCAACACATTGATTAAACGCGCACTGTCTTTAGAATGTAGGCCAATGCTGGGTTCATCTAAAATATAGGTACTTCCAACCAGGCTACTGCCAATTGAACTGGCAAGATTGATGCGTTGCGACTCTCCGCCTGAAAGAGACGAAGACAGCCTGTCTAAGGTCAGATAATCAAGCCCAACATCGGCAATAAAACCAAGTCTTGAAGTGATTTCAAAGATGATTTTTTTGGCGACTTTTTCTTTGTAAGCATCTAAAGATAGGTCTTTGAAAAAAGTGTGTAGGTTCTTGATAGAAAGTGTGCTAAGTTCGTTGATAGATTTTTCGCCCACTTTTACATAATTGGTTTGTTCTTTTAACCTTCCGCCTTTGCAAGTTGGGCAAATGGTTTTTCCTCTAAACCTAGAGAGTAAAACGCGGTATTGAATTTTGTAGGTATTCGCTTTTACCATATCAAAAAAAGCATGAATGCCTTCTATTTGAGCATTACCATTCCAAAGAATATCTTTTTCTTTATCAGTAAGTTCGTTGTATGATCTAAAAACAGGAAAGTTGTTTGCTTTGCCCCACTCGACCATTTTGTGTTTATAGGCTTTAAGTTTTTCGCCTTTCCAACATTCAATCACATCGTCTACCAACGAAAGCTCTGGGTTAAGGATAACACGGGCCGGATCTACATCAATCACATTGCCAAAGCCTTGACAAGTATCGCAAGCTCCAAGGGGATTGTTGAAGCTAAAAAAATGGATCGATGGCTCAGTAAATTCAATGCCATCTTTCTCAAATTTAGTTGTAAAATAAGCATAAGATTGATCTTTATTTTTTAACAAAATACATTGCCCACCTGAAGCACTAAAGGCCTGGCTAACAGAATCAAATAGTCTAGAAATAGTCTCTTTTTCTGTATGATACACACATCTATCTATTAAAAGATGTATAGTAGCCTTCGGATTAGGCTCTTTATTAGAAATTTGATCTAAATAGGTGTCAATAGTGATGATTTCTTTGTTTACTTCAATTCGGGTAAAACCTTCTTTTTGATGAAATTCTAGACACTCTTTTATATTATTAAATCGGTGTATGGGTAGGGGGGATAAGACCGAGAATTTATCACCTTCATTGAAAGAAGATGATAGGTGCGCAAGAACAGTTTCAGGAGTATCTTTTTTAACAATTTCGCCTGAAATAGGAGAGAAAGTATCGCCGATTCTAGTGAAGAGCAATTTTAAATAATCAATGATTTCTGTAACGGTACCAACGGTTGATCTAGGGTTTTTAGAGGATACCTTTTGACGAATTGCAATGGCCGGCGTAATGCCGTGGATGGCATAAACATCTGGCTTTTTAAGCTTGCCCATAAATTGCCGTACATAAGCAGATAGGCTTTCTACATAGCGGCGTTGCCCTTCGGCATATAAGGTGTCAATCGCTAAAGAGGATTTACCTGAACCACTAACGCCAGTTATCACGGTGAAAGAGTTCTTTTTTATTTGGACATCTACATTTTTTAGATTGTACATCTTTGCTCCTTTAATAGCGATTACTTTTTTTGTATCTACTTGTTTATGAGGAGTCTGAGGCATGCTTATGTTTGGATAGTTGTACTTTTTTTTATACCTTAGATAAAGGTAACACAATAAAATGTGCTTATCTGAAGTTATCTAAGTAAAATTTAAATCTTTTATTCTATAGCAAGACGTTTACCTTTTTTTCTAAAACTAAAACATGAAAGGTATGCGTTTAACTTCAGTTCAGATTTCTGATACGGATCTAGTTTGTCGTTTTAAAAAGGGTGATGATAAAGCACTTGAGACACTTATTGACAGACACAAAAACAAATTATTTGGGCACATTTATAAAATCGTAAATGATTACGACACAGCAAATGATGTGTTTCAAGACACCTTTATAAAGGGGATTCATTACATTAAAGAGGGTAAGTACAATGAAGAAGGCAAGTTTGGCTCTTGGATTATGCGTATTGCACATAATTTAGCCATTGATTTTTTACGAAAACGCAAAAAAGCAGCCATTGCCCAACATTCACAAGGTATATTAGATAGTTTTTCGTTTATTGCAGAACCTTCTTTGAATTGGCAAGAAAAAACAATTTTAGATGGGCGCAATCAAACGCTCATTGAAATGCTGGATCGCTTGCCATTAGATCAGAAAAACATTATTAAAATGCGCCTATTTAGAGGGCTTTCTTTTAAAGAGATTGCCGAAGAAACAGATATCAGTATCAATACTGCTTTGGGGCGTATGCGTTATGCGGTTATTAATCTTAGAAAGATAATTAAACAAGAAAATTTAGATTTCTCATTGAGCTAAAGCAATTTATAATAAGGTAAATCGTGTTTTAGCATTCATAAGAACGCTAAAACACAATGAATTTTTCGGGGTTTACAGCTTTACCTTGGTGCCAGAGTTCAAAATGTACATGGGGCCCCGTGCTTAATTCTCCAGTGTTTCCGATTATAGCAATGGCTTCACCCGCTTTTACCCGTTCGCCCTCGATTTTGAGAAGTCGTGAGTTGTGTTTGTATATAGAAATGATGTTTAATGGATGTTGAACATGAATGACATGACCTGTTTCAGGCGTCCATGAGGCAAAAATAACAGTGCCATCCATTACGGTTTTAACGGCTTCATTTTTTGGCGCCACAATATCAATACCCAAATGATTTTTATCTACATCAAAACGGTTTGAGATACTTCCTTTTAAAGGCGGATAAAAATAAATATTAGATAAATTTACTTCGTATTCAGAGAGGCTGTCTGTACTAATGTTATAACTATCTTCTAGTTCTACAATCTTTTTAAGCATAGAATCGGCTTTGAGTTCTTGGTCATTTATTTCTGTTACAACCGCTTGAGTAGAATCTAATTGGTCTATTCGCTCAATGGGCTTTCCGTTAATGACCGCTCTAATGTTGTCAATATAGAGTTGCTGATTTAAGATAACCTGATGTAGCGAATCTGTTTTTATAGTCGCATAAATAGCATTTTTTCGAGTCGAAATATCTGCATAACCCGGAATATATTCTCTAAGCGAGGTAAAAGCAATAAGAGAGTAGATCAATAAGATCAGTACAAACAAACTAACTCCCCCCCAAACAAATAAATTCAAAGGGGTTAACTTGAGTGAAAATCGTTCTTCGAAGGTCTCATCATTTATTACAACTAAACGAAATTTACTTCTTAAGCGTTCTACAATTTCGCTCTGTGCATCATCATTGCTCTTATTTTTAAATAAAGCCACCCTTAAAATTACAAGATTAATTAACGCAAGTAAAATTTAGTTGATCATTGGAGTTACCCGGTCTTTTTTAAGTTATTTTCTTCTATCCTTATTTTTTGTCCTTTTCCTTGAAGAAAAGAACGAAAATTCAAGCCAAGAATGAAGCTATCTACCCACCTCTAGAAAATGTAGCCCACAAGGCCAGCCCTGCAAAGCCACATTTTCTATTCACCTTCAACCCACGCCCGCCATTCTTGGCAGGCCAGCGCACTTTTGAGCGCACTATGAAAATTTTCTTTTTCACTTGTGAAATCTCTAAAATTCAATGATAATAAGATTTATGAAAGATCCGGTAATGAAAAAAGGGGTAACTCCAATAGTTGATCAGAGAAACTGTTTAAATTTGAATGGTGCGTATACCATATATAGTTTTTTTCTTTTTTTTCATAACAATGGGCTACGCTCAAAAAAACGATCAGCCTATTTTCTCACTCAATGCGCATCGTTCGATGTTTTTAGGTAATTGGGTAAAAGTCAACGGATTGCGTTTAGGGTTATTGCATAGGAAAAAACTAGGCTTTGGTTTAGGGGCGTTTTCTACAGCTTTTGTGCGTTTAGAAGACGCAAAAATTGGAGAAGACTTCTTTTTTTCAAAGGTCAGATTTGTATACGCGAATACCTTTGTGTCTTACCGGTTTGTAAACACAAAAAAATGGGGTGTAAATCTTGAAAATGCACTAGGTAGTGGTAGGGCACGCGTGGTTTTTTCAGAGGTGAATAATTTATATAGTATAGAAGAAAGGTCTGAATATATTCCTATTGTTAATTCGGGCCTTTTGATTGAGTATAAACTTTTTGATTTTCTTTCTTTTAGCGCTGGGGGCGGATATAAAGTTGCATTTTCAAATCAAAAAATAGGCGGTGTAAAGGTTTCAGAAAGTTTAAATTCTTGGTATTATTTATTTAAATTGAACCTTTACTTTTCAGCGCTGAAAAAACGATTCGATTTGTGAATGCTATTAAAGATAAAATAGAGGCCTTAGTAGAAGAGATTAATGCGCACAATTATGCCTATTATGTGCTAAGTACACCGCGTATTTCAGACTTTGAGTTTGACCAAAAATTAAAAACACTTGAAACGCTTGAGCATGACTATCCGCAGTTTGTATTGTCAGACTCTCCCACACAACGGGTAGGCAATGGCATCACTGAATCTTTTGAGGTCGTCAAACATAAATTTCCGATGCTCTCGCTATCAAATAGTTATAATAAAGACGAACTAATAGCCTTTGAACAACGCATAAAAAAATTATCCGACCAGCCTATTGAGTATGTTTGCGAATTAAAATACGATGGTGTAGCTATTAGTTTATGGTACAATAATGGGCATTTAACAAAAGCCCTCACAAGAGGAGATGGCCAAAAAGGAGAAGACATCACAAAAAATGTAAAAACCATAAAAGCCATTCCTTTAAAGCTAAAAGGAAGCTATCCTGATGAGTTAGAAGTGCGTGGTGAAATATTTATGAGAAAGTCAGCCTTTGAAAGGCTCAATAAAAAAAGAGCACAAGAAGGCTTAGATACCTACATGAACCCCAGAAATACAACTTCTGGCACGTTAAAACAAAAAGACTCAGGTGCCGTTGCACAACGAGAATTAGACGTGTTTTTATATAGTGTACATTCAAATGATCGTTTATTCTCTACACAGTTCCAAGGCATTGAAATGGCACACCAATGGGGCTTGAAAACCCCACTGCTTTTATCTAAATATATAGCGGTATATGGTAGTTTAGATGGGGTGTTTGACTTTGTGAAGCACTGGGAAAATGAAAAACAAACTCTTGATTTTGATATTGATGGCGTAGTCATTAAAGTAAACAATATAGATCAACAAAAGGCTTTAGGCTTTACGTCTAAATTTCCTCGCTGGGCTATTGCTTATAAATTTAAAGCCGAACAAAAACACACCTTGCTGCGTGATGTGACCTATCAGGTGGGGCGCACAGGGGCTATAACGCCAGTTGCAGAACTAAAGCCTGTTGAAATTGGCGGGACATTAGTAAAACGCGCATCCCTTCATAATTATGATCAAATTCAAAAACTAGACTTGCATCTAGGCGACTGTGTTTATGTTGAAAAAGGAGGCGAAATTATTCCAAAAATAACCGGAGTTGATTTACAAAAACGCAGCCTTGATGCACAAAAAATAAGCTACATCAAACACTGCCCCGCTTGTGAGCATCCCCTTGAAAAAAAACAAGACGAAGCCGTGCATTACTGCCCCAATCAGCAAAATTGCACACCACAAGTCATTGGAAAAATTGAACACTTTATCTCAAAGAAAGCCATGAATATTGATTCACTTGGCAAAGAAACCATTCAAATGATTTATGAGCATGGCTATCTTAAAACCATCGATCAGCTTTATGATTTAAAAGCTGAACAGCTATTGCCTTTAGAAAGAATGGCTGAAAAATCAGTGCATAATCTTTTAAAGGGCATTAACGCCTCTAAAACTATGCCTTACCCAAAAGTGTTGTACGCCCTTGGTATTCGCCATGTTGGCGAAACGGTTGCCCAAAAATTATGCCATCAATTTCCGTCAATCGAAGCGCTAAAGTCAGCAACACTTGAAGAATTACAAAACACTCATGAAATTGGTGAACGGATTGCAATGAGCATCAAGGGGTTCTTTAATAATGATGAAAATAGGCGCATTGTTGAGCGTTTAAAACAAGCAGGCCTCTGTTTTAAGCATACCGAGTCTGTGAAAAAAAGCAAGGCCCTTTCAGGGCAAAAAATTGTAATTTCTGGTGTGTTTTCTTCTATGAGTCGAGAAGAATTAAAAACGCTTATTCTTTCTCATGATGGGCAAGTGGTGTCATCTATTTCAAAAAACACCAGCATGGTAGTCGCAGGCGAAAATATGGGGCCTAAAAAAAGAAAAAAAGCGATGGATTTGCATATTCAAATTGTCAGCGAAGCCGAATTTTTAAATAGAGTTAATGAGAAAATATAGTATTGGGTGTATAGGTATGCTGTTTTTATTTGGGGGGATGATGGCTTGCGATACCACACCAACAAAAACTAAAGAAAAGAGCCATTCTACTGAGATGACAATCAGTGAACAAGAGGGTAAGGTGATGGCAGAAAAAAGGTATTCGGATGGCAACATGCAAACCACCGGTGAGCTTGTTGATTCTACCAAAAAAAATGGCCTTTGGAAGTATTGGTACGAAGACGGTACGCTTTGGAGTGAGTGTTATTTTGAAAACGGCATTAAACAAGGGGCAACAAAAGTGTATTACAAATCTGGGAAGGTCAAATATGAAGGTTTTTATACACAAAACAAACCGAGTGGTTTGTGGTCTTTCTATTTAGAAGATGGCACGCCCGAAAAGCAAATCAACTACGATGAAAAATAACGTACTTATTTTGGGGAGCGGGGGTCGTGAACATGCCTTTGCCTTAAAGATTTCACAAAGCCCAAGTTTAAATCATTTGTTTGTTGCTCCCGGTAATCCAGGCACAGACCTTTTAGGAACTAACCTTGACTGTGC
This sequence comes from Flavobacteriales bacterium, assembly GCA_020629755.1. Lineage (GTDB taxonomy): Bacteria > Bacteroidota > Bacteroidia > Flavobacteriales_G > JALEGO01 > JAHDHZ01. The sequence goes on along the minus strand of JAHDCS010000008.1, from coordinate 42,857 downwards.
CCTTACTGATTTTGAAGGCATTGCACAGATCATTAAAAAAAACAAGATTAATCTCTTAATCATTGGCCCCGAGAAACCTCTAGCAGATGGCCTTGTAGATTATTTAAATGAACAGACGGCCTTATCAGAACTTATTATTGTGGGGCCTAATGGGCGGGCCGCAAAACTTGAAAGCAGTAAAGCGTTTGCAAAGGAATTTATGCTAAAGCATAGTATTCCGACCGCAAAATATGTAAAGGTAACCCCCGGAAGCATCAAAGAGGGCTATGCATTTTTAGACTCTTTGTCAGCGCCTTATGTGTTAAAAGCAGATGGATTAGCAGCGGGTAAAGGCGTTTTTATTTTACACGATATACTAGAAGCAAAAGATAAACTCAAAGCGCTGTTATATGATAATGCTCTAGGTGCATCGGGTAAAACAGTCGTGATCGAAGAATTCTTAGAAGGGATTGAAGTCTCTTTCTTTATTCTTACACACAAGAATCAATACTATTTATTGCCAGAAGCTAAAGATTATAAACGCATTGGTGAGGGCGATACTGGAGCCAATACTGGAGGGATGGGGGCGATTTCGCCTGTCGGATTTGTCGATGATGCCTTTAAAGAAAAGGTGCAGCAACAGATTATTATCCCTACTTTAAAGGGTTTAAAAGCTGATGATGTTGACTATTCTGGTTTTTTGTTTTTCGGGCTGATAAATGTAAAGGGCAATCCGTATGTTATTGAGTACAATGTGCGAATGGGTGATCCTGAAACTCAAGTGGTACTGCCTAGGATAGAAGATGATTTCTTAGAGAAAATCAGGTCTTTGTATATAGAACAAAAATCTGATGCTTTTACTGTTTCATCAGATTATTCTGGGTGCGTGGTGTTGGTTTCGGGTGGATATCCAGGACACTATGAAAAGAACCTTGAAATTACAGGTTTAGATAAACTTCAAGAGAGCAAAGCTGTTTTTGCAGGCATCTGGCAAAAAGACGAGCGCTACTATACATCGTCTGGGCGTGTGTTGGCCTTGCAAGCAAAACAGGCTACCTGTAAAGGTGTATTTGATAAGATTTACAAAGACTGTGAACAGATACGATTTGATTATAAATTTTACAGAAAAGACATCGGATACGAATTTCAATAAAAAAATACCTTAAAAGGATTAAAAAAATGTAACTTAATACTAAGATGAACCGTATACCTGCATAACATGAAAAACCTATTGCCTCTTGTTTACTTATATTTGATGTGTTTGCCTGTGCTGGCCCAAACCCCTGATGGTGGGGTGATAAATCAAGGGGCAGATATTGTCATATCTTCAGGAACGTATATCTATATTGATGGGGATACAAAAGGCGATTATGTGACTTCTTCAGACGGAGAAATTGATCAAGACGGAACGATTATTTTAGAAGGAGACTTTATTAATAATAATGCAACTTCAACCGGGTTTTCTAATTTAGACAAAACAGGCTTAACGCAGTTTATTGGGGCGAACAACAATTTAATTATAGGCGGCACAAAAGAAACCACATTTGAAAATATTCAGATTAATAGATCAGCACAAAACATTAATGTGAATCAGTCGGCTTCAGTTGAAGGCGTACTTACTTTAACTGCTGGATTTTTTACTACAGCATCAGGTAAATACATGCATTGTTTAGATAATGTTGCTGGAGCTGTAAGCGGAGGTGCAACTACAAGTTTTGTAAACGGAGAGCTGCGACGAAATACAACAACCTCTACAGTATATGATTTTCCGGTTGGCGATGGCTTATTGGCTAAGAATTATCACAAAGCAACCGTAACATCTGGAGCTACATTTACAGGGCCATCTAGGGTAGATGTCAGCGTATTTGAAAATACATTTTCAGGCAATAATACAGATGCTCAGCTTTTTTCAGCCAACATCACAGAGTTAGGTACACAATTAACATCTGTGTTACAGAATTCAGATGGAGAGTATGTAGAATGGCTCATTACACCAGATGTAGCCTTAACATCAGGAGATTATAATATAGACCTCTCTTTAAACGATCTTACTTCTGGGCTCACGGATAATACCTTTACAGTGATTAAAAGACCAGATGCGTCTACTGATTTTGCAGATTTTGACACTTTTGAAAGCACCACAGATTTACCCGCTGCGTCGACTACGGGTAGAACTGTTGCAGGCGGAGTAGCGAGCAAAGGCAGTTTTGATGGGTTTTCGCGTTTTACCATTGGCAGGAGTCCATTTGTATTGCCAGTCGAACTAGTGCGGTTTCAACGCAACTGTACCGACGAAAGCCCTGTATTGTCTTGGACGACAGCTTCTGAAACAAACAACAGTCATTATATTATAGAACATAGTAGTGATGCCTCAAACTTCGAATCTATAGGGACTGTTTTTCCTGAAAGCCCAAACAGTAATGTCTTGAATGAGTATACCTATGAAATTCCTAATAAAGAGGGATATTATCGCTTAAACCAGGTCGATTTAAATGGCACGCAGAATCTGAGTGATATTATTTTTGCCTCTACCTGTATAATCGATAAAAACCATGTGCAAATTACTAGTTTTGATAATCAAAGGATTTTACTGAGTATTCAATCTCAATTTTCAGGGGCATATACTTACCAGCTCTTTAGTATTGAAGGCAAGCAGATTCAAAACCCTCAGAGCATTAGCGTTCAGAAAGGGTTAAATAATATAGAAATGCCTACTAGAGGGCTTGCGACGGGCACCTATTTAGTGAAGCTATTTAACGAGAAAGAAGTCCATTCTAAAGTCTTATTTATTCGTTAAGATTAACTGACACACTTTTAGGGTCGTTTTTTTGAAACCAATTTCTAATTCTACCGTTAAGACACTTATGCGCAATTTAATCTATACCATATTTACTTTTTTGTGTTCAGGGGGGATGTGTGCTGCGCAAAACACACAAAATTCATTTACCTTTTTAAATTTTGCTTCTGAAAAATCTAAAGGCATAAGTCTGTACCAGAATAATGAAGATTTTTTAGCAGATGTATATGCCACTTTTGATGCACATACTACAGTTACAACAGAACATGCTTTTCGTGATTTTTCTTTGCCCCTAGAAAAAAAACCCATGCTGCTCAATGCGATTTATGGGCATTTTTCAGAACAAGAAAGATTTTCTGTAGGCATTGAAGAAGATCAATTTTCATCTGTCTTATCGACCCCTAAACTTACTTGTGAACAAGCCAAAGGCCTTCTGCAAGTAGATATCATAGAGGCAAAACCACATTCTTCTTTTTGGATTGAAAAAAGCCACGATGGCAGTTCATTTGAGCCGATCTGTAAAGAAAATACATTGTGCCCATCAGCGCTTTACGCTGAGCTATCCCCCCAAAAAAACACCTACAGAATAGTGCAAAAAAATCAAAACGGAAAATTACTTACTTCTCAAATCATATCGTCTAAAGCGTGTAGAGTGTCTAAAAGCTCTTCTTTTATTGAAAAAACAGCTGAGGAGTCAAATATTTTAATATTTAGCCCTACGGATACGCATTTTGATATTGATCTATTAGACGCTTCATACAGGCTGATTGGCAAGAAACGCGTAAGAATCAACCCAGATAAAAATAGCTTTGCTGTTAATGATTTATTTTCTAAAAAGGATGTAAATGCTCTGTTTTACATCAGAGTAAGCGGAAATGCCTATTCTAAAGTTCATTTATGGTAAAGCCATCTATGCCATAAGGGCATTTAACCACCATACATGACTTTTCCGATTAAAAAGTATATAATTAATCCTAAAATATCATTGATGGTCGTAATAAAGGGGCCTGTAGCAATGGCTGGGTCAATTTTATAACGGTTAAGTACAAGCGGAGTGATGGCGCCAAATAGAGTCGCAAATATAATGACTGAAAAAAGAGCACTACTAATTGTGAGCCCCAGAGAAAGAGAGCTGCCCACGATAAGCGTATAAACAAAAATAACGATCGAACAAGCCGTGCCATTGAGTAAGGACACGTAAATTTCTTTTAAGAGCTTTCTTTTAAATCCGCCAAGCCCCATGGTTTTGTTGGCCAATGACTGCACCACAATGGCCGATGATTGAACGCCAGCATTGCCAGCCATGGCTGCAATTAAGGGTATGAAATAAGCCATTTCAGGATGCAATTGAATCTGGTCTTCATATTGGGCAATAACACGCGAACCTAAAATCCCCCCAAATAAACCAATCAAAAGCCAAGGCAATCTAGAGCGTGTAATGGTGAACACAGAGTCAGAACTTTCAACCATTTGAGAGTAACCCGATGCAATTTGGTAATCTTTGTCGGCCTCGTCTTTAATAAAGTCGATCACATCATCTATGGTAATTCGCCCTAAAAGCTGCCCTAATTCATTGACTACAGGCACTACGACTAGGTCGTACTTGTCCATTAAGTTGGCGACTTCTTCAAGTTGTTGATTGGCACTTACGGAGATAAAGTTTTTATTAAACTTTCTTTTGATAAGTGTTTTTGGGTTTGAAACCAAAACTGCTTTTAAAGATAAGGTGCCTACGAGCTGATCTTGACTAGAGGTCACATACACCTTTAGAATCTGGTCTATTTCTTGTGCTTTTTTTTTGATTTCTTTGGTGCATTCGGCCACTGTCCAGGTGTCTTTGACCACAATGAGTTCCTTGGCCATTAGCGCGCCCGCAGTCCCTTCTTGGTAGTTTAAGATGTCTACAATATCACTGGCTTGTTCAAGATCTTTGATTTGGGCTAAGACGGCGGCTTTTTTTTCGCCATCTAGATTTGATAAAATATAAGCGGCATCATCTGACTCAAGAGAGTCCATCAAGTCGTTTGCAATTTCTTTTGCTGAATAGAGGGCGAGTAATTTTTCAGTCTGATCTTCTTGTAATTCTACCAAAACATTTGCAGCTAATCTGGTAGAGAGTGAGCTAAAAATAAATTTTGCTTGATTGACGTCAAGTTCTTTAAAAAGCTCAGCGATATCGGCTTGGTGCAACTCTTCAGTCAGTACTTTAACCTCATTAGTATCCTGGGCTTCTATAAGAAGCTTTATTTTTTCAACATACTCTTTGGTTAACGTAAAGGCCATAACAGATTAAAGAACCATAAAAATAGAGCTTAATCTGTTTAAAGTCAATAGAGGCTTAATGCATAAATAAACAATCTAGTTATTGACAGCCCAGCTGTACGGCATGTATGAAATTTTAGCGGTTTTACTAATTTTTAAAGAGGTGTATTGGTTTATAAAATCAATAAGATCGCCCTTTTTAGTAAAGTCAGATTTATACCAGTCAAAGAGTTTTGATATTTGAATAGCCCCTGTAGAGAGTTTATTTTTGGAAGGATCGTTAATGAATTTTTTGGTTTGTGCATGCAATAAAGACTCAAGGTTAGAAGCAGTATACGCCCGGTTTAATAATACAGGACAACCTTTTGAGGCGCAATTAACAGCAAAATGAATGCGTGGTTCATTAAATTTTGCACGGATGATATTATGCTCAATATCATTAAGGCTGTAGGTTTTTCCCCCTATTTTAATAAAGCGTATATCCCAAGGGCCTTTGCCCTCTTTTTTAATCTCTTTTATACTTTTAACTGGCCAGTGAGAGATCATTAATTGAAGCGTAAAAGCATTGTAGGTGTTAATCCAAAAAGCAAGTGTTTTAGATCGTCTCCAATTAGATGTAGGGAGATTGTTCTGAAGGGTTTCTATATAGTTGTTCAGTTTGGTTTTGTCTAATTTTAACCCAGAATAATTTACTTTTCCTGAAGCACTCACATGTTTTTTTAACAACAAATCAAATGAGGCATGGATGTTCGTGTTTCCGCTACCTGGATTTGTGACAAAAGAACAAAAGACAAGGCTTAGTGCTGCTGAGAGTAAAGTGATAGAGAATTTCATATATAAGGGTTTAAAAGAATAACGAAATCAAATAAAAGGCCTTACAAAACAGATTAAAATGTAATGCTTATCCCTGCAGAGGGTAAAATAGGCAGTTGATTTACACGTTCAAATTTAATGCGGTCAAAATAAAAAATATTAGAGCGGTTATAGGCATTGGTTAAGCCAAGATTCGCCTCTAGAATAGAATTTTTACCAAAGTAGATCTTATGTTTAAGATTAAGATCTAAACGGTGATAATCAGGTAAGCGCCCCCCGTTTATATCGGCATAATAGATGCCAAGGTTGCCATTGGCTGAGGTGTAATCTGTGTTAATGCCATCGCTAAAATCAATATTTTCATAAAAACCCTGGGTTTGCGTAAATGGAAAACCAGATCCAAAATTCCATCGCACACTAAACTCCCAGTTTAAATCTTTTCCGAAGGTATAGTTGGTCACTAAATTCACATTATGTCTACGATCAAAAATAGGCCGGTACTCAATTATGCCATCATAACGGTCTGATTTAGACCAAGAATAGACTGCCCAAAAGTTTAAGCGCTTGTAATCGTATTTTAAGACCATGTCGAATCCGTAGGCGCGGCCTGTTTCAACTACAAAATCTTTTTTGAGAAGATCAGGTCTAGAGGCATTATCGGCATTGTCTTCAAAGAGTTTATTTCTATTTAAGTTTGAGAGCTGTGTGAAGTCTTTTAAATAGCCTTCAAAATTTAGGTTAATTCTTTTGCTGATGTCATATTCAAAGCCGCCAATAAAATGATTGGCTTTTTGAAGTTCGTGTGTACGTGCTTTTGAACTTCCGTCACTGTAATAAATGCTGTCGGGCAAATTATCTGGTCCAGATAAAAACCCATTGAATAAATTCACCACGTCTCTATCTGAGTTAGAGCTGATTAAATTTTGTGAATACACACCTGTTGCTAGCTTAAGACGTAGCCGATCAGAAGCATTATATTTTATACCCAATCGAGGTTCAAATGAAAAAGTGGTTAAAGAGGCATAGTATTGTATACGCACTCCCGGATCAATAACAAACTTTCCGGTATTGAGCGTGTAATTTAAATACCCAGAAAGCTCAGTGGTGAAATCTTGCTGTGTAATTTTTCTATTCAAGAAATTAAAAAAGGTGAAATCGGTTTCAAATCCTAAGATTTGAAACCCATATTTCAAGGTGTTGTCCCCTTGAAATGAGGTGAAGTTTAAATCGAGATTAAAACTTCCGATTTTACTTTTGTGTTCATTGGTGTTGAGCTCTTTTAATGACACATCATAATTAGAATAAGCAAAATTACCATCAATTAGCGTTGTACTGCTAGACGGAATCAGTACAAAGTTTGATCCAATCCCAAAAGTATTCCATCTTAAGTCAGATACGGCGCCATAAGATACCTGATCGGTGTAGTTAAAGCCAAATAAGTTGAATTTGCTGCCGTTTTCTCCATTGAATGATAGTTTAGCGTATAGATCGGTAAAGGTAAAAGGCAGTCCGGCTGTATCGGCATAAGCGTACAATAGTTTAGAAGTCTGATCTAAATACGAAGTTTTACCTGCTATAATATAAGAAGCCGATCCTCCACCAGGTTTGTCTTCTTTTTTTATAGGTCCTTCTAGAACAGCTTTGGCGCCAAAGGTGTTTAAGCCAATTTTGCCCGCCATGTGTTTTTTGTTACCATCTCTTGTGGTAATATCCATAATAGAAGAAATCCTTCCGCCATATTCAGCATTAAATCCTCCCGTATAAATATCTGCATTTCTTATAATATCGGTTTCAAATACAGAGAATAGGCCAATAGAATGAAACGGATTGTATACAATCATTCCGTCTAAAAGTACTTTATTTTGAATAGGAGATCCTCCTCTAATGTAGAGTTGCCCGCCTTGATCGCCTGTAAATACAACACCCGGAAGAACTTGCATATACTGCGCAATATCGGCCTCACCGCCTACGCTAGGCATTTGTTGAATTTGCTGTGGGGTAATCTGATTGACCGACATTTGAACAGAGGTTTTAGCTACTTGTGATTCGCCTGAAATTTCCACCACATCTAGCTCAAAGGTGGCCTGCTTGATATAAAGCTTTTCATTGACAATGCCTCCCTGTGGCACATTGATTTGTTTTTGTAAGCTATCGTAGCCAATTGAGGTAATCATGATGGTCTGAGCCCCCGGCGGTACATCTGTAATGGTGAAAAAACCGTTGACATCAGTGGCTGCACCAAGTTGGGTCCCTTTTAGATAAACGGTTGTAAAAATAACGGGCTCACCTGACTCTTGGTCATAGACAAAGCCACGCACACTCCCTTTTTGGGCATATGTTATCCCCCCAAATACACACAGAATAAATAAAAATAGTTGTTTCATACCACTGCAAATATAAGGCTATTTACCTTCACCCATTTTAAGAATATAGTCGTAATGTTTTTTCTCAACAGGCGCAACAGACAAACGCATTTGCTTGATTAAAACCATCTCTGTTAAGTTAGGATCAGCCTTAATTTCTTTGAGTGTTACGGGTTTGTTAAGTGTTTCTAAAGGCTTAACATCGACTGCTACCCAGCGGGTGTCGTCGGTCGTAGGATCTTGGTAGTGTTCTTTTATAATCTCAGCTACTCCTACAATTTCTTTGCCTTCGTTACTGTGATAGTACAAGGCTTTATCGCCTACTTTCATGGCTTTCAGATTGTTGCGCGCCTGATAATTTTTTACGCCATCCCAGAAGGTCCAGCCGTCTTTTTGTAGATCATCCCACGAGTATTTATACGGTTCTGATTTTATAAGCCAATAATTCATGAGTGTAAAATTAAGCGGTTTTATTGAGAGTTCTTAAGGCGCGTCTAACAATTCTTTGGGTGGATGGGCTTTTTGATATGTTTAGCCATCTTTTACAGACCTGTTTGGTAAACTCTGGGGTGGTTTTACTGGCATCGTTTAGCCAGTTTGCAACGCTGTCTTGCACGTATTTTTCTGGATCTGCTTTTAACGGTTCTAAAAGATCTATAGCCAAGTTTGGATTTTGTTTTAGAGCAGAAATATGTCTGCACCACACGCCTCTAGGGCGGGTGATTTCGGAGGCAAAACGCCTTAGGTTGGCTTTTTTGCTTTTAGATAAAGGCGCTAAAAGCACAAGCCCTTGTTCTAAATGATCTATGAGTGGCTCTCTCAATGACAGCCAAGCTGTTTCTTTGACCCCAGAATTATCATCATCGGCCAGTGGAAGAATGAGGTTTAATTTTTTCTCAAAAGACAGATGTGTAGCTTTGCCCAGCATAAAACAGGCGTAGTTTCTTATGATGTCTGAAGTGTGTGTGCTTAACAAAGAAAAAGATTTCTCAAAGGTTTTAGAGCTAAACTGTTTTGATAAATAGGTGCCAATTAGCCCAATATGTTGCCAACTGCTTTTATCAGATGCTGTCTTAATAATTTTTTGAATTGGAGGGATGTGAGACGAAAGATTTAGTTGAGGAAAAACCGTTTCGATTAATTTAGAATGCTCTACAACTAAAAGCTCCATTAAGTTTTTGGTTTCAATCGTGCCTTTTTCAATAAGATTCACAACCTCTTTAGGGACATCAGCGGTTTTTCTGGCGCCTTTTCGCTCTAAAATATGCTGTGGAATTTTCATAATTTGTATTTTTGGCACGGTTAATGTAACTACAAACTTATAAATATAGGCTATGAAAAAATCAATCATTGTATTATCAACAGGTATTATTTTAGGGTTATCGACTGGGTGCGATCAGCTCCAGCAAATCGGATCAGAGGTGTTGTCTTCAACAGCATCAGGAGGCTTATCTGTTTCTGAAGTAGCAAGCGGCTTAAAACAAGCGCTTCAAAACGGGACAGGCAATGCGGTAAGTACGCTCAGCAAACCAGGCGGATATTTAAATAATCAGCTGTTAAAAATTATATTTCCGCCAGAGGCAAAGTTTGTGTCTGATAAGCTTAACCAAATTGGCATGGGTAATCTTGTGAATAATTTTACTAAATCTATGAATACAGCAGCAGAAGGTGCTGCGGTAGAAGCAAAACCTATTTTTTTAAATGCCATTACCTCAATGAGTTTTCAAGATGCTATGGGTATTTTAAAAGGAGGGGATAACGCTGCTACTAATTATTTTAAAGGAAAAACCATGCAGCAATTGGTAGGCGCCTTTTCTCCAAAGATTAAAAATTCACTCGATAAAAATAATACGACTAAGTATTGGACGGACATTACATCGACTTATAACGCGATCCCATTAACAAACAAAAAAGTAGAAACAGATCTTTCAAAATATGTGACTCAAAAAGCATTAGATGGTTTATTTACTACCCTTGCCGGAGAAGAGAAAAAAATAAGAGATAATCCAGCAGCCAGAACTACAGAGCTTCTTAAAAAAGTATTTGGAAGTGTAGATTCTTAGCGGGCATTTTACAAAAGATTAAAAAAAATCAGCACCAAGCCTTTTCTTGAAAAGAAAAGGCTTTTTTTATAAATCATCCGTAAAGTGGATGTTGCGTTTTTCTTTAGAAAATTTTTCTTTGTTGTAGTCTTTAGAGGCACCTTTGGCAATAGATAAAGATTGCCATTGTTCTTTTTTGAGTGTTTTTGCAATCAAAACCATCTGTCCGACATGGTAGGCGTAATGGCACAATTGTCTATTAATGGCCTCAGGGATGGAGTGTCCCATGTTTCTAATATAAATGGCAGTTGAGAAATTTTGAGCATTAATGCTGTCTAAGGCGTTAAATAGTGTTTGCCATCCGTTTTCCCATTTTTCTAAGATAGTCTGTTTTGATTCATTGTGAAGTATAAATTCTTCATCTCTTTTGCGCCATGCTTTTTCGCCGTCTTCAGTCATAAAGTTAGTCCAACGAGACATCATATTTCCCCATAGATGTTTAATAATAATCGCAATCGAGTTGTTAGACTCATCAGAAGAATAAAACAGCTCTTCTTCATTGAGTTGATTCAAGGTTTTATCGCCTAAAGATTTGTAATACAAAAACTGTTTTTTAACGCTAGACAGATAATTTTCAGAAAAATCCATAGAAGCGCACATAAGTTAGGTTAATTAGATGCAGTAGAGAGCTCTGGTTGTCTGAACTTTTCCTTGTGTCTTAAAATATAAATCAACCCAATTAATCCCCCCAAAAAAAGTAAAGTTGATATGATCTCGGCCTGGGTAATCCCTCCTAAAATAGGATACTCTGTATTGACTCTAATTTTTTCAATCCAAAACCGTTCAAAACCATTTACCATAAGATAGAGACAAGTCATAACTCCTGTGAGTTTTATTTTTTTTCTAAACGACCATAAAACGAAAAAGGCTACAATTGAAAACACAGATTCATACAATGGCGTGGGATATACGGCTTGTGGCAATTGATGGCAAAAATCACCAACACATCCCGCAATACGCTCGCCCGCATTAATCACGTTATGGGGGTATTGAAAAGACCAAGCCCAGTCTGGTAAAAAGGATAAACTCTCAGGTTTAGGCAATGTATTTACAATACCCCAATCCCCATCTCCTGAGAATTGACAGCCCAGCCTACCTACCCCATAGCCTAAGAGCAATTGAGGCATAGAAGCATCGCAAAGATCAAGAAGCGGAATGTTTTTCTTTTTAAAATAAATAAGTACGGCTGCGCCACCAATCACTAGGCCACCGTACATGGTTAGGCCACTAAAAAATGAGTCTATAGAGCTAAACATACCCGCTATTTCATCCGGATTTTCAAGTAAATGAAATATTTTAGCTCCTAAAATACCAAAGCCGGCAGCTATAAAAAAACCAGTACCTACCCACTCAAAAGGATGTTCGGTATGTGTTTGTTTTGGGGTGAGGGTTTTGTTTTTTTGTACTTCGCGCCACGAAAAATAAAAGCCTAAAAAAGCGCCCAAGATTCCGGTTATGATATTGCCTTGTGCTGAAAATAAAAAGCCGCGAATATCGTCGGCAAGTGTGCATGTTGTGTCTACTATAAGCGCACCGAATTTATAGCCAAAGAAAAACCAAATTAGAATCCCAATATAGTCTATAGAGGTATTTAATGCAGGAGATTTAACCTGAAGCGCTTTAAAAATGCCCTGCTTTTCTTTTCGTTTAAATTCTGAAACCACAAACCAAAAGGCAGACACAAAAGCCATTACAACGAAAAAACCAAAGGTTTGTAAGGCCTTTGCAAAACAAATTTCTATACCTAAAAGATCTTTAATAAAATGATAAATCGTGGGGTACATAAGTAAGGTGTTTAATAGGTTAAAAATTCAAAACCCTCAAGTTTGTTTAACATTACCGGAAAAATAGTGTTTTTTAAAGAAGGGTCAAACGCTTTTTTAACTTTTAAATAGTTATCAGTAAAGCCATACATAAATCCGTCTTTATTTTCATTTTCAAATAATACATTTCTTTTTTTTCCAATGTGCTTTTGGTAAAAAAGTGTTTGTTTTTTCTTAGATAACAACTGAAGTTGCTGACTTCTTTGTTTTCGCACACCAATATCTACTCTATTGCTTTGCATTCGTTTGGCTGTGGTATTCATTCTTTCAGAATACGGAAACACGTGCAAATAGCTTACTTCTAACAGATTTAGATATGAATGAGTACTTTCAAAACTTTCTTGAGTTTCACCCGGAAAACCCACAATGACATCTACACCAATACAAGCATCGGGTAATTTTTCGCGAATATACTGAATACGTTCAGTATAAAGTTCTTTATTATAGCGCCGACGCATAGACTTTAATATTTCATTATCACCAGATTGTAAAGGAATATGAAAGTGAGGTACAAATTTTTTTGAGTTGGCTACAAAATCTATAATGTTATTAGACAATAAATTAGGCTCAATAGACGAAATACGAAAGCGTTCAATACCAGAAATGGTATCAAGTGCTGTAATCAGATCTAAAAAATTTTCATTGGTTGATTTGCCAAAATCACCAATATTAACGCCTGTTAATACGACTTCTTTTATTGGGTGCTTAGCAATTTCTTTGGCTACTTTAACAGTCTCTTTAATGGAAGCGTTTCTTGAAGTGCCTCTTGCTAATGGAATAGTACAGAAAGAACAAAAATAATCGCATCCGTCTTGTACTTTAAAAAAAGAGCGTGTACGATCACCAAGTGAATATGCAGGTTTGAAAGATTTTACGTCTTTAATCTTAGTATTAAGAGAGGTGTTTGACTTTTCAATATGCTCTAAGATTGAAAATTTGTCTTGAGCCCCTACTACTAAATCAACACCTTTTAGATTTAATATTTCTTCAGGCTTTAATTGAGCGTAACACCCTGTTATAATCACTTTAGAACTAGGGTTTTGCCGTTTTATAGACCGTACCAATTGTTGACATTTTTTGTCGGCCTTTTCTGTCACAGAACAGGTGTTAATCACATAATACGCAGCGGGCTGATTAAACGATACAACACCGTACCCTGCACTTTCAAATTGTCTTGAAATGGTAGAGGTTTCAGAAAAATTAAGCTTGCAGCCAAAGGTATGAAAGGCCACCGTTTGATTCGGTGTCATTGTTAAAACTTCGCTTTGGTTCTTTTTTTCTTACGCTTAGAAGAAATGTATTTATATCTTCTTTTGTGTGGGTTGAACTTTTTGTTTTTGTACTTACCCTTGATTACTTTTCCGATAGTAACTGTGGCAAAAAAGTATCCGTCGTCATCCGTGTGATCTCCTCTGGGTGAGGGATATTCGTAATTTTGTTGTAAAGGCAAGGAGCCGTTAATATCGTCTTCAACAGGTCTAGAAATAAGCGCTTTTTGAATGTCAGACATGCCAAGCGTATCTATATAGCTGCCACTGACATCGTCTAGATAATCGGTAAATGTAAAGACATATCCAACTTCAAAACCTACTCTATATTCTTTTCTAATGGTGTAATGCAAGCCCAAAGAAATAGGCATACTAGCTTGTATTTTTTTGTATTCTTGGCCTTCTAATTGTAGAGGCTGTAGGGCATGCCATTTTCCTTGATATTTGGCTTTAGGATTGTGATAGAAAACACCAACTCCAGCTCCTGCGTATAGAGATAAATTTGTTTCATATGACCCAGAGTTACCCACATCAAAATCGCTGTAAAAGACATATTCACCTCTTATACTAGCGCCAAAAATATCGTTTCTAAAGCTTAGATTACGACCAACGCGCGCCGGGTTTTGAGACAAACTATCAGCGCCTTCTAAACGAACATAACCTAAATCAAAACGGCCGTATAAATCACCAGAAAGGCGTTTTCTGCCATACACTCCTAAATTCCAACGGGTCGATTCAAGTTTTAAATCTAAAAGCCATGGACGAGCCTCATCTTCTTTACCACCAATATCGCCTAAATAAGAAACAGCACCAACAGTGAAACCGTAGTCTTTGTCGTATTGAGCAACTGCTTTTTGAGAATTCAATAAGCTGCATAAAACAGCCAGAAATAAAAGATAATTTTTGATCGATTTAAAAAACACAGTTTTTAGGTCTTTATCTAGGCAATATTAGATTAATTTTATGGAATAAAAAAATGAAAAGCCATTTTAAAAACAACCTAGTTTGTCAGCTTTTAAGTATTGATTTTCCGATTTTTCAGGCCGGAATGGTTTGGTGCTCGCCTTGGAGATTAGCCCATGCTGTATCTGAATTTGGAGCATTAGGCACTATAGGAGCTGGGTCTATGTATCCAGATGTGTTAGATGAGCACCTTTCTAAGATTAGCCAAGCGACTTCAAAACCTTTTGCGGTGAATTTACCTTTGCTTTACCCTCAAATAGACGATCATTTAGAATTAATTCTCAAGCATAAAGTGCCGATAGTGATTACTTCCGCGGGTAATCCAAAGACTTATACATCGTTTTTTAAAAAGCATAAGATTAAAGTGATTCACGTGGTCTCTAGTCTGAAATTCGCGCTAAAAGCCCAAGAAGCTGGGGTAGATGCTATTGTAGCTGAAGGTTTTGAAGCTGGTGGGCATAATGGCAAGGATGAAACCACCACACTTTGTTTACTTGAAACTCTTTTTGGTAAAATTCAAATACCTGTTATTGCTGCTGGGGGGATTGGGTCTGGGCGCGCCATGCTTTCTGCAATGGTATTAGGCGCACAGGCTGTGCAAATAGGGAGTTTATTTGTGGCTTCAGAAGAATCTTCAGCACACATGAATTTTAAAGAAAAAGTACTGCAAGCAAATGAAGGAGATACACGTCTCACTCTTAAAGAAATTACGCCTGTAAGATTGCTTAAAAACGCTTTTTACAATAAGGTTCAGAAGGCCTATGAAGAGTGTGCAACACAAGACCAGCTTAAAGAGTTATTAGGGAAAGGGCGAGCTAAAAAAGGCATGTTCTTAGGAGATCTCACAGAAGGCGAATTAGAAATTGGTCAGATTGCATCTGTTATTAATGAAGTAAAGCCTGCTAAAGATATTTTGCAAATGCTATTAAAAGAGTATTTTTCATCTTTAGATAAGATTAAAAGCACATGATTAACTTTCAAACTCATACCCTTAGCAATGGATTGCGGCTTATTTTGCATCAAGATCTATCTACTCCCCTTGTGGCGGTTAATACGCTCTATCGGGTAGGGGCTAAAGATGAAGAAGTAAAAAGAACTGGCTTTGCGCATTTATTTGAACATTTAATGTTTGGTGGATCTAAACATATTGCCCAATTTGATGCGCCTTTGCAAATGGCAAGTGGTGAAAACAATGCCTTTACAAATAACGATATAACCAATTATTACATCACCCTTCCGAAAGAAAATTTAGAAATTGCCCTCTGGTTAGAGTCTGATCGGATGTTAGAGCTTGACTTTTCTCAAAAAAGCCTTGAGGTGCAAAAAAATGTGGTTATCGAAGAATTCAAACAACGCTATTTAAATCAGCCCTATGGAGATGTATGGTTGAAATTAAGACCCTTGGCTTATAAAATACACCCTTACAGATGGCCCACCATAGGCAAAGAAATACAACATATCTCAGATGCTGAATTAAAAGATGTAGAAGCCTTTTTTTATACTTATTACAGGCCTAATAATGCCATTTTATCCATAGCTGGAAACATTGATATTGCAAAAACAATTGATCTTGTTGAGAAATGGTATAGTGACATCCCTTCAGGTGTGCCTCAATCAAAATCCATCCCCCCAGAACCTAAACAAACAGAAAAAAGAGTATTACACCATTCAGCAGATGTGCCTTTAAATGCTATTTATAAAGTGTTTCATATGTGCAGTCGTACACACAAAGATTATCATGCTACAGACTTTGTGTCTGATGTGTTGTCTTTGGGTAAGTCTTCAAGATTTCAGGCCTCTTTAATTCGTGAACAAGGGCTATTTTCATCTATTGATGCCTATATTTTAGGCTCTGATGATCCGGGTTTGTTTGTTGTTTCTGGAAAACTGCAGCCTGGCGTTTCCTTTGAAAAGGCCGAAGAAGCGATCGATAAAGAGTTGGATCAATTAAAGACAAAACACATCCACCCAAATGAACTTAAGCGCGTTAAAAATAAAGCTCAATCGAGTTTTGCGTTTTCTTCGCTTGAACTTTTAAACAGAGCCATGAATTTAGCTTTGTTTGAACATTTAGGAGATGCACAAAATCTAAATCTAGAGCTAGAAAAATATGCAGCCGTACAGATCGAAGACATCAGCCGCGTTGCTCAAGAATTATTTAGAGATGAGAATTCATCTGTGTTGTATTATGCTAAAAATAAAAAACAATGATGCTTCAAAGATCTAAACCGCCTAAAAGTCATCGACCAGTTTTTACATTGCCCACGTATAAAGAAATTGATGTAGGCTTAAGTAAACCAGCCGTTTTATTTGAAAAACCAGATTGTGAAACCCTTAAGATAGAAGTGGTGTTTAAAGCAGGTAGCGCAAGACAGGCTAAGAGTCTTCAAGCCTTTTTTACTCAAAAATTACTTAAAGAGGGTACCGTGTCATTTCCAGATCAGGGGGTAAATTACACCACTGATTTACACGGAGGCTATCTTGTATGCGGCTCTACAGAAGATACTACTTCTGTGGCACTGTATGCACTAAAACAAAACCTTAACGAGTTATTAGAGGTGTTTTTTTCGGTGTTAACAGAGCCTGTATTTGAACAAAAAGCCTTTGAAAGAGAAATTGATGTGGAGCGCAATCATTTTTTGGTTCAGACCCAAAAGAACAGCTATTTATCGGCTTTGGCAGTTAAAGCACATTTATTTGAGCCCGAAAGTTTGTATTACAGCAAACTAAGTGTAGATGATTTTGATGCTTTAAAAAGAGAAGATGTACAGGCGTTTTTTTCTACTCAATACAACCTATATGAGGCCGATGTTATTTTGGCTGGAGATGTTAATTTAGAGCAAATAAAAAATATTCAAGATCGATTTTTTAAGGCGGTATCATCTCGTGCTTTTAAACAAAGTGAGCCACTTAAAAAGGTGTTGTTGCAAAAGCCCAATGAGATTTTTATAAGAAAAAAAGAGGCCATTCAATCCAGCATTCGATTGGTTTTGCCATGCATTGATAGCCACCATCAAGATTTTTTTAAATTAAAATTTGCAGTGATGGTGTTGGGGGGATATTTTGGGTCGCGTTTAATGGCCAACATCAGAGAAGATAAAGGCTATACCTATGGTATAGGGGCTTTTGTGAAAAGCTTAACGCAGCAATCGTATGTATCAATCTCAACAGAGGTCGGTATTAGACACACCAGGGATACATGTAAAGAGATTTTTTATGAAATAGAAAAGTTAACTCAAATAGCGGTTTCTCAAGAAGAATTACATAGGGTTAAAAATTATTATTTAGGCCAATTGGTGCGTAATTTTGACGGGGTGTTTTTACATGCCGAAATGTATAAGAAATGCACGGTGATACAGCAAGAATTTTCTTATTATGCGCAGATGTATGATGCCTTTAAAAACATGACCTCAGAAGATGTATTAGAAACAAGTCAGGCCTATTTAAAAGCAGATAAGGTAACCCAGATAATTGTAGGAGAGGCATAAAAAAACAAAAAAAGGGCAACGCTATGTCTTAAGAAAGCGTTATCTTTTTAAAAGATAATTATGTCATCTACAAGAGTTTTGCGTCGTGTTTGGTTTGTCTTTGGCTTGCTTTGCTTTGTGGGTAAGCATTTATTTGCACAGTACGCCCCCCCAGTAGATGTAGAGTGTTTGAAGGTTCAGTTAGATGGATCGGTTATTGTAGAATGGAATCAATGGGATGTAGGATTAAATCCAAACATAGTACCTCGAGGATACCGTATTATTCGCTCCGTTGATGGTTTAATATCCCAAGGCACCCAGGTTGGCATTCAGGCTCCTGGCGTGTTTACGTTTACGGATGCCTCTATTAATGCTAATCAACAGGTTTATTTCTATCATGTGATTGCTGAATACAATTACACAGGTGCAGGTTCGACTTGCCCTTTAGGAGGAGGAACTTGTTTAACCTCTCCAGGTCAGGTACTCAAAACAATATTATTGCTCGCTAATCCAATTCTAGAAGATGGCTCGCAAACAGGCTTCGCAGATCTAAACTGGAATTCGCCAAATTCAGACTTAAGTCTACTTTCAAACCCTTACGATTTATATCGTGATTACTATTCGGTGAGTGGTCCTAATCCTGTGTTTCCGATTATTCCGTTCGGTAATACAATTACAGGATCTGAGTTTTATGAAGATAAAACAAAAGGCCCTTTGTTTAGTCCGCCAAATAATTTATGTAATGACTTTAACTCTTACCAGGTCCGTATTGAAACAAGAAATGGTTGCATGAATGAGTCAAGTATAGCTTCAGTGAATGTAATCGACGAAATCCCACCTTTAAGTCCGATTATTTTATCAGCTTCAGTAGATCCGATAACCAATGAAGTTATTTTAGAGTACGCCCCCGACCCTAATGGAGACGCTACTGAAATTCAAGGGTATTACATTATACATGGCAGTCCGGGAGATATTACATTTCCATGTGCTGGGTTTGAGCCTAACATTGCAAATAACCTTCAAACCTTTGTGCATGGCAACAACCCGAGTACAGACCCTAAGGCTGGCCCAGTGTTGTATGATATTGAGTCGGTTGGGTTTTGCCCAGGAAATGGAATTAACCCATGTTCTGCGCTAAATATTACAGGAGATGTGTCGTCGACCCCAGGCAATGAGTTTGTAACGTCTTACTTAGAAATAGAAGATTTGGGTTGCGAGAAAAAATACAAATTGACATGGACGCCTCTTGAAGGCCTCCCGGATAACGAAAGTATTTATGAACATAAGATTTATCTAGATTTAAACCAATCGGGCGTATTTGAAGAGATAGCCATTGTAGACGCCGATAGTACTTGGTTTTTGTATGAAGGTGTTGCGCCCAATACCAATTTTAGGTTTTACATCGCGCATGTGCGCAGTTCGGATGGCTATGAGATTAATTCAAATGTGTCAGAGATACAATCCGAAATTATAACGCCCCCTACCCATATTTACATCAACTGTGTATCTGTGATAGAAGACGGGAGAGTCGCTGTAAGATTTAATGTGCCCTCGGCGCCTAGTTTAAACAATGCGGCTCAAGGGTATAGAATTAAACGATCAGAATTTCCTGATCAGGGCTTTGAATCAGTGGGTGTTTTAGAGGGTAAAGATTTTGAAACAGATTATTTATTTGTAGATCAAAATGTTAAGACGGGTACACAAGTGCATTATTATACTGTAGAGGCCTTAGAGAGTTGCGACTCTTCTTATGCCTATTCAGATACGGTTAGCACCATTTTATTATCTGGAAAGATTAACGATTTCGAATTTTTAAACACCCTTTTGTGGAACCGCTATGAAGGCTTTAATTACGCTTCAAGTGGTACAGATTATTATGATTTATACAGAACTATAGGCAATGAGAGAGAATATGAATTGTTTTATTCGTTTTTTTCAAACGAATTTACATTCAAAGACGATTTTTATGACTTACTTGACATCGATGGTAAAATATGCTATTACCTGCAAGCCATTGAAACTACGGGCACCAATGCCTTTGGCTTGCATGATACCTGCAATTCAAATGAGGTTTGTTTGCCCATCAAAGAAATTATTTGGATGCCTAGTGCCTTTACCCCAGATGGCGATCAACAAAACGATAGTATTGGCCCTGTATTGTCCTTTGTAGATAAAAAAGATTATCAGTTTACGGTGACCGATCGGTGGGGGCAAGAAATTTGGTTTACCAATAAAAAAAATGAAAAATTCTCTGGGTTTACCGATGATGGTAAAGAATATCCTCAGGGCATGTACATCTATAGAATTGAATACACCAATGGCAAAGATGAACAGAAGTCTAAACATGGTATGTTCTTTTTGATACGTTAAATCATCTATGAAGGGTGTAATAAGACTTTTTTTAATCTGTTTGTTTTTGGGGGGATGTCAGAGTGTTTGTTTTGCTCAAAAATCCCTCAAGGTAAAAGGTGAAGTAGAGGTGTTTTCGCCTTCTGATTTAGATTCTGTAGTCGTTACTTTATATGAGAAGAATCAAGTGTTAAAACAGATTCAGCTTAAAAAAAGCCAAAGCCGATATGAATTTTCTATCCCCCTAAATAAAGAGCTAGAATTGCAGATTTCTAAGACCGGTTATTTTCCTGAAAATATAGATGTGAACACCTTTGAGGCAGACACCAATAGAAAATTATGGCCGGTGTATATAAAGACTAAATTAAGACCAGATTCTTTGCCTCAGATTTTAATTCATTCACTGATTAGTTACGACAGTTTATTGAGTCGATTTGATCATAAAAATGTAGGTGAACCTATTTTGATACCTACACAATCTTCTGTGGCAACAAATAACAATCCCTCCAATAAATCACCTGAAGAACAACAAACCCAAGAAGATACGCTTCAAACTCTAATGTATACTTACGAAGAATTAAAAAAAATAAAAGATTTGAAAGACCAAAATAAAAAAAGCGCCTCCCAACGAGGGCTTACGGAAGATTATTACACGTATTCTAAAGAAGATCGGTATTTGAGTCGAAAATTAGATGTTTTATCTGAGCAAATACAGCAAAGAATTTTGCAAAAAAAAGAAGCCTATCAAAAATTATATATTAACTTGTTAGAACAAAAAGAGCTTGAATTAGACGCCAAGCTTCTCTCTTCAAAAAAGAAAAGAAAGCTCATTGAAGAGATAGCAGAAACTGAGAAAAGTATAAAAATTAAAGAAAGAAATTATCAGCACTCAAATGAAGAATAGTTTTAAGCGCTTGTTTTGCATATTATGTGCCTTTTTTGTGGTTGTGTGCTCTTATGCACAAACAGGCAATTTCGTGAATTATGGTTTAGAAGATGGGTTAATCACCTCACAAATAGAAACAGTTATTCAAGACGATAGAGGGTTTTTATGGGTTGGGACTATTGCAGGCCTCTCAAAGTACGATGGCTATTCATTCAAGAATTACACCAAAAAAGACGGGTTGGCTGAAGATTGGGTCACCTGTTCTATGAAAGATTCTAAAGGCAATATTTGGCTTGGTCATTGGGGGGGAGGTGTAAGTGTACTTTATATTCAGGGCGATTCTATTGTTGATTTAGAATTAGAGCAATTCAGTAAGTTTAAGAAGATAACCTCAATGGATGAGTCTGCGGATGGCGATATATGGTTTAGTACAGATAATGCCGGGGTGTTTTGTTATAAGACAAAAGAGAAAACAGCTTTCAGACCTCAAATTGAACTTGAAAGCGAAAAAATTGCTAAAATTATTTTTGATGGACATAATAATTTGTGGGTAGCCTCTGATTTAACGGTTTCCGTACTAGATGTGTCAAATGCAAATAAGCCTCAGATGCGTAAAGGGCTTTTGTCAAGTAATTTAGTGTACACCACCGACATGATTCATCCGTTTAACGGCGAGATGTGGGTGTCAAGCAGTGTAAACGGTGTATATAAAGTTAAATATGACGCCTCTTATGCTGTTGAATTAGAGAAAATCAACACATCCTCTGGATTGCCCTCTAATAATGTTAAATCATTATTTAAAGATCATAATAAAAACATCTGGATTGGTTTAAAAGACAAAGGGGTGGTGCAATACATCACAGGCGTATTTGAAAAAGGGCAGTTTTCAAAAGGAGAGCTAAATATTTTCAGCAATAAATTTGAAATGAAGTATTATCACGCCAATACCTTTGCAGAAGATAGAGAAGGCAATATTTGGATCGGAACAGAAATAGGTCTGAATAAATACATGGGAGAGGTCTTTAGGGTATACAATCATAATGATGGCCTTGCCAACAATTTAGTTTGGAGTGTGACCCAGGATAGCGATGGGCGAATTTGGTTTGGAACAACAAGCGGGATTTCAATTTTTTCTTTTCCAAAAATTGCCGATCGAAAACAATACAATAGCCCAGTGGTTCAAAATATTTCAACGGCAAATGGGCTAAGTGAAAATATAATAATCTCCTTGTGCGAAGATGCGTCTAAGCGCATATGGGCCGGAACGGAGAATACAGGCATTAACATTCTGAATTCGGAGGGTAAAATTGTCAAAAAACTATCAACATCTAATGGCTTGCCTGATAATAAAATATTTACACTTTGTGAAGACAATAATCAAAACATTTGGGTAGGAACGCGCAATGGAGTGTGTAAAATTGATCAGAATTTTAATATTCAAACCTATACGTCAGAAAATGGGTTAGGTGGCGATAAAGTATATAAAATATTTAAAGATTCTCAGGGGTTTTTATGGTTTGGTATTTTGGGGGGATCGTTAACGCGTTATAATGGTAAAACATTTAAAACATATGAAGAAGGCGATGGGATTTCAGAAAAATTTATTTTGAGTATTGCTGAAGATAACAACAATAATTTATGGTTAGGCACTTATGGGGATGGTGTGGTGAAGTATGATCGAAATACCTTTAAAAAATATACGGCGGCAGATGGGTTAAGTTCTAACTCGACACATTTTATCACGGTTGACAAATCCTCTAATATTTGGATTGGACAAAGTCTAGGGATCGAGCGGTTTAATCCAAAAGATGAGAGTTTTACTCTCTTTGGGAAACAACAAGGATTTTCAGGCTTAGAAACCAATGAAAATGCAGTATTTACTGATGATCAAGGCAATATTTGGTTTGGTACTTTACGGGGCGCTATAAAATTCTCACCACACAAAGACAAGGTTAATAAAGTTGAGCCTCAAACCTATGTAGATGGCGTAAAGATCTTTTTTAAAGATACCACCTTACAAGAGGGCTCAAGTCTAACCTACAAAGAAAATTACTTAACGTTTAATGTAGTGGGTTTAAGTTTAACTAATCCCAAAGAGGTTAAGTATGCCTACCTTTTAGAAGGATTTGATCGCGAATGGTCGCCTTTATCGTCAAAAACCTCAATCACCTATTCTAATTTAGAACCAGGAGATTATATTTTTAATGTAAAAGCCTATAATAATAGTGGGATTGAAAATTCACAACCGACTCAGTTTGCCTTTACCATTAAGCCTCCTTTTTGGAAAACATTGTGGTTTTATGCACTTTGTGCCTTAGCGCTTTTAGCTCTTATTATTTTATATATCCGCTATAGAGAAAAGAGTTTAAAAGAACGTCAAGAATTTCTTGAAAAAGAAGTTGATAAACGTACCTTAGAATTGCAAAAAGAAAAAGAAATTGTCGAGAAGCAAAACAAAAACATTAAGGAGAGTATAAGCTATGCTAAAAAAATTCAACAGGCTATTCTTCCGCCGCTGGCGGAAGTGCAAAAAGCCTTGCCCCAATCTTTCATTTTATATAAGCCAAAAGATATTGTAAGTGGTGACTTTTATTGGGTACATCAGTCGAATAAAAAAGTGTTGTTTGCTGCAGTAGATTGTACAGGGCATGGTGTGCCTGGTGCCTTCATGTCAATTATTGGGCACAATCTTTTAGATAAAGTAGTAAAAGAACACAAAGAGTATAATCCAGCAAAAATTTTAGATTTACTCTCTGAAGAAATCACCAAAACCTTAAGACAAGATACAAGCTCTGATGCGGTTAAAGATGGCATGGATTTATCGGTATGTTCTATTGATTCAACAGGTGAAATATTAGAGTTTGCTGGCGCATATAATCCGCTTTACATTGTTAGAGAGGGCGAGATTCAAGAAACAAAAAGCGATAAATTAGCGATTGGTAAAAAAGGCTTTGAATCAGGAAAAAAGTTTACCAATAAGAAAATTGAGATTCAAAAGGGCGATATGATTTATCTATTTTCAGATGGGTTTGCAGATCAAAAAGGTGGGCCAAAAAATAAAAAATTCTTCTATCCACCATTTAGAAAACTCTTATGTGATATTTACACTTTGCCACTTTCTAATCAAAAAATAAAGTTAGAACAGACCATTGATAAATGGAAAGGAGATCATGAGCAATACGATGATATGTTAATTTTTGGTGTAAAAGTATAAGAGCCTAGAAGTGGATATTGAGTTTAAAAAGGAATACCCCAATCTAAGAGACATTGTGTATCCAGTGTATAAGCACATGGAAAGCAAAGGTATTTTAGCGGCTTATCATGGTGGATTTAATCAGGCGGTGATCAATATGCTTCTTCGTCAGGCTAGGCTTGATATGCAGAAAAGAAACATAGAGAGAAGAGTATTTAAAAAGACCTACAGCATTTTAGTGGAATGCCTTGAAAATATTTTAAAACACACGGTTACTACTACAGAAATACAAAAAGATGGTATTGTAGTGCTTTCTACAGACCAAACAACCATAAAGATTATGGTAGGTAATTTGATCAAAAAAGAAGAGCAAGAAATCTTAGAAAAGAAGATTAGTTATGTGAATAGCCTTGATCAAGAAGCCCTTAAAAAAGCACATTTAGAGAGACTTTTAGAAGGTGAAATCTCCACAAAAGGTGGGGCAGGTTTAGGCATTATTGAAATTGCGATGAAATCTAAGAATAAAATTGATTGTTTTTTTAGTGATTATTGCGATAATTTAGTATTTTTTGGGTTACAAACAACAATTTCTAATACATAAACAACGCAAACAATGGAAGCCTTAAGGATTGAAGCCACAGAAAGTTCACCTAAAATTACATTTGATCCGTCTGAAAATTTCTTTGAAATATCTGGAGAGTCAAGACCAGAAGACGTGCGTAAGTTTTATGAACCAGTATTAGAGTGGATACATAATTTTGGAGCCTCATTAAGTGGACAATCTAAAGAGATTCAATTCAATTTTAATTTTGAATATTTCAATTCATCGTCAGCAAAATATATTATGGATATTATGTCTAAAATAGATGATATTCAATCTGAAAATGCAGGCATTAAAATTCAAATTTGCTGGCATTACGAAGAGATGGATGAAGATATTTTAGAAGCCGGAGAAGAATTTCAGAGCATTACTGATATTCCGTTCAAGTTTATTCCTATCCCGTCTTAAAAGATCTCTTATAGCAATTCTTAAGCGCTAAGAATAAATACACAAGGGTTTTTGTGAATTATTTCTTTTGTTTTTTTTGTTTGATGTTTCCATTCCTTAATGCTTTTGGTAGAGGTAAAAGCACCTATTTCTGTTAGATTACAAGACAAGGATAGAGTTGTTTGAGTTTTGCAATTTTCAATTAAAAAATCGAATAATTTAGTATTTCGATAAGGTGTTTCAATAAAAATAAAGCTATTATTTGCTTTATTACGCTCAATATTTTTTAGTGTTTTTAAGCGCTCTTGTTGATCAATAGCAAAATACCCTTCAAAACTAAACTTTTGACCGTTTAGTCCTGAAGCTGATAAGGCCATTAGTAGTGAAGATGGCCCTGATATTGGGTAAATATTTTTTTCTAATTGCTGCGCCTGAAAAACAACCTTATAACCAGGATCTGCAATGCATGCATTGCCCGATTCAGAAAGTATGCCCATTGGGTATTGGGCCTTTAGAAGGGGTTTGAAATCTTGATGGTCTAAGTGTTTGTCTATTAAGTGAAATGTAATGTGATCTATATTTTTGAGGGGATTTATTTTTTTGATATAACGACGAGCCGTTCGAATATTTTCTACAAAGTAGTGATCAATTAAAGTAATATAGTCTGATAGGTTTACAGGTAAGTGTAAGAATGCTTCTGGCTTATCAGACAAAGCCATCGGTAGAATATACACCGTGTTTGAGTTAAGCGAGTTCACGGCTTATAAACGCGTCTATAGAATGGCTAAGTTGTTTAAACACATCAGAAAACCCATCCACACCGCCATAGTATGGGTCAGGCACTTCAGCCTGTAGATCTGTTTGCTCACAAAAGGATGATGCTAGGCTTACTTTAGAAGAGTGGTGAGAACCTTGAGATAGATTCAATACATTTCTTAGATTCATGTTGTCCATAACAAGAATGTAATCAAAGAAGTCTAAATCATTAGTAGTTATTTGTCTTGCTCTTTGATGGCTGATGTCAATGCCGTTTTTTTGAGCGATTAAAATAGATCGTTTATCAGGTTGTTCACCAGAATGGTTGTTTGAAGTGCCGGCTGAATCTACGTGAATATCTAAATTAAGTGCCTGAGCCTTATGCCTAAGGATGCCTTCTGCTAAAGGCGAGCGGCAGATATTGCCAAGACAAACCATTAATACATTTACCTTAGACATTGAATGGTGAATTATTGAATGACAATTCTTTTTTCAATGTCGCTAACATAGCCTTTGAAGCGCTTATCTGTTTCTATAAGGTTATTGACGGTTTTAAACGCATGCAGAACTGTAGCGTGGTCTTTTCCGCCGCAATGTGCGCCAATATTAGCCAAAGAAGATTTGGTTAATTGTTTGGCGAAATACATAGAGATTTGTCTGGCTTGTACAATCTCACGTTTTCGTGTTTTTGATTTCATCACTTCAACAGATAAATCAAAATAGTCACAGACTACTTTTTGAATATAATCTATAGAGACTTCACGCGCGGTATTTTTGACAAACTTGTCAATCATTTGCTTTGTGAGGTCTAACGTAACGGCTTTTTTGTTTAAGGATGCCTGAGCAATAATAGAGATTAACGCGCCCTCTAATTCTCTTATGTTAGCGGTAATGCTATAGGCGATGTATTCAATGACATCTTTAGGGAGTTCAATACCTTCGTTATACATTTTTTTATTTAGTATAGCGATTCTAGATTCAAGATCAGGCGATTGTAAATCAGCAGATAGCCCCCATTTAAACCGAGAGAGTAAGCGCTGTTCCATGCCCTGTAGTTCTACAGGCGCTTTGTCAGAAGTCAAAATAAGTTGTTTGCCACTTTGGTGTAAGTGGTTAAAGATATGAAAGAAAACATCTTGCGTTTTTTCTTTGCCTGCGAAAAACTGAACATCGTCAATAATAAGCACATCCATGAGTTGATAAAAATGGATGAAGTCGTTTTGGTTGTTATTTCTTACAGCTTCAATAAACTGATGCGTGAATTTTTCAGACGAAACGTATAAAACAGTTTTAGAAGGGTTGTTTTTCTTAATTTCAATCCCTATAGAGTGTGCTAAGTGGGTTTTTCCAAGCCCTACACCTCCGTAGAGCAACAAAGGGTTAAATGCAGTGCCGCCAGGTTTTTTAGCAACTGCAAAGCCTGCAGACCTAGCTAGTCTATTGAAGTCTCCTTCAATGAAGTTTTCAAAAGAGTAATTTGGGTTTAGTCTTGAATCAACGGTTATTTTTTTAAGCCCAGGAACAATGAACGGATTTTTTATGACCTTTTTATCTACATCTATAGGCATAGATAAGGGTTGATTTTTAACCACATTCCTATTAGATGTTGGGAACTTTACGGTATATGGTTTTTTATTGTTAGCAGAATTTTCCATCACAATGCTATACTCCAATTTACCTTCTTGCCCTAATTGTTTTTTGATGGTCTTTTTAAGTAGAACAATGTAGTGTTCTTCAAGCCATTCATAAAAAAACTGGCTGGGCACTTGAATTGTGAGGGTTTTGTCTTTGAGCTTTAAAGGAGTAATGGGCTCAAACCAGGTTTTGTAACTTTGGATACTGACATTGTCTTTGATAAAATCCAGACAGTTTTCCCACAATTTTTCGTGCGGTTTCTTCATATTAAATACGTTTTTTCAAAATACACCTACTTAAGCCAAATGCATTGTCATTATTGGCTTATCGGCTAATCGACCACAAATATTGAAGAAAAAAAAGTAAAAAAAAAACTACACCACCCTTGTTTTTTTTGTAAAAAGTATAACTACCTTTAAACCAGGGTGTTTTTTTTGTGAAAAAAGTGAACTTTTTGTTCATTATTTTTAATTGTTGATTTAGCAACAAAAATTTCAATCCTACCCAGATGCAATCCTGCCCATCCAACTTGATTAATGAAAACGGGTTTATGCACCTTATTTTTCACTTTTGTTGGTTTTTCTAAAAAGGTATGCGTGTGTCCTCCAATAATAAGATCAATATTAGCGCTTTGACTAGCTAAAGAAAGGTCACTTATTTTTTTGGTGTTATACGCATAGCCTAAATGAGAGAGGCAAATCACAACATCACATTGCTTTTCTTGCTTTAAGAATAAAGCAGTATCATTTGCTATTTCAATGGGGTTTAAATATTTAGTTTCTTTATAAAGTTCAGGATCAACCAAACCTTTTAATTCAACGCCTAAACCAAATAGACCAATTCTCACATCCCCCCGCCTAAAAATTTTGTAAGGCTCAGTTAGACCTTCTAGCAAAGTATTAGAAAAATCATAATTAGAACATAAAAAAGAGAATGAGGCATGCGGTAAAGCCTGTTTAAACCCATTTAGACCAATGTCAAAATCATGATTGCCCATTGTAACAGCATCATAGCCCATCATGCTCATGGCCTTAAATTCTATTTCGCCTTTAAAATAATTAAAGTAAGGTGTGCCTTGAAAAACATCACCTGCATCTAGTAATAACACATGCGTTTCTTCAGACCTTATCTTTTTGATTAAGGCACCTCGTCTTTCTATCCCTCCTAACCCAGGATATTTTGGATGCTTAACAGAAAAAGGGTGTATATTACTGTGCATGTCATTGGTATGAAGCACCGTGATTTTAGTGTATTTAGAAGAAGAGATAAAACCGCTTGTGGCCATCCATCCAGCAGTTGCTAAAGCACTTTTTTGAATAAAAGATCGTCGTTTCATTTTAAAATTTCTACCCGCTTATCTAATTGACTATTAATGTATTTTTGATCTTTACAATGCTCAATAATAAGATCTCGGAGTTTAATATTTAAAGGCGTCAGTTTCTTGGGGGATGAAAAAAAAGTCATTTGATCGCCTGCTTTTGCCAGGTAATCAGAGGTAAGAACATGAAAAATCCTTTTTTTATTTGAGGCGGTTAAAGCGGCTCCATTGATAGTAAAAGAATCAGGGAGTTGGTTTTTTATGCGAATGGTCGCACCAGAAATAGGTTGCCCTTGTTTTGCAGCGAGATAATGCGTTAAGCTTTGTAGGCTATCATAAGAAATAGAGACAATAACCATTTGGTTTTCAAAAGGCATGAGCTGATAAATGTCTCTGATGCTAACTTCTCCTTTAGGCAAAGCGTTTCGCAATCCCCCAAAATTTAAAAGACAAAAATCAATATGAGCATGCTCTTTTTTTAACCTATTGTAGCACAAGTCACTCACAAAATTTCCTAATAAAGACTCAGGTTCTGTTTTTACGCGAGGCATCGCGACTTTTGAGGTGCAAACCACCCGATTCATTTGATCGTCTAAACGACTTTTGTAGGGGCTAATTAAGCTGTGCATTGAACCATCTATCAGGGTAGTGTCTGAAAGCGGAATGCGTCCGGTTTTGGCATAAGCCTTTGATTTAATTTGATGGCTATGACAGCCCGCACAAGCAAAAAGCAGAACGATAAAAGACCATCTCATAGGTATGCACTGGTTTTATTTCCGAGGTTAAAAATCAGATCTACAATACTTAAATCACTAATAAAGCCGTGTTTGTTTTCAAATACTTGTGGATAAGGGGTAGAGGTATTTTGTTTCTGCTTCGGATGAAACACATTTCTATAATCGTCTTTTGTTTCTTTTAGATACGTTGTGCTCTCTTTTTTTGGGGGGATTGGTTCTGCGCTTATAATACCCATAATGAAATGGTGTAACGCATAGGTGTAGTCAAGCAAGAAGGTTTCTTTTTTTTGGATTAATGGGATGAAATCATCCTCAAAAAACTCGAAATAAGCCGAGGTTCTGTATGCTGAGATAAAAGATTTTACATGTTGCTTTCTCCAGGGGTAGTCGTGTGCTATTTTTGCTTCTTTTAAAGAAAATTTTTGACCCACATGTTGAATGGGGATGATTAAGTTTAAGGCCCCATTGGCTCCATAAATAGTGGTTCGGTTAACGTAAGATTGTTTTTGGTAGTGTTGATGCACATCAAAAACAGGAGTATTATGATGGCTTAAAATGGCCGAATAATAACTAACAGGGCCAAGATATAAAGGAGTTAAGAGCAAGCGGTTAAATTTTTTGTAAAATTAAATCAAATTTTTTAGCCTGAAGATCAATTTTATAAATGGCCTTGCCGATGATGGACGTTCTGGGAACGCTCCCGAAATGTCTGGAGTCTTTAGACTGAGGTCTGTTGTCGCCCATTATAAAGTAATGATTGTCGGGAATGTGAATAGTACTGTCTAAGTTGATATTTTTGAGTTTTTCTAAGGTAATATGTTCATAAAATGGCCATTGGGTAATTTTATTTTTTTGAGAAAGTGTCAAAGGTAAAAGCCAATCTTTGCCCGAGGCATTTAGTTTGCCTCCAGAAGATATTTTTAAAGGCTCAAAATCATGCCAGTGCATGCTTTTAGAAAAGTGTATGCGGTATTGATAGATTAAAAAACTATCGTTTTTAGTGTAATATAAATCGTTAATGTTTAGAGTGTTTTTGGGCAGTGCGGCGATGCGTTTTATTAATTTTAACGGTTTATAAGGATGGTAAGAAAGAACAATATCCTGTTTTTGAAGAGGGCTGATATTTTTTTGAACAACCACAAGGTCTTTATCTAAAAGAGTGGGTGCCATTGAGTGGGCATCCACCCAATAAAGGTCAAAGTAAAAAAGCTTTATATAAAAGAGAAGGGCAAGAATAAAAAGAAAAAAAAAGAAAGAAAGGGCTTTAGTCATGCACGACTTTTAAAAAGCGGCTCCATCTCATTTTATCCATGAACTTTGACCAAGGCAAATCCGGATCAATAGAAATCCAGCGAAACACAGCCTTGCCCACAACATGGTCGTGAGGCACAAAGCCCCAATAGCGCGAATCTGCCGAATTATGACGGTTGTCACCCACTAAAAAGTAATAGCCTTGTTTGAAGGTATAGCGGTCTGTTTTCTGGCCATTGATATAAAAGCCATCAGCTTTTTTCTCTAATGTGTTGCCTTCGTATGTTTGAATACATCTTTTATATAGAATGTAAGTTGAATCGTTTAATGCGATGCTTTCGCCTTGTTTAGGCATCCAAAGTGGGCCAAAATTGTCTTTGGTCCAGTTAAAAGCCGGATCGTTAGGATAAATATCAAAGGCCATATTGTTTAATGTGAGGGTAGAATCTTTTTGATCGTTGGTAATCTCAGAGGAAATGAGCTGAAGTTGCGTTGTATTTTTAGAATTAGATAGCTTAAAATAGCCGGTCAATTCATTGTGAATCTGATCGCTCATGTTGATGAAATAGATGGATTGTTGAGCTGTTTCGCGAATATCTTCAGAAGTAATATCATAATGTTCTTTAAGCAATGCCCGTTCTTTTTTGTATAAAGCTCTGTTAAATGTACATTGATAAAAATGTTGGGTGCCCATCACCTCATTTTTTTGTCCATCGATATGCAATACACCATTTCTAAACTCTAATACATCGCCCGGGATGGCCACACATCGTTTGATGTAGTTTTCTTTTTTATCTGTGGGCCTTACCGCATATCCGTAAGTGTCTAAATTCTGTAAACCATTCCTGCCACCATCTACAAACATGTTGTTGTTTTCTAAAAGCATTGTTCTAGCCTTATTTTCATACATTCCTTTTTTATTAATGTATTCATTTACTGTTGGCGTTTTAGCTTGTTGACTACAGTCTATTTGGTAAAGGATATTTGCTTGATTTCTCAAAAAAGAGTAATAATTATGTCCTTGTAATTCGCTTGTTTGAGGAGTATAGCCTAAAAGTGCCGTGTCGCCAGTCGGAAAATAAAACACCACACGGTCAAAGCGCTTGATGTCAAATAGTTTTGGCAATCGCGTGTAAGGGATAGATGCTTTTCTTACATAAGAGGGTTTGTACTTCCAAGGAAGATCTATGCCCAAAAAAGGAATTGTGCCCGGTAAAGTATTGTGCATAAACGGAACCGATAAAGGGGTTTCAGGCAGTCTGAGCCCATAGTGCAGTTTAGAGACAAATAAAAAATCCCCCCGAAGCATATCTTTCTCCATAGATGAAGTAGGTATGGTAAAGGCTTCTAAGGCATATCCTCTTATAATACTAGCGGCAATAATCGCGAAAATGAGCGCGCCACCCCATTCAAACACCGGAGTAGTGTTTTTTTTGTTTTTTTGTTTAGATCCCCCCAAAACATAATAAAATAGATGTCCTAGAATGGGCGCAGCATTAAATAAAACCCAATGATCGCCTGCTTTTCGGTTTTCACGCATCTGAGCATCTGACCAATCCATGGGGCCTTTGTAAGGGTGTTTGTCTGTGAATGCAAAAGTAGGCAATTGAATAAAAGGCAAATAAATGTGTTTTATAGTATCTGAAAGAGTGTAAAGATTAAAACGCCTGCCAATCATTACGTTGAGCGAGGCCAGCATAATTAAGTTGATGCCTGGAAAGATCAAAACCAAAGTCCAATACCAAGGTTCGCCTAGCATTTTAGTGATTAACACATAGAAATTATAGAGAGGAATAAAGCCTTTGGATTTTTCAATGTCTGCTTTTTCAAAAATCCCAGGAAGCACTACACAGTAAAAAGCGATAACAATTAAATAACAAATAATGACAGTTGTATACATGGCTTATAAATTTAAAACATCTTTCATTTGATAAAACCCATTTTTGTTTTGAATCCATTCTGCGGCCAACAGGGCGCCTTTTGCAAAGCCTTCTCTGTTTTTAGCATTGTGGGTAAGGTGGATTTCATCAATTTGGTTTTCAAATGTAACGATATGTTGGCCAACAACATTTTCTTTTCGGTGTGAAAAAATGTTAAGAATCTCTTTGCTATTATTTTGCTCGGCTAATGCCCAGGTGTGTTTAGTAGAATCATTTTTCACAATCTTTTCAGCTAAGGTGATGGCAGTGCCACTAGGCGCATCGAGCTTTTCAGTGTGGTGGGTTTCATGGATAGAAACATCGTATGGTTTTTGATTTATTATTTTAGAGGCATAGTCAGCAATAGCAAAAAAGAGAGTAACACCAATGCTAAAATTTGAAGCATAAACTAAACCAGACTTTGAGGCACTTACCTGATCTTTGATTTGGTTGATCGAATCATGCCAGCCAGTGGTGCCAATTACAGCTTTCAGGTTGTTTTGAATATAAAAATCAATGTGTTTTAAAATGACATCAGGCGTAGAAAAGTCAATCACAACATCAGAGTGTATACAGTTTTTAAACTCATCAATGTTTTGAGAGGTAATCTTTAAGTTAAAATCAAATTGCTTAGGATCTGCAATTGCTTCAATCGCTTTGCCCATTTTTCCGTATCCGACTAGCGCAACCTTCAAAATGAAATTTTTAAAGTCATGAATGAAAAATCCTGAGCTTGCATGCTTTTTGAACTAAGATCAAGCGTAGGTTGTCCTGGAGAAATATCAAAGCTTAAATCATCAGAAACATCAAAGTGAAATAAATGGGCATCTACTGAGGCATCGATGATGTTAAGGATGTAAAAAAGTCCGGTAATGATGAAAAAACGCTCCATTTTATCGCGCTCAGTTTGCTGAAGGTCATCAAGAGCTTGTGGGTTATACTCGGGCAACAAATCTTCTTGTTCATTGAATCTAGACACATACGCATCTCTATACATGATGTATTTTTTCCGACTCTTATTGGCAAAATAAAACCCTACACCTAAACCAGCATATATAATGGGCACTTTCCAATATTTTTTATTGTAAACTTGCCCTAGTCCAGGGGTTACGGTCGAAAGGATACTTGCTAAAAAAGGAGAATGTTTTTTTTGGGCAGTACTGCTGCTGTCTGACTCTATAGATTGGCTTCTTGTAGAGTCAATAACAAGCGTGTTTACACTATCTGTCTGAGAAAAAGCTATTGAATAATAACTTAATAAAAGAGCTATGGTACATACTAGGCGCAATAGATTTTTATTTGATGCCTAAAAGTTTTGAGATACGAAGAAAATCAGCCTTGTCTTTAAACGGAATAGACAACTTGCCCTTGCCCTTTAAAGACGACTGAATAGTTACATTGGTCTGTAATTTATCAGAGAGTTTGTCGGCAGCAAATAAATGCCAAGTGGCTTGTTTTTTATTTGTTTCATTAGTGGCTGATTTACCTTGTGTATTAACTAATTTTTCAACGGCTCTTACTGAGAGTTTTTCTTTGATGGTTTTTTCTAGAATTTGCAATTGCTCATTCACATCATTACTGCCTGCAATAGCTCTTGCATGCCCCATTGAGATTAAGCGTTTGCGAATGGCAATTTGCACTTCTGAAGGCAGTTTTAATAAACGTAAATAATTCGTAACCGTACTTCTGTTTTTACTTACTCTATCGGCTAAAGCCTCTTGGGTTATGCCACATTCTTCTTTTAGTCTTTGTAGAGAAAAAGCCACTTCCATAGCATCTAATTCGCTACGTTGAATGTTTTCAATTAAGGCCATTTCAAGCATGGCTTGATCGTCAGCAATTCTAATGTAAGCAGGTATTTCTGTTAGCCCCGCTAATTTAGAGGCTCTAAATCGACGTTCGCCAGAAATAAGCTGGTATTTGTCGTAGCCCATTTTTCTGACGGTTATAGGCTGAATAATTCCGTGAATTTTTATGGATTCAGCAAGTTCTTCTAACTCTTGTTTAATAAACTCTGTTCGAGGCTGAAACGGGTTTACTTCAATAGAAGAGATCAGGACTTTTGAAATACTTTCGGCGGTAGTTTGTGTGCTACTATCGGTTTTTGAGGTGGTGACATCTGTTTCTGCATTTTTTAATAATGCGCTTAAACCTCTACCTAATGCGGGCTTCTTCTTGGTCATAAGGCACAAATTTAATGAATATTAAGCAGTTTGTAGGCATGGAGATGAAGTGTTCAAAAAAAAGTATTTTTGACAGGCAACCCTTTTTTTCTTATGCGTTATTCTGACATAAAACTTTTAATTTTATCAATATGAAAATAATTTATTCAACAATTTTTGCATCATTTTTATTTGTGTCTCACGTTTATGCCCACATTCATTCTGATATGCACCACTTAAAATTAGACCATCTTAAAGAGGTGAATAAAAATTGGGACAACTTTCAAAAATATTTAAAGGATGCTCAATCGACTATTCATTTTGAAAATGATATTGATAGAATTTCATTTCATCTTCATCAAACTATAGGGATGTTAAGAGATATTGAACATTCGTGTTTTGATGATAAGACAATAGTAAAACGCATTGAACTACTTGATCAATTAAAGAGATATGCTCAAAAAAAAATATTCCCTGTAAATATTTATCATTCAAAACGCCAACCTTATTTCATTGATCATAAAGGGGTTCACTGTGCTGTTGGTTATTTGATGAAAGTATCTGGGTATGAAAATTTAGCTAAAAAGATAAGCGAAAATGAAAATTATGCTTACCTCTCAGAGATTAAAACACCAGGAGTAGCTCAATGGGCAAAAACACATGGATTTACATTAAATGAATTGGCTTTAATTCAGCCTGGATATCAGCCAGATAATAATATTTATGCCGTAGGTAATGGCACAAATGGATCTGTAAAGAAATTTATTAAAATGGGGTCTGACATGATATTTTGTGGTGATTTTTCGCAGGTAAATGATCAAAATTGCACCAGTAATATTGGGTTTTTAAACGGAAATAACCAGATACAGTGTTACCCTTATTTTATTGATGGTGGTATAATAAGAGATGCTAGGTATATTTCTTATGGTTCTAATCTTGGTCATTACTTGTGTGGCTCATTTAATGATTTTATTGGTAGTGAACTTGCTTTAGAAAATACAGCAGCTTGGACCTGGAATTATTATAAAATCCCTGGAATTAATGGCGGGTTTAATCAAAACCCAGCGGTATTAATGGGGCCAGCAAGACTTTCAGGTTCGTCAAGCCCTGTTTTAAGCATTGTAACTAGAGATCAAACGTCAAATATTTTAAGAGATGATCTTTGGATTTTTAATGCAGATTCCTTTAGACTGCGTGCGCAATTTTTTGGAGGAAGGGTAAATACTATATCAGATTATGACGTAAAAATAGTATATGGAGGTGTGTTTGATAGTGTAAAAGTGTTTGATCAAAACGGTTTGTCTACTACGCATTTAGCGAATAATTTGGCTATTGAAGATTATAGTGGATCTTGGAGTTTTCCATTAGACCAAGTAGGTATTGAAATTATGGCATCAGAAGTACATGGTGGATTTTTATATTTAGGGAGTAAATGTTCTAATGCAGCTCCTTATAATCTATGTCTTTCAAGATTAAGTACATCAAATCAAGTACAAGAACTTTTAGATCATCAATCGTTTTCTGCTTCACCAGAAGAATTTGAGATTTCAGCGCTTGAAAGCGCTAATGCAAATATTTATGTAGGAGGGTATTTTCATATAGAACCTTTCGGCATAGGAACTTTTGGAGATGATTTTGGTTTCTATGACCCAATATATAATACTATTGGAGCGCTTGCTGTTTTAAACGGCAAAGTAAATTCAATAAAACAGCAAGGCAATGATTTATATATTGGTGGTGAATTTAATATGAATGGTTTTTCATCAGATAGCTTAAATTATATCGCTAAATATGAGTTATCACCGAATAGTATAAAAAATGAAATGCAAGCAGAACTTACTGTTTTCCCTAATCCAAGTCAGCAATATTTACATCTTAATAGCAGTAATGTTTTAAATTCTGAATATTCAATTATGGATTTAGAGGGTAAAATAATTAAAAAAGGGATTCTTTATAAGAATCAAATTTCTATTGAGCATCTTTCGAAAGGTGTTTATTTACTAAGCGTTAATGAATCAACTCCGGTTCGTTTTGTGAAATTATAGTTTTTTTGTATTTATTTGAAGGGGTATAAGCAATTCTGTTTATACCCTTTTTTTACTTGTAATATTCGTGTTTTTACAATTTTTACTATTCTATAGTCTGTACTTTTGATAAAAGATAAAATCAATAGCAAGATGAATCACACTAAAAACAATAGACGAAAGTTTTTAAAAAAGATTTCACTTACGGCGGCCTCTATTGGCACGGCACCAGCATTAATTGCAGCTGGATGTAAGTCAAAGAAAAAAACGACTGATCCAAACTGTCCGGCAACAACCGAAGATTATTACGGACAAGGCCCTTTTTACACGCCTAATCCGCCAGATATTATAGATGGTCAATTGGCAAATGTAAATGAACCTGGTACAAGACTTATATTAAGTGGGCAAGTGAAAACCTTAGACTGTAGTCAGGTGATTTCTGGGGCAGAAATTGACATTTGGCATGCCAATGAAAATGGTGATTATGATAATTCGGGGGGATATCATTTAAGAGGTAAAACCTATTCTGATGCACAAGGCAATTATATGTTTGAAACCATTATGCCTGGAAAGTATTTAAATGGAAATACGCATAGGCCTGCACATATACATTTTAGAATCACAGTCCCTGGGTATCCGACCTTAATTACACAGTTGTATTTTTCAGGAGACTCAAGCATTGCTACAGACCCGGCTGCTTCTATAGAGTCTGGTAATTATGATGCTACCCATCGCACCATTGATCTTATCACAAATAATCAAGGCCATCAAATTGGGAACTGGGATATTATTATAGAAGGGGATGGGGCTGAACCCATGGGGAAACACTCTATCTACCAAAACAAAGGCATGATTTATGGGGTAAGCCCAAATCCAATAACAAACCACCAAACTTTTCAGATACAATATGGGGTATATCAAAAAGGAAGGGTGATGTTAAATTTATACGATAGTCAGGCAAACTTGATTGAAACATTACTTGATAAAACCCAGGATAAAGGAAAATACAAACACGAGTGTAAGAGTAAAAGACAATATAGTCCAGGGCATTATTACCTCTCTTTTCAACTTAATGATGTGCAGGTTCATCATTTAAAGCTGGTTATTAAATAATTAAAATTATAAGTATGAAAGTATATACCCTTTTTTTAGGTGCTTTAGTCTATTTCCTATTAGGATTTTCTGCATGTGATTCAGGCAATTCTTCATCTGATATATGTATTGTAAATTGGCAAATCAGTCCAAATAATAATTATAACAATCCAGATTCTATAGGGGCACAAGTGAATTTTGAAATCCTTTCAAGTATAGAGGTATATAACGGGCAATACCCTGTTGTAGAATTGTATGATCAACAAAATGGTCTTCTCACTACGTCTCAAAGGTATGGCGTTGTTTTAAATTTAGGTCAAAATTCAGAATGGTTCTCGTTTTATGATATTTCAGCAAATACATTGGAGAGTTTAATGACAAGACCTAAGATTGTATATAGAAATAACACATGGGGGACGTATCCGGTTGATACATTCCTTTTAAAAGCGTTAGTTTGTCTGTAAATAAAAAAATAGAAGTGCCCTCGTATGCCTATCCTAAAGATCAGGCGTCGATATATGTTGAGTCTATTCATGCGCCAGATCGATATGAAAGTAGAAGACCGCATCGGCATAATTATTTTGAGATTATGCTTTTTAAAACAGGCAGTGGTTCTCATGTGATAAACCAAAAGAAATACGTTGTTTCAGAGTGTTCTGCACATATTATTTCACCACAGCACATCCATCTCTTAAACCAAGGAAGCGATACAGAAGGTGTGGTTATTATTTTTGAAAAATTTATTAGCCCAGATAAAGATTTTTCTTTAGAGTATCCATTTTTTCATTTTTTAAATGCCAATCATGTGTTGGATATAGAACCTGGGTTATTCAATGAAATTTGGGCGCTTCAAAAGCTCTTAGAGAAAGAAATTATACGCACTAAAAACAAAATTAATGCTATTACCAATGCGTATTTAACCATTATTTTGTCTAAGCTGATGTCTGTGTTTAAAAATGAAACAAGCATTAATGATCCGGTAGTTAAATCATTCTTATATCTGTTAGAACAGCATTATACAACTGAACATAAGGCTGTTTTTTACGCTCAGCTATTGCATATAAGCCCTACACAGTTAACTAAAAAAACGACTGAAACCATAGGGCTCTCTCCTAAAGAGATTATTCAAATAAGATTGTTTGATGCGGCTTGTAAGCTGCTCTTGTTTAGTGAGATGAGTGTAAAAGAAATTGCGTTTACCCTTGGTTTTTTTGACGCGGCTCATTTCACTAAGTTCTTTGAAAACAAACAAGGTATGTCGCCTAAAAAATTTAAAGAAGCGCAAAAGGTCTAAGAAACTTAAACAGTGTCTAAATCAGTTTAGAATTTTTTCTTCTTTAGAAATTTTGGTGAGTTCATTTTTTTGAAGAATCTCACGGGCAAGGTTTAAGTAGTTTGTAGCGCCAGAACATGTAGCATCGTACATAATAATAGTTTGTCCGTGTCCGGGGGCTTCGCTTAATTTAGTATTGCGGCTAATAATGGTATCAAAGACCATTTCTTGAAAGTGGGTTTTCACTTCTTCAACCACTTGGTTAGCAAGTCTCAACCTTTGATCGTACATGGTCAAAAGCATTCCCTCAACGCCCAAATCAGGATTAAGTTTGTTTTGCACTATTTTAATGGTGTTCAAAAGTTTGCCAAGGCCTTCTAAGGCGAAGTACTCGCACTGAATGGGGATTATCACAGAATCTGAAGCACAAAGACTATTGACAGTGATTAATCCAAGAGAAGGTGAGCAATCAATCAAGATAAAATCATATACAGCCCGCAGTTGTTCAATGGACTTTTTAAGTCTTAGCTCTCTATTGGGTAGGTTGATCATTTCAATTTCGGCCCCAACTAAGTCAATGTGCGCGGGTAAAAGGTCGAGATTTGGATTGTCTGTCTGAATGATGATATCTCTTGGGTGTTTATCATCAACTAAACATTCGTAAACGCTTGCTTTGATGTTTTTTGGGTCAAATCCAACGCCTGAGGTTGAGTTGGCTTGCGGATCGGCATCAATGATTAATGTTTTAAATTCAAGAGCACCTAAACACGCACCTAGGTTAATAGCAGTGGTCGTTTTACCTACACCTCCTTTTTGATTTGCGATAGCTATAACCTTTCCCATACTTTCAAAGTTAGCGATAATTCTGCCTGTTTTATTTTTAGGGTGGATGATTGTTTTAACATATTGTTAACAAAAAAACTGTTAACAACTCTATCTAAGGTGATGTGTTATCGGTAGGTTTTATGGCCTTTTGTAAGCCACTTTCCCCAGTTGTCATCAAAAGGATGGATGTTTTGAGTTGCGCCTTTGTTGTTGACGACTTTGCACCCTTTGTTGGTCCAATCAAATATCCCTCCCCGTAAATTAGAAACATTAGTATAGCCCATTCTCATAAGCTTTTCTGTGATTTTCTCACTTCTATATCCAACTGAGCAGTACACAACAATAGGGCTGTGTTTCTCAATGTTTTTTATGTTTTTTTTCTCAAATATACTATAGCCCACATAGATGGCGTTCTCAATGTGGCTCACATTGTATTCTTTTTTTTCTCGCGCATCAAGTAAAATAACCTCTTGTTGAGTTTTTAAAAGCGAATCAACAGTGATTTCATTGACAGTATGCGACAGTAAGTTGTCTACCATGTTTTCAAAGGCATTTTGAGCCTGAGTGCTTATCCCCCCAAATAATACAAGTAAAAACAAAAAAAATCTACGCATGTTTTTTATATAAGAATATATCTACAATTGGACTTAAGCCTAAGGTAAAAAAACCTAGCGCTAAAATCAAGTGCATGGGCATAAGGCCAAATTCGCCAAGTTGAAGCCCTAAGACTATACCAAAGCAAAAATAAAGCCCCATAAAGCACTCAAGAATATGGATGAGTCCAAACGAATTTTTAGTGTATGCGCTGAGGTTCCAGTTTTTTTGCATGTCGTATTTAGGGGTGCGTACAAAGGGCGATTTGATGCCTAAATAGCCTTCTATAACAGCGATGCTATTGTGCAAAGATAAAGCCATCGATAAGGCTAAAAAGATAATAAATTCTGCTATGAAATAATAGAATGCTTTGTGTTGATGTTTTTTAAAGGGATAGTGATAGATGACGGCAATAAGAATGATATTTATCAAGAATAGAGATAAAAAAGGGAAGACGTTATCAATATAGTCGACCTGATGTTTGATCCACAATAGAGGCAGTGAGAGAACGGCATTTAAAAAAATAAGAATGAAAATGCTAGAGCTGAAAAGATGGCCTGCCGCATGGCGTTTAACCTTCAAAGAGAGGTTTTTGTGTT
Organism: Flavobacteriales bacterium; assembly: GCA_020629755.1. Classification (GTDB taxonomy): domain Bacteria; phylum Bacteroidota; class Bacteroidia; order Flavobacteriales_G; family JALEGO01; genus JAHDHZ01. The sequence goes on along the minus strand of JAHDCS010000008.1, from coordinate 1,419 downwards.
GTAGAATATTAGAGAACATTTTTTTGACGACTTCGGCGCCTCCTTTCATCCATCTAAATTGTTGGGTTCTTAATGAGCTGAAAAAACTCGGAAGTTCAGCAGGGCATTCAATGGTTTCTATATAGGCGCAAGTCCATCCTTTGATTTGCGCTCTATAACTTAAGTCTAAGTCTTCTGTTAGGGTATCTGCAGACCATCCCCCCGCATCACGAATTGCTTGTTTTCGCCAAATGCCTGCTGTGCCGTTAAAGTTAATAAACACTTTGTTGTGTTTTCGGCCCATATGTTCAACGCTAAAATGCACATCTAAAGCCATGGCTTGTGCTTTGGTTAAAAAAGAATCATTTCTGTTTTTATGCCCCCATTTGCATTGAACAAGAGCGATGTTTGGATCTGAAAAATAGGCGATGGCCTTGATCAAAAAATCTGAAGGAGGCTCAAAATCAGCATCAAAAATAGCTACGAATTCTCCTTTAGATAGACCTAGTCCGTAATCCAAAGCCCCAGCTTTGTATCCTTCTCTTGACGCTCTTTGTAGGTGTTTAAACTGAAACGCAAGCGGTGTGTTTTTGATGAATTCTTTAATTAAAGTGCTGGTGTGATCAGTGCTGTCGTCAAGAATTTGAATCTCAAGTTTTTCTTTCGGATAGTCTAGCTTATTTATAGAAGACAAAAGTTTTTTAATCACATACGCTTCATTGTAAATAGGCAATTGAATTGTAATGTGAGGGAGCTCTGAAAATTGTTTTTTTGGGGGGATATATGTTTGACGGCGTGCGCCTTTAAATAATGAAAATAAATAAAAACAATAAAGGGTGATAAGTCCAATAATAATCAAATAAGTGGTGAATATAATTGAAGCAAATACGTCTATATGTTTGATAAGGATTAGCAAATTTGTAACTTGCGGAAAATTTTAGCAAAAGTAAGGTTAAATGCCTTATTTCGTTTCTGTATTTATAGAACTTTTTAAAGTATTGGTTATGAAAGCATATAGATTGTTGGGGATGGTGTTGGTATTGATGACGTCTAATTATTCTGCACAGTCTGTTGAGGAGTTTCAGAAAGGGTATGGAGAGCTCTTAAAAAAGTATGTGCTTGATGGCCGCGTAGATTATCAGGCCTTAAAAGCGGATAACATGATCCAAGCGCTTGTTGAGAAAGCACAAGCAGTGAGAGCCAATGATGTAAAGGGGATGGATCAAGAAAAAGCGTTTTTTATCAATGCGTACAATTTGTTTGTCATGCATAAAATTGTAGAAGCGTATCCGCTGGGGTCTGTTAAAGAAAAGGCTAACTTTTTTGATCAGAAAGATTGCGCGTTTTATGGCGAGAAAAAAAGCTTGAATCAAATTGAGAAGTGGGGATTAGAGCATTTTAATGACGTCATGTGGCATAAACTACGTTCAAATACCAAAC
>JAHDCS010000007.1 GCA_020629755.1 Flavobacteriales bacterium | reverse complement strand
TCCTTTTGTATTCAGTCAAATATACAAAATTAGGTGAAATTACGGACATTCAAAAATTATTATATCGCAAGACAAAGTTACATGCTTTAAGGCATAAATTTTGTATTTATATTACCTTTGAATCTATGACAGAAATCAAAGCTTCTCAAACTCTTGCTGTTACAACAGAACTAGTGTTGCCTAACGATACTAATGTACTTGGCAATTTAATGGGCGGACGACTTTTGCATTGGATGGATGTCAGTTCAGCCATTGCCGCACAGAGATTTTGCAGACGTGTAGTAGTCACTGCCTCAGTAAATAATGTTTCATTTAACCAACCTATAAAATTAGGGGATGTAGTCACGTTAAAATCTAAGGTCTCACGTTCTTTTAGAACGTCTATGGAAGTTTTTATCGATGTAACTGTCGAAGACCATAGAACCAGAGAAATCATAAAGTGCAATGAAGCGATCTATACATTTGTAGCTGTTGATCAGATCGGAAACCCTATTGGAGTTCCGAAGCTTATCCCGGAATCTGATCAAGAAAAAGAAAGATATGCTGGTGCACTTAGACGCAGACAATTAAGCTTAATTTTAGCAGGCAAGCTAGATCCTAAAGACGCTAACGAATTAAAAGCTTTATTTGATGCATAAGATTCATTGGGGCATTCTTTTTGTTCTTTTCATCCTCACTACAGCACAAAAAAATTATACCTATAAAATTGCGCTGGTTAAATACAATGGAGGAGGCGATTGGTATGCCAATCTAGAAACCTCTTTACCTAATCTTATCGCCTTTTGCAATGCAAAATTAAATACCCGAATTGATCCTGAGCAAGATATTGTAGAGATTGGCAGCTCTGATATTTTTAATTACCCCTGGGTACATCTTACCGGGCATGGCAATATTATTCTGTCTCAAGCAGACGTTGAGAATTTACGCAATTACCTTTTAGCAGGAGGATTTTTACACATAGACGACAATTACGGATTAGATCCGTTTATTCGTCGAGAGATGAAAAAAGTTTTTCCAGATAAGGCATTTGTTGAAATCCCTTCAAACCACAGAGTATATAAAGAAGTTTTTCGTTTTAATGCTTTGCCTAAAATTCATCAGCACGATGAAAAACCAGCCAAAGGATATGGTATTTTTGATGACGAACGCATGCTTTGTTTTTACTCTTTTGAATCTGATTTGGGGGATGGATGGGAAGATGCAAGCATTCACAGTGATTCTGAAGAGGTAAGAGAAAAAGCCTTAAAAATGGGAGCCAACCTTATTGCCTATGCCTTTAAAGGAGCCCCTGTAAAGTAGTGTCGTCTTGTTTCCTAGATTAGTTTTCAACAAAACCACTGATTTATAAACAATACACATAAAAACTTATTTATTTTCTAACTAATGTGCTTTTTTTGAGACAAACATCATTTTATGAAACATTATAATTTATTAACCTACATCGTTCTCTTCGCGCTTTTATTTACTGCCTGCAAAAAGGATGATGAGCCCATTGACCCATCTACAGTCGATAAAGTAACGGCTGAAGGCAATGGTGGAGACTCAGGCACTGAACTGAAAGTTTTACTTCAAGGGTTTGACAATATCGAAGGTAATTTCAGGGTAGCATTATATAGTTCTGAAGCAAATTTTGATGCTGAAAGTGATCCGTTCCTTGGTCATACTGCGCCCATCACAAGTGAGAATATGGAAGTCTCTTTTCCTGATGTGCCAGCAGGAGTATATGCCATTGCAATGTTTCATGATAAAAATCAAGATGGAGAGCTTAATACCAATTTTTTAAATATCCCTACGGAAGGCTTTGGATTTTCTAATAATCCAGGGTTAGGATTTTCAAAACCCTCTTTTGGAGACGTCAGCTTTGAGGTATCTGGAAACCAAGACACCCAAATTGCCATTGAATTAATTTACATCTAGAACTCTTTTTGCTTTAACCGCTTATTTGGTTACTTAAAAAAAATGCTCTCTTTTTTTTGTACTGTGAAAAAAAATTTCATTTTTGTAACTAATGCGTATGTAATCACGTTATAAAATTAAAACTAAATTAAAATGAAAAAGTTAAAAACATTATTTATTGCTGGAGCTACGATGGCTTCGAGCGCTTTTATGGCTCAGCCTATTAGTGATGTCTCGGTTATACCCGTTGCAATCACCATTAATACAACAATGCGACTAAACGTTGTGAGTGGAGGAAATGTAGAATTTGTGGTCAATACCATTTCTCAGTATACTAACGGCATTGAAAATCCTTCTGTAGGAACAAACGACAGAATTCATGATACGCGTTTCACGGTAGCTTCTTCTAGAGATTTTGATGTCCTTATGTTTGCAGAAGATGCTTGTTTTGTAGGTACAGACATTGCTGCTTCAGGTAGTGTAAACACCTTAGACTTAAATAATGTAGGTTACCGATTACATGAGCAAGGCTCATATGCGGAAGGTACAAACTGGGATCTTATCCCTTCAGCTGCTGAACCTATTGTTGCGCTAACCAATGTTAATACCACACAAATTGTTTCTAATATTGCTTCTTCAGCAGGCGGTACTGATGACAATGATTTTACGATTAACTGGGAACTTGCCACACCAGATTTGCTTGCTGTAACTGGTCAAGATAATTTACTTCAACAAAGTATTGCACAAGACAGGTATATTACTAATGTTTATTTAGTGCTTGTTCCTGCAGACTAATTTAGTTTTAAAGGTTATATAAATGAAAAGCCAGGTTTTATGCCTGGCTTTTTTTATTTTTGCCTTAGAGTATTATGATACGTCTGCTAATATCTTTCTTGTTCTTCTCTTTCTCTTCGCTATTATTAGGTCAGAACTCCGCTGGTTTTTTTATTGAAAAGGGCAATCTGGTGCCCTTTGTGTTTAATTCATTTTCAAAGCTTGAAAATGGTGTCACCTATACGGATTGGACACGCATTAAAATTAAAATGCAAGAAACAACCGTCGACGCTATTGATACCTTTATTCTTGGGTGGACGTTAAATTTTAGAGCCATTACACCTGCTATTAATGGAGATGCTGGAGGATCTCTTCCTTTAAATACACTAAGATTGCGCTCTGTAGATAATTCCCCAAATCCGCCTCAATTTACCCCCACCGGCGGATATGTTGCTTTAAATTCTGGTTATCAAGCTTTAGCCACTACTATTCCGGGCTTTCATGTGCCAAATACCATTGCGGCTGGTCCTGAACAAACCATTCTTGACATTTCATATGAGTGTGGCGGGAATAATTCAGGATGTCCTCTCCCTCCATGCAATCGCCTTTTAGGGCAGACGCCTGATTTATACACGGTAGACATAGAGCTTTTATTAACAGTTCCTCAAGTATTACTGTTCATATCTTATTGGCTCTAAAACCCTAAACCCTTCTAAAAAATGTATATTTGAAAAGCTAGCGATCGCTTTTTAAATGACAAAACACATTTTAAAATACCTAATCATAGGTGTGTTAGCTATAGGCATTTTTAATGACTGCCTAGCGCAAATAACACCTTTAGACTCGGCTGCTAGTCAAATCACTGAACCCTCAGCTCTCGACTCTACTTCAAAAACCCCTGTAATACAGAAACAGAAAGCTTCTGGCACAAGCATTATCCCTAAAGTTAAATCAGAAGAAATTAAACAAGAAACCGGAACCGTAACCGCAAGTGACTCTATTAATAAAGTAGAATTATTCTCAGGAAAAATCCCCACGGATAAAGCCTTTGCACATTTCGTGAAATACAAAGCCATTCACGATCCTTCAGAAATCTATTTTAACGTATTAAACATCAGTAATAATTCACAAAAACCCTTTGAAGGACAGCTCAAGTTTTCTTTTCCAGAAGGCTGGAAGCGTGTTATGGCTATTCGCTCTAATCCTATGATTACACTTCGCCCTGGTGAACAAAAAAATATCCCTATTCGTTTGTCTATGCCAAAAAACTCTGTTGGAGGTATCGCTTATGTTATTAGTGTTGAGCTGGTAGACGAAGAAGACATCCCCTTAATACCGGCCGCATACACCTATGCACACCTGCCAAGAATTTCTGATTGGAAACTCACTTCAGATGAACGTTATGTTTTAATCAACGAAGAGAGCACCCTTAAACAGCTAAACGTTACGTTTGAAAATAAAGGCAATGCTGAAGAAAACATCAAACTCAAAACCACCTTAGGGTCTCAAATTCAAATTGCTGGCATTAAAAGTAAAGAAATTGAATCTGGCATTACCATCCCCCCATATTCAGACACTACCTTAAGCTTAGATGTTGAATTTATACCGAGTAACGAATACTTTCCGAGTTTAAATGACAACAGAGTAATGATTGAGGCACAAGGCGAAGATGATGTGAAGAGTAAAAACATTAACTTTTGGTTTGAAAAGGTACGCAGCGTACACAGAAATAAACTTATAGAAGATGAATCTCCTTTAGTGGTGTGGGCAGACGCGTTTAATATTGTAACCAACAACTATCCGGTTGTATTGCAAGCAGGCGTAAAAGGCACTTTGTTGTTGAAAGACAGACGCCGGTTTCAGTATTTTTTCTTTAACCCTAATATTTTTAATACTGGCACTACATTTTCTACAGGTGAGCATTATTACACGTACTCTAGAATGTTTGTGCGCTACATCACGCCTTCTTACACTGCCACACTAGGTGATATTGTAATGTCGGGATGGTTTTTGCCATATAACGGAAGAGGTGGTAGTTTTGAGTATCATAAGGGTAAGTATAACTTATTTGGCGCCGTCACACAGAATGTATTTAGCCCAGTGCTTACTGCTGGTATGAGAGGCTCTTATCAACTTCAAAAAGACATTACCCTACACGGAGGGCTTACTTATCGAAAAGACGATTTGCGTTTCACCAACACCATTGCGCCAAGTATAGGCGCCACGGTTAATGCGTTAAACAATACCTTTACGGGTGTATTTTCTACACCACTGGTAACGCTAAAAGGCACAAGCCCTAAAACCGCTTATGCACATATGATTTCGATTTCATCAAAACGTATTGAACGTTTAAAATATTTGATTACAAGCCGTTATACCAGCGACTGGTTTTTAGATGTTGGCGGTGAACTATTAAACAACAATGTTTTTGCCAATTATAAATTTAAAGACATCACGCATTCCTTAAATTTTAACTATAATGGCAATTATTCGAATCGATCATTTGTAGATCAAAACATTCAAAAACAAAACATCGGAAGACGGAACTACCATGTAAACTCTTTATTATACAACAAAACCTTAGGCCCAAGAACAAGCATTAGCACTGGTCCGGGATATCAATACTACACTTTTGACCATGCGCTAACTACAACACCGCAGCTCAAAAGTCATAATTACAATTACACCTTTACTGCCAATCGAAGAAAAACCAGAGACCGTTCTAACTCTACCACTCTTCAGGTGGGGTATACCGATGTAACCGAATATGACCTGTTCACTCAAAATGTTATTGATGTAAACCCTTACATCAATGCTTCTGTGTTATTCACCTCTCGGTTTAAGAAAAATGGTATTATTTTAGGCTATTACTATGGGGCGCCAAGTTTTACCTCTCAGCGCTATTTAAATGAAACTGGGCGAGGCAGCAAAAGCATACGCATCAATCCATATTTTAACTTTAACCTTCTAGACAACCGCTTAACAATTAACTCTAACATTGCGGCTTGGTATTATATCAATAATAGAATCTCAAGAGTATCCTTCTTTAACTTTGCTAATTACGACTTAGGCAAAGGCTGGAGTGCTACTGGTAATTTTTTACTTTACTACTTTAGACGTGCTGACATCGAGGCCTTATCGTCGTCTTATTTTGATTTTAATCTAAATGCCGGGATCAAAAAAGTCTTTGACTTTAATCAGCCCCGTCAATCTTATGAAGATGTTGAGATCATCTTTTTTAAAGATTTAAATGGGAATAAAATAAAAGATGAAAACGAAGTCGGCATACCAAATGTGATGGTAACCATTGATAACAAAAGAGATTCTATGAATATTTCGGCAAGCGAATACTTCACCGTGAACTTGATGAGCGATCGCTTTGGAAGAGTGGCCTGCGAGCGTATCCCCTCTGGATTATATACCGTGACTACCCAAGCTTCTGACCAAACTAGAGGCGAGTACATCAACCAACTGGGCGAAATGTTTGAGCTTGCTATTGACAATGACTTAACTCAATATGTCCCTTATATTAAGTCTAATAAAATTTATGGTTCTATTAATTTAAAACGCGATGAGTTTTCTGCTCAAGGCTTTTTATCTGTTGCCAACATCCGTATCACCGCCACAGACAGCCTAGGCAACACCTATGCTTCTTTATCTGATAAGCAGGGCGACTTTATACTTTTTGTGCCACAGTCTGGGTTGTATAGTGTTAGGGTAAATAATGTTTTTGGGGAGGATTTTAAATTGCGTCAAGAAGAGTTTAAGGTAGACTTTAATGGACTAAAAGAATTTAAAGTGTCGTTCTTATTTGAAGAAGGTAAACGAAACATCAATTTCAAAGGGGATGGCAAAGGGATTAATCTAGAGAATAAATTCAAAAATGAATCAGACAGTCTAAACAGTAGCTTAAACAACTCTGACTCTACTAAAACCGGGTCTTCTGACACCCAAATATCAGCCCAAGAAAAACTTGAGACGCTTATTGCCCAATCTGAGGCTGAAGAGCGTGCAGAAATAGAAGCTATTGAAAATGCAAATAAAACCACTGACCCTAACACATCCCCCCAAGAACAAACAGATAAAGAAAAACTTGAAGCGCTTATCAATAAATCTCAGGCCGAAGAAAAAGAAGAAATGGAGGCTATTCAACAAGCCATAGATCAGGGCAAAGCACTTCCGCAAACAGATGATTCTGCGACTCCAGGTAATCAAACAAATCAAAGTACAAATACTTCTGAAAACATAACCTCTGAGGATCTAGAAAATACAGCTGCCCAGGCTCCAATTAACGCGCTGTTTAATGACCCTAATCTTTTAGAAAGACCTATAAATAAAGATATGATCTTTTTTAAAGTACAAGTAGGCGCTTATAACACGTCGGCCTCTCAAGATCAAATTGCGGCTGTAAAAACTGCCTTGCCTGACGTTGAAATTTCACCAACTCCTCAGGGATTAACACGACTGTGTATGGGCGAATTTAAAAAACGAGAAGACGCCATTGCCCTTAGAGAACAGCTCTTAAAGAATGAAAACATACCTAATAAAGGTTTTGTTGTTGTTGTGGGCGAATACTTTGGTAAATTCTTAACGGCTGATGAGGCTGAGGCGCTTTTGAATAGTGCCGAATAATGTAAAGCCTATTCATCTTTCTCAATAATTCTTTCTTAAAAAAACACCTTTTTATCTCTTTGGCACGATGTTTGTTTGCTTGTGAGTTATAATTAAACATTATTCTCATGAAAAAACTAACGTATATATCAATTATACCTTTTTTAGTCTGTTGCTTTAATTCGTATTCCCAAAAAAAGATGGAGATTGGTATTGGGACATATGATTTACAATCCTTTAGGTTTGTCTTGAAAAAAAACACCAAGCCCAACAAATACCTCCAGTACCGCTTTGGTGATTTTGGAATCGATACGCAGCGAGATTCAGTATCAAAATCAGGTCGTTTTGCCGGAAGCTTTGGATTAATCTTTGAAAAAAGAAAAGAAATAGGTGAAAAAATGAGGTTTATTCACGGATTTGCACCCTCTCTTTATCTTTCTTATCTTAATCAGAAAATTTTTGCCCAGACTGAGTATACCGAAGATATAAAAACCTCAAACATTTACCTAAGGCCTAAAATAGGTTACTTATTAGGTGTTCAATATCATTTTTCAGAAAAATTTTATGCTGCTCTTCAAACATTACCAGGCATTACCTTCAACCTTAACTTTACTGAAGATGGCTTTAAAAAAAGGCTTGACTTAGAAGGCCATTTTAAACCAAGAGGAGAATTTCAATTGGTTTATAAATTTTAACGCTCAAAATCAATCTATAATACATAATACATAACACTTAAAAAATTAAACATGAAATATTTCACATCTCTAATCATCGCACTTCTTTTTGCTCCAACTATTATTTTTTCTCAAATAGACTCATCAAAACATCAAGAAAATTCATATAAACTCTCTGGTTTTTTTATGGGGTTTATGACTATCGGAATAAATGGAGGCAATATTAGTGCAAATATGAGTGCCTATTTACCTCATAGTACTTTATTACCTAATGATCTTGAAGGGTATTCTTCACAGCATTGGTTAAGTGGTCATAGTAACAAAAATTATGCTGGATTTAGTTTTGAAAATAAAAACACCCGTATTGAAGGAAGCATTGGCTATTTTACCTCAAGTTTTCAGCTTGCCAGCCTTTATAAAGAAACATTAGCCCATTCTGACACCTTTAGTTCTAATGCTGGAGGCGTTATAATTGAAAACATTTACGATAATGAAAGTTACACTTTAGAAAAGAATATATCGGGCATTACTTTATCGTCTGCGTTTTTATACCAGCCGTCTTTGAAAAGACCTAGATTTAAAGCCTATTTTGGATTAGGTATTGAGGCTATGATTGGCATAAACAATATAGAAACCATTACTAAAAATAGTCATACGCATTCAAACTTTATAGCCGAAACTCAAAACCAATTGAGCGTTAGCCCGTATTCAAACAACTATTGGGATGGCGAGTATTTACATGAAGATGTTCAAACCAATTTAGTGCAAAATAATATTTATAGAGTCTATATACCATTGGGTCTTGATTTTCAGCTTTCTAAAAAAGAAAATCTTTTTAAGCACCTTTTATTAGGCGTGCGTATTGAACCTGGCATTGGGCTAAACTCAGGTCAAGTATTTCCGGCAACCGCAACTGGATTTACATTAACGTATCGATTATAATTAAATGAAGAATTAAGAAGGCTCACATCCCAAAACCTGAGCCTTCACCTGATCTTTTATTTTCGTCTTGTAGGCCAGGTTTTTGCTTTTTAGCCTTAATCTTTTGATTGCCAAAACGATAGTTAAACCCTAATTTTATCTGCCTGCTCTCCCAGCGCCCTGAAGCATCTAGATTAAGTGTTCCAGTGTTGGCAACAATCGCCCATCCCATGGTATTTAACACATCTGAAAAAGAAAGCGAAATAGTTGCTTTTTCTTTTAATATTTTTTGTCGAAACCCGACATCTAACATCCCCATCCAATCCGATTTAAAATTGCCTTGCCATACCGTTGGTGATGTTACCCAAGACGAGAGTTCCATAGTAAAGGTTTTAGAGAGTAAAAAAGTAGTTTGAAAAAATCCATTAAAGGTAAAAGCCTCAATATCAACCCTATTGTTGTCATCTATTGCAGAACGGTTTTGCGTGTAACTAAAGCGGGCTGATGCGTACAAATTAATCTTTTTATGTAGACTCGTATTCAACGAGTTTGAAAAACTGACAACCTCACTATTAGAAATATTCTGAGGAGATTTAATCGTATACAAGCTATCTAAAGCCAAGTCTAACTGATCAAACTGATCATTAAGCTTAGAATAGGATAGCGTGGCAAACCATTTGTAATTATACGCCCATCCCCCCTCAAAGACATGGCTGATCACCGGATTTAAATTTACATTGCCTGATGAAAAGCTAAAGGCCCCTCTTTTGACTACAAACGGATTTAAATACCGATAACTTGGCCGATCTATCCGTTTAGAATAGCCTAGGGTATATTTCCATTTTTTGGAGTGTTTATACGTGAAATTAACTGAAGGAAAAAATTTGGTGTAGTCCCTATTGAGCTCAATGGTGTTTTCATCAGCCTCTATAGTTTCACCCAGTGCACGGGTATGTTCTAAACGAGCACCCGCTAAAACACTTATTTTTTTTGAAAGTTCAGACTCGATTTCTGCATATCCCCCCAATACATCTTCAGTATAAATAAACTGATTATTGTTTTGCGCTACTAGTGAGATTTGATCAACAAGGTTATCATAATAAAGCGTATTGTCTATTTCAGAGCGTGTAATTTTAAAGCCCGTAGTAAAAACAGATGTCCCTATTGTAGTTTCATAGTCTGATTTTATAGATCCGATAAGCCCCTGTGAGGCTCTTTGGTTTATGATTTGCTCTTTACTCTGTACTATGCCTATTGAATCAGAAAATGTGTTATTTTGAAGCATGTTGCGATTAAATCTGCGCGTATTGATGTCTGTTTGGATGCTAAAAAAGTGATCGTTGGTGTCTTTAAACGTGTAATTTAACGTATAGAGTTTACGCTGAAATTTCTTAAGAACCTCTGAAGCAGAGCAAATCTCTTGATCTAATTGCCCATTGAAGATGTTTTCTGAAGTAGATAAACTATTAGATGGCATCTCTGGGCTTTGCATAACACTTACAAAAGCGCCTATGGTGTGAAATTTGCCTAATGTATAATCTGCTCCTAATTTAATTCTATGTGATCTTCTATAAGACTGATCTACAGAATTTGTAATGAATGTACGTTGAAATAGCTGTCTATCTGCATTTTGAAAACTGCGATTCTTCTTGTTTCTGACCGAGTAATTTGAGTAAAGGCTCCATTTATTTTTTTTATAGTTCAGACCCAATGCTGCATTTTGTTTTGGATAAAACCCTTGTTGATAGCCTACATCTACAGCACCACTTAAATGGTCTAAACCAGATCGCTTCATGATAATATTGATGATTCCGCCACTGCCAGACGCTTCGTATCTGGCCGATGGATTTGAGATGATTTCTATGCGGTCAATCTGATCGGAAGGGATGCTTTTCAAATAATCGGTAAGTTCTTCGCCTTCTAATCCTGTGGGGCGATCGTCAATATACACCTGCACAGACGATTTGCCTTCTAAAGTAATATTATCGTTATGATCGACCATTGTGCCAGGCGCTTTTCTAAGCAATGTGAGGGCGTCAGTGCCCGCTGCATTGATGGTTTTATCTACATTAAATAGGGTTTTGCCCGGTTTAACTTCAATGGTTGGACGAAGCGCTACTACGGAAACTTCTTGTAAGGCCTTAGTAGATTGTTCTAAAACAATAGAGCCTAGATGCAGATCGTCTAAAGACCCTTCAATGTTTTTTTCAAAAGTTTTATAGCCTACAAAACTTATCTGAAGTCGTGTTTTTTTATTTGGGGGGATGCTTAATGTAAACTGTCCTTGTAGGTCAGAGGCTGCTGTTTTTAAAAGCACTGAGGTGTCTACTTCAAACAATGCTATGGTGGCGTATGGGATAGGCTCGCCCTGTGCATCTACCACTTTTGCTGAAAGCGAAATTTGTGCAAAAGCACTAAAACAAAGCAAGGTTTGGCAAGCGAAACAAAATGTTTTGAGCATACAACAGGGTTTGATCGTGAAGGTATTTAATTAAAAATATACAGCTAGGTAAAATCTTGTTAAAAAAGCTAAAACGTGTCTTAAAATTTGTGACATCATGCACTCTATCCAAAGTACATGATGATAATTTTGAAGTTACCCCTTTTTTGGATTATTCTTAATGCTGATTGTGTTCAGTATTCTAACCTCAGGTACAGGCTGTAATACTTCTGAAAACACTACTTGTGTAGCGCCTAGTTCGTTTACTTCTTTTTCAGAAGCCACTGAGTTTATTAATAACAATAATTTTCCTGTATTCGAACATTTTCAAAATACAGGAAGTTCTTTTTTTTTTCTTCTATTTACAACGGTTGTGACAAGCAAACTGCTGGAATATTAGAATTGAATCTAAACAATCAACTTTATGTTTACTCTGGCATTCCTTACTTTATTTGGGACGGATTCTATAATGCCAATTCTAAAGGTTCATATTACAATGAATTCATCAAAGGAAAGTATGTAAATGTTAAAGAGTAATGCTCTTTTAATAAAAATGAATTTACTTAAAGCCTCTGTAATATTCAGGGGCTTTTTTATTTATAGAGTTCTTAGAAACTGTTTAAGTTTCTTAATACTCTAATAATGAAGTGGTTTTTTTCAGGGTTTTAGACGTTATATAAAACCCCACACCAAAAACAGCACAATAAAACAACAGGCCTGTATCGATTTCTAGTGTTTGGTTATTTACCCAGCTTCTAAAGATTGAAAAAAGGTACAACACTACAAATAAGCCCATAACACCGCTTCTTTCTTTATTAAAAACCTTTTTAAAACTAAAACTCTGTTTAGGGGCTCTATATTGTAATAGGTTAGGAATAAAACAAGGCGTTTTTGAAGCCCAATCTGAATAGTCGGTGTTAAATTTTTGTGTTAAAAACAGTTCTTCTGTATAAATAATTCGCTCATAATATAACCAAAATACTAATGTGAAAAGTCCACAAAACCAAAGATTCTCAGTGAGTACACATACGCTGATCCACATTAAAAAATTGCCTAAATACAAAGGATTTCTACACATTGAATACCATCCTACTGTATTTAAAGAACCTGCCACCTGGCCTGTTTTAGTATTTCGACCAGAGGTATCACTAGCTGAATAGCCAATCACATGCATCCGTATAAGTTTTCCTATACTGCCTATTATAAGAGCTGATAGTTGAATCCTATTAGATGAAAAATGCCCTTTTCCAAAATAAACATCCACACACACAACACCCATCCCCCATAAAACAAAAAGAATCGGCAAAAAACTTCTATACTTAAAGAGAAAATCGCCCTGTGTTTTAAGCTCTTTTTGAATCGACATCTACAGATTGAAGCAATTGTTTTTGAATAAGACTGCGCAGGTGCATCGGATCACTTACTCCTTTATTGAAACGCTTTTTTTCTTTCTTACCCTTTCTAAGATTTTTTTGTATGTCTTCAGGCAAACTATTAATCTGCTTACAAGAAGGGGTACAGCAATTTTCAAATTTAGATTTACAAGCATCACACTGAATAAACAGCAGGTTGCAAGCCACATTTGCACAATTAGTATGTTGATCTGCTTTGGCCCCACATTGATGGCAATGGGCTATCACATCATCAGATATGGGCTCAGATAAACGGTCGTCAAACACAAAATTCTTGCCTTTAAATTTATTCTCAAGACCTTGTTCTTTCACTTGTTTGGCGTAATCAATAATGCCGCCATGCAATTGATTAACATCTTTAAACCCATGATGTTTTAGATAGGCACTTGCTTTTTCACAGCGAATACCTCCAGTGCAGTATAAAAGAATTTTATCGCCTTTTTTATCTGCAAGTATTTGCTTTACCTTAGGCAGTTCTTCCTTAAAGGTTTCAACCTGAGGCGTAATGGCCTTATCAAAATGCCCAATCTCACTTTCATAGTGATTGCGCATGTCTACCACTATTGCGCCCTGATCAATCGCCGCGTTAAATTCTTTAGCCGTAAGATGCTGGCCTACATCAGAAGCATCAAAAGAACTGTCATTTAAGCCATCCGCCACAATTTTATCTTTGACTTGAATTTTTAATTTTAAAAAGGATTCGTCATTTTTAAGTGCCCACTTAAAAGGCATCTTCTCAAATGCTTGATGCTTTTGAAGAGAGGCTTTAAAGATCTCTAGATTTGGTTTTGGTACACTAAATTGCGCATTAATGCCCTCTTTTGCTAAGTAAATACGTCCTAAAACGCCTAAGCGATTCCACTCTGCATAAAGCTGGTCTCTAAGTGCTATTGGGTCATTAATCGCAACATATCTATAAAAAGAAATGGTCACTCGTGTGAAGTTTTCTTGGCCAATTTTCTCTTTAAGCGTAACCTTATCGTGTATATTATGTAATAATGGTTTCAAGGCTACGCAAAGATACAAAATGAATACACAAGAGACAATTTTAGTGATTGGAGCAGCTGGGCAAATTGGTTCAGATTTGGTTTTAGCACTTAGAAAAAAATACGGCAACCACAATGTAATTGCTACCGATGTAAAAACCCCGGTGTTTGACGTTTATGAATCTGGTCCTTTTGAAATACTCGATGTCTTAGACAAAGAAAAAGTTTTCAAAATGGTAAAAACCTACAAGGTAAAACAAGTGTATTTGTTGGCTGCGCTTTTATCGGCTACGGCCGAACAGAACCCAAAATTTGCCTGGAACTTAAACATGAATGGGCTTTTTAATGTGTTGAGTTTAGCCTCAGAAGGTATTATTGAAAAGATTTTTTGGCCCAGTTCAATTGCTGTTTTTGGCCCCACATCCCCCCAAATAAACTGCCCGCAATATTGCACAAAAGAACCAACAACGGTATATGGAATCAGTAAACTATCAGGCGAACTCTGGTGTGATTATTTTCATAAAAAGTATGGGGTAGATGTCAGAAGCATTCGGTATCCGGGGCTTATCAGTTATAAGTCTGAACCAGGAGGAGGCACTACAGATTATGCTGTGCATATCTTTCATAGGGCACTTATGAAAAAAAATTATACGTGCTACCTAAAGCCAGACACCAGATTACCCATGATGTATATGGATGACGCTATTAGAGCTACCATAGAGCTAATGGAGGCTGATAAAGAAAACATAAAAGTACGTTCATCATACAATATTTCAGGGATAGATTTCACGCCTGATGAGCTCTACAAAGCCATCACCACTCATTTTGCTGATTTTAAAATCGATTACGCTCCTGATAAACGGCAAGCCTATGCTGATAGTTGGCCAAAAAGTATCGATGACTCTATTGCCAAAGAACATTGGAATTGGGCACACAAATTTGACTTAACTACCATGACAGCAGAAATGATCAAAAGACTTAAACAACCCTAATTAAACAAAGTCTTTTTGAGTTTTCATCAGATCAATTTTTTGTTGTACCTTCTCTGATAGCTGCTTATTATGAACCAATTATTTGCACCACTATTTTACGCCTTTTCTTTTGCTTTTTTTATGTCTTTGGGGGGATGGGGACAAAGCTTTAAACTCTACCAAAACGATACCATCAATAAGGTAGATGCCAACAAACTCAAACAAGGGAAGTGGATGATTTTTGGCAACATGAGTTCATCAAAAGGATACGCCTCATCTGCAGTCGTAGAAACAGGCCACTATAAAAGCAGCCGAAAAACAGGCACGTGGATCAAGTTTTTTCCTAACGGAAACGAAAGAAGCATAATACAGTATAAAAACGGAAGACCTAATGGCCATTACAAGGTGTTTTTTGAAAACGGAAGACTCGAAGAAGAAGGCAATTGGTCACGGAACAAAAATACCGGAAACTTTACCCGCTATTATGAAAATGGCAAAAAAAGACAAGAATTTGTATTTGGTGCCAATGGCAAGCGCAATGGTGTGCAAAAGTACTACCACGATAACGGAAAACTGATGATTGTGGGTAAAATTGTGGAGGGCAAAGAAACAGGTGAGTTTGTGGAGTACAATAAAGATGGGTCTGTAAAAGAAAAGAAATACTATGACCAGGCTGGTGTAGTAAACCACAACAAAACAAAATCTTTTGCGCCAAAACCAAAAGCTGAAAATGTTAAGATTGAAGCAATAAGCACTAAAGTAGCTAAAGTAGAAAAAGGCGCTACTCAAAATGCCGCTGAGAAAAAAACAAATCCGTTTAACGGCAATGGCAAGCACACTTTATATAACAAAGACAAGCAGATATCACAAAAAGGCACTTTTAAAAACTACCACCTAATCAACGGTTTACATTACAAATACCACAATGGTATTTTAAAGAAAATCGAAATCTATAAACGGGGTAAGTACGTGGGCGATAAACCTATTGAGGATTAAATTTAACTCTTATTTGCTCTGCAATATTTTTGACCAACACTTCTTTACAGGCGTTTGTATAATGTTCAGTGGGCCGTTGTAATTGCTATTTGGTTCTAAACATACCTAAAAGCTGGCCCTAAAAATTGGCCTGTCGAGCCTAAAGATTGTTCTATGCGCAAAAGTTGGTTGTATTTCGCCATGCGATCAGATCTAGAGGCAGACCCAGTTTTAATTTGCCCAGTAGAAAGTGCTATGGCTAAATCTGCAATGGTATAATCTGAGGTTTCACCGCTACGATGACTCATCACAGAGGTAAATCCGTTCATATGAGCTAGATTAACCGCCTCGATAGTTTCTGTTAAGGTGCCAATTTGATTGACTTTTACTAAGATAGAATTAGCCGCTCCTTTTTGCAGGCCTTCAATAAGTCTATCGGTATTGGTGACAAATAAATCATCTCCAACAAGTTGTATCTTATGCCCTAATTTTTCGCTGAGCATCGTCCATCCCTCCCAATCGTCTTGATCAAAACCATCTTCAATAGACACAATCGGGTACTTGCCTACTAAAGACTCCCAATATTGAACCAATTCTTTATTGGTTAAAGATTTACCTGATAGGGTATAGCTTTTCTTTTTAGCATCATAAAATTCTGATGCAGCCGCGTCAAGTGCAATAAAAATATCTTCTCCGGGCTTATACCCTGCCTTTTCAATAGATTCAAGCACAAGTTCAAGCGCTTCTTCGTTAGAAGATAAATTAGGCGCAAATCCGCCTTCATCGCCTACATTAGTGGTTAATTTTTTAGCTTTTAATACTTTTTTTAAGCTATGAAACACCTCTACCCCAGCGCGTAATGAAGAAGAAAAATCTGTAAAGTTTATAGGCATCACCATAAACTCTTGAATGTCTATAGCGTTATCAGCATGAGCGCCACCGTTTAAAATATTCATCATTGGAATAGGTAAAAGTGTCGCATTCACTCCGCCAACATATCGATACAGTGGCAATCCTACCTCTGAAGCCGCTGCTTTAGCTGCTGCTAAAGAAACCCCCAGCATAGCATTGGCGCCTAAGTTTGATTTATTCTCTGTAGCATCTAGCTGTATGAGATGAGCATCTAATCCTCTTTGATCTAAGACTTCATAGCCTTGAAGTTCTTCACCAATAATTGTATTGACATTATCAACGGCTTTTAAAACGCCCTTACCTAAAAACACTTTTGGGTCACCATCACGCAACTCAACTGCTTCGTATACACCTGTTGAAGCCCCAGACGGAACTGCTGCTCGGCCAAATCCGCCCCGTTCAGTATACACGTCTACTTCAACTGTCGGATTACCTCTTGAGTCTAAAATTTGTTTGGCCTGAATAGATGTAATGCGACTCATATTTTAGAAGTATTATAGCGTTTAACTTTAGAAATGAAATCATCAAAAAGATAGCGACTGTCATTGGGGCCAGCACTAGATTCAGGATGAAACTGCACAGAAAAAGAAGGAGTGTTTTTAATCTTTATGCCTGCTAAGGTTTGATCGTTTAAATGTATATGGGTAACCTCTATGTTTTTCGTTTTTTTAGCCGCATTAAAATCCACAACAAAACCATGATTTTGAGAGGTCACCTCGGCTTTCTTCGTGTTTAAATTAAGCACCGGATGATTCACACCTCTGTGTCCATTATGCATTTTATACGTGGGTATTCCTTGAGATAAGGCCATAATTTGATGCCCCAGACAAATCCCAAAAACAGGAATTTTTGAATCAATCAGTTTTTTAGCAAGTGTAATTGTTTTTTTCATTACGGATGGATCTCCAGGGCCATTACTTAACATAATACCTCTTGGCTTAAAAGACAATATCTCTTTATAAGTTGACCCAATCGGAAACACCTTAACATATGCCCCTCTGTCTGTTAAACACCGTATTATATTTGTTTTTGTACCCAAGTCAAGCAGGGCTACACGTAAATCAGACGTTCTTGCCCCAACCGTATACGCTTTTTGACAAGAAACTTTTGAAGAGAGCTCTAAGCCTTCCATCTTTGGCGCTTTTTTTAGCTTTTTTTGCAAGAGTTTAACATCTGTTTCTATAGCTGAAATAATGGCATTCATAGCCCCTTTAGACCGAATATGACGCACTAATTTTCTGGTGTCAACTCCTTTAATGCCAGTGATTTTGTTTTGTTTTAAAAATTGATCTAACCCTTTTGCAGACCTTGGTCTAGAATACTTCTCTGTTAATTCATTACACACCAATCCTCTTATCATAATACGATCAGACTCCATGTCTTCTTTATGCACGCCGTAATTTCCTATATGGGAGGTGGTCATGGTGATAATTTGCCCATAATAAGATGGATCAGAAAAAACTTCTTGATATCCTGTCATGGTAGTATTGAAACAGATTTCGCCAATCACTTGATTTTTGTGACCAACTGAAATTCCTTCAAAAAAAGAACCATCTTCTAAAACCAGAACAGCTTTACTTGACATATTGGTAGTGCTAATCTAATGTTTTTTATTGAGAGTCTTTCATATAAAGATATATCAGTTATCAACTGACAGAAAAAACTATGCATAAAAAAAGGGAGTAAGTATACACTTACTCCCTTTGTAATTGTGGTTAATCTTTTTTAGATAAAAAATTATTCTGCCGCTTTTGACTGATCTGCAGAAGCTTCAGGCGCTTGTGTAGAAGGATTAGCTTCTGACTTAGCCTGATTAGGCTGTGCTGTGCTCACCTCTGCTTTAGCTGAAGTATCTTCTGCTTTCTTTTTTGATCTGCCTCTACGCGTTGTTTTCTTAGCTGATTTTGCACCCGTATTTGTTGTGTACAACTCATTAAAATCAACCAATTCCATCATGCACATTTCAGCACTATCCCCTTGACGAAATCCCGTCTTAAGAATACGTGTGTACCCTCCGTTTCGGTTAGAAACTTTTGGCGAGATGGTTCTAAAAAGTTCAGTGACAGATGTTTTATCCTGCAAATAACTAAAAACAACTCGTCTAGAATGCTGTGTGTCTTGCTTTGATTTTGTAATCAATGGCTCAACATACTTTCTAAGTTCTTTTGCTTTAGCTAAAGTGGTATTGATTCTTTTATGGGTAATCAATGCATTAGCCATGTTTTTCATTAGGGCCTTTCTGTGGGCAGGCTTTCTTCCTAAGGAATTAACTTTATTATTGTGTCTCATTTTATTATGCTTTAAACACGAATATTATTCTTTATCTAACTTGTATTTCGAAAGATTCATCCCAAAAGACAAACCCTTTACATCAACCAATTCTTCTAACTCGGTTAATGACTTTTTACCAAAGTTTCTAAACTTTAATAAATCACTTTTCTGAAAAGTTACAAGATCTCCTAGAGTATCAACATCAGCTGACTTTAAACAATTTAAGGCACGTACTGACAAGTCCATATCTACTAATCTTGTTTTAAGTAATTGACGCATGTGTAAAGATGCTTCATCGAACTCTTCTTCACTAGATTTAGTAGGCGCATCCAATGTAATACGCTCATCAGAGAAGAGCATAAAATGGTGAATCAATATCTTAGCCGCTTCTTGAAGCGCATCTTTAGGATGTATAGAACCATCTGTTTTAATATCAAAGATTAACTTCTCATAATCTGTTTTTTGTTCTACTCTAAAATTCTCTACGGCATATTTAACGTTCTTAATTGGCGTATAAATAGCATCTATAGGCACTACACCAAGCGCTTTTTCACCCATTTCTTGTTCTTCAGCAGGCACATATCCGCGCCCTTTATTTACTGTTAACTCAAGAGACATACTCACTTTAGGATCAAGGGTACATATTACAAAGTCTGGATTTAGTACTTGAAATGCAGAGGCAGACTTAGCAATGTCTTCTCCAGTGAAGCTATCTTTGCCTTTTACTGTAACTGAAATTACTTCTGAATCAACATCTTCTATTTGTTGCTTAAATCTTACTTGTTTAAGGTTTAAGATCACCTCCGTAACATCTTCCACAACACCTTTGATGGTAGAAAATTCATGATCGACGCCTTCAATCTTGATCGCTGAAATTGCAAAACCTTCTAAAGAAGAAAGTAAAATTCTACGAAGAGCATTACCAACGGTTTGTCCGTATCCTGGTTCTAGTGGTCTAAACTCGAACTTACCGAAGTAATTGTCGGCTTCAAGCATAATGACTTTGTCTGGTTTTTGAAAATCTAAAATTGCCATAATAATTGCGTGTAAATAATGATTAAATTACTTTGAATAAAGTTCTACAATAAGTTGTTCGTTAATATTCTCTGGGATTTCTTCTCTTTCTGGTTGATTTAAAAATGTTCCTTTTAAGGATGTGTTGTCAAACTCTACCCAAGGATAGTGTCCTTTTCGGCCTAAGGCAATTGAATTGCTAATGGCTTCTAGTGACTTTGAGCGTTCTCTAACTTCTACTTGATCGCCTGGCTTTACAATAAAAGATGGGATGTTTACTAGATCTCCATTTACTAAAATATGCTTGTGCGAAACCAACTGTCTAGCGCCTCTTCTTGTAGGAGCAATACTCATTCTAAACACTACATTGTCTAGTCTAGATTCACATAACTTCAATAAATTTTCACCTGTTGCTCCTTTTTTTCTTGATGCAATCTGAAAAAATCTTCTGAATTGTTTTTCAAGCATTCCGTAGGTATACTTGGCTTTTTGCTTTTCCATAAGTTGGATAGCATATTCACTTTTCTTTGATCTTCTTCTGCTGTTCCCGTGTTGTCCGGGAGGATAGTTTTTTTTCTCTAAAACCTTATCTGGACCAAAGATGGGCTCTTTGAATTTTCTTGCAATCTTCGATGTTGGACCTGTATATCTAGCCATTTTTTAAATCTTAATTATTCTAACCTTAAACGCGTCTTCTTTTTGGCGGACGACATCCATTATGAGGCAAAGGAGTAACGTCAATTATTTCCATCACTTCAATACCTGTGTTATGAATGGTTCGTATTGCCGACTCTCTACCAGCACCCGGACCTTTCACATAAACCTTTACCTTTCGTAAGCCTGCTTCAAGAGCAACTTTAGCACAATCTTCAGCTGCTAATTGAGCAGCATAAGGCGTGTTTTTCTTTGCCCCTCTAAAGCCTTGTTTACCCGCAGAAGACCATGAGATGACTTCTCCGTTGTTGTTTGTAAGAGAGATAATGATATTGTTAAAAGATGCATTAACATGTGCCTGACCAATGGCATCAATTTTAACTTTTCTTTTTTTAGCACTTGACTTCGCCATACTTAATGATTATTTGGTTGCTTTTTTCTTGTTTGCAACTGTTTTTCTTTTTCCTTTTCTAGTTCTACTGTTGTTTTTAGTCTTTTGCCCTCTTAAAGGAAGACCTGATCTGTGACGGATTCCGCGATAGCAACCGATATCCATTAAACGCTTGATGTTCAATTGAACTTCTCCTCTAAGCGATCCTTCAACTTTATACTCTTCACCAAGAATGGATCTGATTTTTCCGAGTTGATCGTCGTTCCAATCTTGAACTTTAACATTTTCATCCACCTTTGCTTGAGACAATATCTTTTTGGCACTTGATCGTCCAATGCCATAGATGTACGTCAAGCCTATAACGCCTCTCTTATTTTTAGGTAAGTCTATTCCTGAAATTCTAGCCATAACTCTTAACCTTGTCTTTGTTTAAATTTTGGGTTCTTTTTATTAATCACATATACCCTTCCTTTCCGCTTCACGATTTTACAATCTTCAGATCTTTTTTTAACAGATGCTCTAACTTTCATTATTTCTTCGCTTATGATTTGTATCTAAATTTTATTCTACCTTTTGTTAGGTCATAAGGTGTCATTGCCACACAAACTTTATCTCCAGGTAAAATTTTAATGTAATGCATTCTCATTTTACCGGAAATATGAGCTGTAATAACGTGTTCATTTTCAAGCTCTACACGAAACATCGCATTTGATAATGCTTCAATAATAACGCCATCTTGCTCTATTTCTGGTTGTTTAGGCATATTTTAATTTTTCTATTTCTTCTATTTCTTCTATTTCTTCAAATGTTGATAAAATGTCTGCTCCTTGAGCACCTATACAAACTGTATGCTCAAAATGCGCCGAGGGCAAATGATCTTTAGTGACAATTGTCCATCCGTCTGAAAGTTGTTTCACTTCTTTTTTACCCATGTTAATCATCGGTTCAATAGCAATTACTAATCCTTCTTTTAACATAGGGCCTTTGCCTTTTTTTCCAAAGTTCGGAACTTCTGGGGCTTCATGCAAGTCTTTTCCTAATCCATGACCCACAAGTTCTCTGACTACTCCGTATCCAAAAGACTCGCAATAGGTCTGAATACTAGCACTAATGTCTCCTACTCTATTGCCTGCAACAGCCATTTCAATTCCTAAATAAAGTGCCTTTTTAGTCACTTCTAAAAGTTTTTGTTTCTCTTTAGATATTTCTCCTACTGTAAACGTATAAGCCGAATCACCATAATAAT
Source organism: Flavobacteriales bacterium (assembly GCA_020629755.1). GTDB lineage: Bacteria > Bacteroidota > Bacteroidia > Flavobacteriales_G > JALEGO01 > JAHDHZ01. Next base: position 40,578 of record JAHDCS010000007.1, on the reverse strand, counting down.
CATTCTTTTTAACGCCACAATCTATAGACACCACATCTCCTTCTTTTAATTCATATGAGGTAGGCAATCCATGAACAACCTGCTCATTCACAGAAGTTAAAAGCGTTGATGGACATCCATACAAACCTTTAAATCCAGGCAAAGCTTCATGATCTCGTATGAATTCTTCAGCAAGCATATCTAATGAGACAAGAGATACACCAGGCTGAATCTTCTTAGAGACCTCAGCTAACGTTTTACCAACAAGCAAAGAACTAATTCTTATTAATTCAATTTCTTCTTTTGATTTTAATATCATCTTATTAAAATCAGGGTCTAACCCATGATAGGCAATGAAGACCTTCCTTTGATCTTATTACCACCTTTCATTAAACCATCGTATTTTTTCATAAGCAAGTGCGACTCGATCTGCTGTAATGTATCTAATATCACACCCACCATAATTAAAAGAGACGTCCCCCCAAAAAACAGGGCAAAATTCTGCGTAACTCCCATTAAATAGGCAAAGGCAGGAAAAATAGAAACCAAAGCCAAGAATATAGACCCAGGAAGGGTTATTCTCGACAAAATAGTATCTAAAAAGTTAGCTGTATTTTTTCCTGGTTTTACACCTGGTATGAATCCGCCATTACGTTTCATCTCTTCAGCTATTTGCTGAGGAGAAAACACAATGGCTGTATAAAAATATGTAAAAGCAATAATAAGGATAGCTAAAATGAAATTATACCAAAACCCAAATGGATTCGAGAAAATTTCAGCTATTGATGAGCTGTATGATACTAAACTCGATGGTATTACCATAATAACTGAAGCAAAAATGATAGGCATAACGCCAGATGCATTTACTTTTAAAGGCAAATAATTTCTACCCCCTTGGTATTGTTTATTGCCGACAACACGCTTAGCGTATTGCACTGGCACACGTCTTGTGCCTTGCACAAGCGCAACGCAAGCTAAAATAACCAATAAGAAAAATACGACTTCTAGTAAAAAGACCACTAATCCTCCACTTTCATTGATGCGACTCACTCCTTCTCCAATCACAGCAGACGGAAAAGATGCTATAATGCCAATCATAATAATGAGAGAGGTTCCGTTGCCTATGCCTCGTTCGGTTATTTTTTCACCTAACCACATGACAAATAATGTGCCTGTGATAAGAATAATGATGGAAGTTGCTTTCCAGATCCACCCTGCATACTCAACTGCTTGTGGCGGAATTTGAGTGCCTATATAAGTAGAACCCTGTACCAAACAAACCAATATGGTCAGATAACGAGTCCATTGAGTGATTTTTTTTCGCCCACTCTCACCATCTCTTTGTAGTTTCTGTATAGTTGGCACAGCAATACCAGCTAACTGCATCACAATAGATGCTGAGATATACGGCATGATTCCTAAAGCAAAAATAGAAGCTCTTGAAAAAGCTCCTCCAGCAAAGGTATTGATAAGAGAGACCAGACCATTTGAGTTTTGACTCAATGATGCCAATGTTTCAGAATTTACACCAGGTAATATAACATAAGATCCTAAACGATAAATCAATAAAAACCCTAAGGTATTTATGATTCGATCTCTCAGATCTTTAATACTCCAAATATTTTTTAATGTCTCTATAAATTTCACAATACTTGCTTACTTCTTTTTTTCAGGAACACTAACTGATCCTCCTTTAGATTCGATGATTTCTTTTGCTTTTTTAGAACAAGCGTCAGCAACAACTTCTAATGATGCCGATAACTCTCCTCTAGAAAGCACCTTGAATAAATCATTCTTTGAAAGAATACCATTTGCAACTAAAAATGCTTTATCAATTTTTTTAGCCTTTTTATTGTCTGCTAAAGTTTGTAAAACATCAAGATTTATGGCCTTGTATTCTACTCTATTTGGGTTTTTAAAACCAAATTTAGGCACTCGTCTTTGAATAGGCATTTGCCCCCCTTCAAAGCCGTTCTTTTTACTGTAGCCAGATCTTGATTTTTGACCTTTGTGGCCTTTTGTGGCTGTACCTCCTTTACCAGAACCTTCACCTCTACCTATACGTTTTGAGGTTTTAATAGATCCTTTTGCTGGTGTTAAATTATTGAGTTTCATAATTACTTGACTTCTTCAACTTCAATTAAGTGTGCTACTTTTTGAACCATCCCCATCACTTGCTCTGTTGCATTGTGCTGAACGGTTTGATTCAATTTTCTTAAGCCTAAAGCTTGAATGGTCAGTTTTTGACTCTTTGGCCGACCAATGACACTTCTTTTTTGTGTTATTTTAATTTTTTTCATGCTTCTTTAATCTAATCTACCCGTTGAATACTTTATCTAGAGCTACTCCTCTGTGTTCTGCTACTGTGTAAGCATCTCGCATTTGTAAAAGAGCATCTAAAGTTGCTTTCACCACGTTATGTGGGTTGGAAGATCCTAAAGACTTTCCGAGTACATCTTTTATCCCTACACTTTCTAATACAGCACGCATAGCACCACCTGCGATAACTCCTGTACCATTTGAAGCTGGCTTCAAATATACTTTTGCACCACTGTATTTTCCGTATTGAGGGTGAGGCACCGTTGCATTAACGACTGGCACCTTTACCAAATTCTTTTTGGCATCATCTATACCCTTAGCAATAGCTGTTGTGACTTCTTTAGCTTTTCCTAGACCATGTCCAACAACGCCATTTTCATTGCCCACAACAACAATAGCTGAAAAACTGAAGGTTCGCCCCCCTTTGGTAACTTTTGTTACTCTTCGAATGGCTACCAAGCGATCTTTAAGTTCTATTTCGCTTGATTTTACTTTTTTTACATTTGCAATACTCATCTCTCTCAGTCTTTATTAAAATTTCAAACCTGCTTCTCTTGCAGCGTCTGCTAGTGCTTTTACTCTGCCATGGTATAAATACCCGTTTCTATCAAAATAAACCGAACTTACTCCTGATTTTGAAGCGACTTCAGCAATAGATTTTCCGACACTTGCAGCCTTTTCAAGTTTACTTCCTTTTTTCTCTTTTACAGAAGAAGATGAAGCCAAGGTAACGCCTTTAACATCATCAATAAGCTGCGCATAAATCTCTTTGTTACTTCTAAACACTGAAAATCTTGGTTTCTCAGCAGTGCCTTTGGCATTTGCTCGAACTCTACGTTTAATTCTAATTCGTTTTAGTACTTTTTTACTGCTCATCTTAAATTATTTTGCTGCTGCTTTTCCGGCCTTTCTTCTAATGTGCTCACCTTTAAATCTAATTCCTTTACCTTTATAAGGCTCTGGTTTTCTTAAAGATCTTATCTTGGCAGCTACCTGTCCAATTAATTGCTTATCTATTGACTCTAAAACAACCATTGGCGGTTGTCCTTTAACCGTTTCTACCTTTGCTTTTATCTCTGGAGGTAATCCAATCACAATATTGTGAGAATACCCTAAGCTTAAATCTAATGTATTTCCTGAAACAGTGGCTCTGTAACCAACCCCAACAAGTTGTTGTTCGGTTTTGTACCCTTCAGAAACTCCAACAACCATGTTGTTGATTAAAGATCTGTATAAACCATGCTTTGCCTTATGGTCTTTTGCTTCAGAAATTCGTGAACAGGTAATCTGATTTTCTTCAACTTTAACTTCAACACAAGGCTCTATTTGTTGTGTGAGTTCTCCTTTGGGGCCCTTTACCGTAACCAAATGATTCTCATTGACAGAGAAGGTTACTCCTTGTGGTAATTCTATGGGTGCATTTCCTATTCTAGACATCTTATCTCTTGTTTAATATACGTAACACAATACTTCGCCTCCGACGTTTTGCTTTCTGGCCTCTTTATCTGTCATCACACCTTTTGAGGTAGAAATAATAGCAACACCAAGACCGTTTAATACGCGTGGAGTATCTTTAGCTCCACTGTATTTTCTTAAACCTGGCTTACTCACTCTTTGTAGCTTTCTAATCGCTGAAACTTTAGTAACAGGGTGGTACTTTAAGGCAATTTTAATCGTCCCTTGGGCCGTTTGATCTTCAAATTTATAATTCAAAATATACCCTTTATCATGCAACACCTTCGTTATATCTTTTTTAAGATTTGACGCTGGTATTTCAACCACCTTATGCTTAGCCATAATGGCATTTCTAACTCTTGTTAAGTAATCTGCAACTGTATCTGTCATAATTCTATCTTTTTACCAGCTGGCTTTTTTAACACCTGGGATTAATCCTTGATTTGCCATCTCTCTAAATGTTACTCTAGAAATACCAAATTGTCTCATATATCCTTTTGGTCTTCCAGTAATTAAACATCTATTATGCAAACGAACCTTTGATGAGTTTTTTGGTAGTTTTTGTAAAGCCTCCCAATCTCCATCAGCTTTTAATTGTTCTCTTTTTTCAGCATATCGAGCGACCATTCTTTGGCGCTTACGCTCTCTTGCTTTCATTGATTCTTTTGCCATCTCTTAATTCTTTTTAAAGGGTAAGCCAAATTCTGTTAATAATTCAAATGCCTCTTGATCGCTGTCTGTTGATGTGACAAACGTAACATCCATTCCCTGGATACGGTTCACTTTATCTATATCGATTTCCGGAAAAATAATTTGTTCTTTAATACCAAAAGAATAATTTCCTCTTCCATCAAAGCCATTTCTCTTGATTCCTCTAAAATCCCTTGTGCCAGGAAGAGCTACAGAAACTAGTCGATCTAAAAATTCATACATCAAAGTGCCTCGAAGTGTTACTTTTGCACCAATGGCTACTCCTTTTCTTAATTTAAAGTTTGATATATCTTTTCTAGAATACGTAGGGACTGCTTTTTGACCTGTGATAGATGAAAGTTCTTTTATAGATTGTTCAATTATTTTCTTATCTGCAACAGCTGCTCCTAGTCCTTGATTAAGTACTATTTTCTTTAATTTAGGCACGCGCATGTTGCTCTTAAAACCATACTTATCTTGTAACTTCTTTGAAATGGTTTCTTTGTACTCCTTTTTCAGTCTGGGTATGTAATTTGATGTACTCATAACTAGATTATTTCACCCGATTTTTTTGATTTTCTTACTGACTTACCGTCTTTGTCTTTTTCTCTAGAAATACGCGTAGCATTTCCTTTGGCATCAATGAGCATTAAATTAGAAATGTGAATGGGCGCTTCTTTTTTAACGATACCTCCATCAGCGTTTTGTGCACGATCAGGTTTTTGGTGTTTAGAGACCATGTTTAACCCTTCGACAATTGCACGATTCTTATTTTTATCTAACTCAAGTACCTTGCCTTCTTTGCCTCTTTGATTTCCTGAAATCACGCGAACCAAATCGTCTTTCTTTATGTGGAACTTTCTCTGCATTTTTTTAGTTTTATAGTACTTCTGGTGCTAATGATACTACTTTCATATACTGCTTATCTCTCAACTCTCTGGCAACTGGTCCGAAAACACGTGTACCTCTCATTTCATCAGTAGCGCCTAACAACACTACAGCGTTGTCGTCAAAACGGATGTATGATCCATCAGCTCTTCTCACTTCTTTCTTGGTACGCACGACAACTGCTTTAGTCACTGCTCCTTTTTTAATATTACCAGAAGGCATAGCTGACTTAACAGAACACACTATTTTATCGCCCAATGAGGCATAACGTCTTTTTGTGCCACCTAACACTCTGATGCAAAGTACTTCTTTTGCACCACTATTATCTGCTACTTTTAATCTTGATTCTTGTTGTACCATTTTACTTCGCTTTCTCGATTATTTGTACTAGTCTCCATCTTTTTGACTTGCTCAATGGACGCGTCTCCATAACCTTTACTGTATCACCTATACCACACTCATTCTTTTCATCATGAGCAGTAAATTTGGTTGTTTTTTTAATGAACTTTCCGTAGGTAGGATGCTTTACTTTACGCTCTACTTTAACGGTGATGGATTTATCCATCTTGTTGCTAGAAACAATACCAATTCTCTCTTTTCTTAAATTTCTTTCCATCACGCTTTTGATCTACGGGTTATTTCTGTTTGTAATCTTGCTATATATCTTCTCGTATTTTTGATTTGAGAAGGGCTTTCTAAAGGCGCTATAGCATGATTAAACTTTAATTTTTTAATAGCCTCAGATTGAAGAGAAAATTCTTCTGTTAATTCTTCAATACTCATTTCTACTATTTGACTATTTTTCTTCATCTCTGGGTGTTTTAAACGGCAAAATTACTGAATTAAATCTCTTCGCACAACAAATTTTGTAGTCACAGGAAGCTTTTGAGCCGCTAATCGCAATGCTTCTTTTGCTACAGTTTGATCTACCCCATCAATTTCAAACATTATGGTTCCGGGTTTTATAGGGGCAACCCAATGTGAATGAGCTCCTTTACCTTTACCCATACGTACTTCAGCGGGCTTAGATGTAATGGGCTTGTCTGGAAAAACACGAATCCATACTTGACCTTCTCTTTTCATGTGTCTGGTCAAGGCAATCCTCGCAGCTTCTATTTGCCTAGAGGTTAACCATCCTGTTTTTAAAGACTTCAAACCAAAAGAACCAAAAGATATTTGAGCACCTCTGTAAGCGATGCCTTTTGATCTGCCTTTCTGTCGTTTTCTATATTTTGTTTTCTTTGGAGATAACATCTTACATTACTTTTTATTAGACATTCTCTGGCTCTTTTGTCCAGAAGATCTTCTATTATTATTTTTCAAACCAAAAGTTGGAGATAAGTCTCTCTTACCAAAAACTTCTCCTTTACAAATCCAAACCTTAATGCCAATCGTGCCATAAGTAGTTTGTGCTTCTGAAAGCGCATAATCAATATCGGCTCTAAAGGTGTGCAAAGGTGTTCTACCTTCTTTGTACATTTCTGTACGTGCCATATCTGCACCGTTTATTCTGCCTGAAATTGTCACTTTTATACCTTCAGCTCCCATTCTAATGGCAGAGCCAATGGCAAGCTTAATCGCTCTTCTGTGAGAAATTCTTCCTTCAATTTGGCGTGAGATACTGTCTGCGACTAATTTAGCATCTATATCAGGGCGTTTAATCTCAAAAATATTGATCTGAACTTCTTTAGAAGTTAGCTTTTTAAGCTCTTCTCTTAATCGATCAACCTCAGATCCACCCTTACCAATAATAACACCTGGGCGCGCTGTATAAATGGTTACCGTAACAATTTTCAGCGTTCTTTCAATCACGATCTTAGAAATACTTGCTTTTCTTAAACGTGCGTCTATGTAGCGACGGATTTTGTAGTCTTCTAAGATTTTGTCACCGTATGACCTTCCGCCATACCAATTAGAATCCCATCCTTTGATGAAGCCTAATCTATTTCCTGTTGGATTTGTTTTTTGACCCATGCTTATGCTTGTTTATCGAGTACTATGGTCACGTGATTTGACCGTTTTCTTATTCTATATGCTCTTCCCTGTGGAGCCGTTTGCATTCTTTTCAATGTTTTAGATTGATTAACGCATATCTCTTTAATGAAAAGATTTGCATTTTCCCATCTTTCGCCTGACTTAGCTTCGAAATTATGAATGGCTGAAGTTAATAGTTTTTCAATATCTCTAGCTGCATGCTTCTTGGTAAATTGAAGCACTCCAGAAGCTTTTTCTACGCTCATACCTCTAACCAAATCGGCCACTAATCTCATTTTTCTTGGAGATGTTGGGCAATTGTTTAGTTTCGCAAAATATTTTGTTTTATTTGCTTCTTTTATAGCTTGAGCGGATATATGTTTTCTTTTTCCCATTTCGTTTTACGATTTCAGGTTACTTTTTCTTTCCTCCGTGACCTCTAAAGTTTCGTGTTGGTGAAAATTCACCTAACTTATGCCCTACCATGTTTTCTGTTACATAGACCGGAATAAACTGCTTGCCATTGTGAACAGCTATAGTTAATCCTACAAAATCAGGCGTAATCATTGACGCTCTTGACCAGGTCTTAATCACATCTTTTTTTTGTGACTCTTGTGCATTTAAAACGCGTTGATTGAGTTTATAATGAACAAATGGTGGTTTTTTTAGGGATCTACTCATCTTTTAACTTATTTTTTTCTTCTTTCTAAAATGTACTTATTCGACGATTTTTTCTTCGCTCTTGTCTTGTATCCTTTTGCTGGAACGCCATTTCTACTTCTAGGATGACCTCCTGAAGCTCTACCTTCTCCACCGCCCATTGGGTGATCGACAGGGTTCATAGCTACTGGTCTAGTTCTGGGTCGTCTTCCGAGCCATCTTGATCTACCTGCTTTACCAGAACGCTCAAGATTATGGTCTGAATTTCCTACTGCACCAATAGTTGCCATGCATGTAGTTAATACTAATCTGGTTTCGCCAGACGGAAGCTTCACTGTAGCATGCTTGCCTTCTCTTGCCTGTAATTGCACATAAGAACCTGCGCTTCGAGCCATCTTAGCCCCTTGTCCAGGACGTAACTCAATATTGTGAATAATTGTACCTAAAGGTATCTCTGATAAAAAAAGTGCATTTCCTACATTAGGATTTACCCCTTTTCCAGAATTTAATTGATCGCCAACCTTAAGCCCATTAGGCGCAATGATATAACGCTTTTCTCCGTCTACGTAGTATAAAAGAGCTATTCTAGCATTTCTATTTGGATCGTACTCAATCGCTTTTACCGTGGCAGGCACTCCAAATTTGTTTCTTTTGAAATCAATCTCTCTGTACTTTCTTTTGTGTCCACCGCCTAGATAACGCATGGTCATCTTTCCTTTGTTATTTCTACCGCCAGAAGATTTTTTACCCTTTGTTAAGCTTTTTTCTGGTCTAGAAGCCGTAATCTCATCAAAAGAGCTTATGATCTTAAATCTTTGACCTGGAGTTGTTGGTTTTATTTTCTTTACGGCCATAATTTATATATTTTTAAAAAAGTCAATCTCTTCTCCGTCAAATACCTGAACTACTGCTTTTTTGTAAGAAGGTGTTCTTCCAACATGTAAGCCTGTTTTAGTGTATCTTCTTTTAGATTTACCAAAGTAATTCATGGTATTCACATCTTGCACGCTCACTCCATAAATTTTTTCAACTTCGTTTTTAATCTCAATTTTGTTGGCGTTTCTGTTGACAAGAAAAGTGTATTTTCCTTGTGGCTCCAACACATTGGTATACTTTTCTGAAACCAGTGGTTTAATAACAATACTACTTTTCATCTTTCTTATTTAATGTGTTTTCAAGTGTTGCCATTGCAGATTTTGTTACAATTACTTTAGTGGCCTTCATGATGTCGTAGGTAGAGGCATCAGCAGCTCTCTTTACATTTGCAAACGGAATATTTCTGGCCGATAAATAAATGTTTTTATCGTAATCTTGTGTTAACATGAGCACTCGGTTATTGTCAGTTTTAAGATTACTTAAAATTTCAGAGAATTTCTTAGTGCTTATCTTATCCATTGAAAAGTCTTCAATAACCATTAAGTCTTTGTCTTTTGCTTTGTAAGATAAAGCCGATTTACGAGCCAATTCTTTGACTTTTTTATTCAATTTAAAGCCGTAATTTCTTGGTTTAGGACCAAATACTCGAGCCCCACCTCTGAATAGTGGGCTTTTTATACTTCCGGCACGAGCTGTTCCAGTACCTTTTTGTTTTTTTATCTTTCGTGTACTGCCACTTAGTTCGCTCACTTCTTTTGCTTTATGCGTACCCTGACGCTTATTCGCTAAGTGTTGTTTTACTGCTAAATAGATCGCATGATCGTTAGGCTTAACATCAAAAATGTCTTTCTTTAAAGATACTTTTGCTGAAGTCGCTTTTCCTGTGATATTTAAAACTTCTAAACTCATCTTCAATTATTTTTGAATGGTTACATATGAACCTGTTGGGCCCGGAATGGCTCCTTTTATAAGGATTAAATTCTTCTCTGAAATAACTTTAACCACTTCAAGATTCTGAACCTTTACCTTTTCACCCCCCATTCTTCCGGCCATTTTCATGCCTTTGAATACACGGGCAGGATATGAAGCAGCACCAATAGAACCAGGTGCTCTTAATCTGTTATGCTGACCATGGGTAGCTTGTCCTACACCAGCAAATCCGTGTCTTTTCACAACACCTTGAAACCCTTTACCTTTTGATACGCCAGAAACATCCACAAAATCACCTGCTTGAAAAACATTAACCTTAACGGTGTCTCCTAACTTAAATACTTTTTCTTTTGAATTTTCTGCTGGGGCTTCAGCTGTTTCTGTTGCCTGACCTTCTTGATTTTCTGCATCAGCAGCTTCTTTTTTCTCTATGGGAGGATTAAAAACCGCAAACTCAACAAGTTTTTTCTTAGGAGATGTTTTTGCTTTTTTAAAATGTCCTAAAAGAGACTTGGCTGTGTTTTTATCTTTTTTGTCGTCAAAAGCCAACTGTAGGGCTTCGTACCCATCTTTATCTTGGGTTCTAACTTGCGTGATCACACAAGGGCCCGCTTCTATCAATGTACAAGCAAGGTTTTTGCCCTGTGGACTAAACACGCTTGTCATACCTATTTTTTTTCCAATAATTCCTGACATAATAGCTTAATTATTACCTTCTATCGCTTTTACTTCTTTTATTTTACTCTTTTATTTAAACCACCTTAATATCAATGTTAAGACCACTAGGCAATTCTAAATTCTTTAATGCATCAATGGTTTTCGTTGACGAACTATAAATATCCATTAAGCGTTTATGAGCACTTAGTTGAAACTGCTCTCTTGCTTTTTTATTAACATGAGGCGACTTAAGCACTGTATAGATTCTTTTATGCGTAGGTAAAGGAATAGGTCCGTTAACTACTGCACCAGTTGATTTTACGGTCTTTACAATCTTCTCAGCAGATTTATCTACCAAATTATAATCAAAAGACTGAAGTTTTATTCTTATTTTCTGTGCCATGTTTCTTTTAATTAAGCGGTTACTTTACCATTTACTTTTGCGATTACTTCTTCTGAAATGTTTTTCGGACAGGTATCGTAGTGTGAAAATTCCATAGTAGAAGTTGCTCTACCAGAAGATAAGGTTCTTAAAGCGGTCACATACCCAAACATTTCTGAGAGAGGCACTTTTGCCTTAATGACTTTTGAACCATTTCTGTCGTCCATGCCTTCAACCTGACCTCTTCTTCTATTAACATCTCCAACAATACTCCCCATATACTCCTCAGGTGTTAATACCTCAAGCTTCATGATAGGCTCCAGTAAGACTGGATTACACTGAGGCGCTGCTGCCTTAAAGGCTGATCGGGCGCAAATTTCAAATGAAAGGGCATCAGAATCAACTGCGTGGTAAGACCCATCTTTAAGCACGACCTTCATACCTTGCATAGGGTAACCTGCTAACACGCCTGCCTCTAAACAGTTTTTAAACGACTTTTCAATAGCCGGAATAAATTCTTTTGGAATATTTCCTCCTTTAATTTGGTTAACAAAAACCAAGCCTCCTTTTTCTTTTTCTTCCTCTGTCTCTAATGCACCAATGGTAATAGACATATCTGCAAACTGACCTGAACCACCAGATTGTTTTTTGTGAATCTCTCTGTGATCTACAGAAGAATTAATCGTTTCTCTGTAAGAAACTTGAGGCGCTCCTTGGTTAACCTCTACCTTAAATTCTCTTTTAAGTCTGTCTACAATAATATCTAAGTGAAGCTCACCCATTCCGCTGATAATGGTTTGCCCTGATTCTTCATCAGTTTTAGCCGTAAAGGTTGGATCTTCTTCAGATAATTTAGCTAAAGCCATCCCTAATTTATCAATATCGGCTTGAGTCTTAGGTTCAATAGCAATGGCAATTACTGGATCAGGAAAATCCATAGACTCTAATACGATATGATTTTTCTCATCACAAAGCGTATCACCTGTTTTAATGTCTTTAAAACCAACACCCGCTCCAATATCGCCTGCTTCTATACAAGGAATTGAATTCTGTTTATTGGCATGCATCTGGAAAATTCTAGAAATTCTTTCTTTTTTACCACTTCTAGAATTAAATACATAAGAACCTGCATCTAACTTACCAGAATACGTTCTAAAAAAGCAAAGTCTACCTACAAATGGATCAGTTGCAATTTTAAATGCTAAAGCTGAAAAAGGCTCTTCTGTTGAAGGTTTTCTAGAAATTTCTTGTTCTGTATTAGGATCAGTTCCTGTGATATTATCCATATCTAAAGGAGAAGGCATAAGCTCCATCACATAATCAAGCATGGTTTGCACGCCTTTGTTCTTAAACGCTGAACCGCAGAACATTGGAATCACTTCATTGGCAATACAAGCTTTTCTTAGTGCTGAAAGAATTTCTTCTGGGGTAATTGAATTTGGATCTTCAAAATACTTTTCCATGATCTTATCATCAAAATCAGCTACTGATTCTAGTAGTTTTTCTCTCCACTCTTCAACTTCTGCTTTCATCTCATCAGGAATCGGCACTTCTTCGTAGGTCATGCCATGATCACTCTCATTCCAGACCATGCCTTTGTTGTACACTAAATCAACAACACCTTTGAAATCATCTTCAGAGCCAATTGGCAACTGCATCGGCACAGCATTACCGCCTAGCATATCTTTCACTTGCTGAACTACCTTGAGAAAATCAGCGCCCTGACGATCCATCTTATTCACAAAACCCATTCGGGTAACGTTATAATTGTCTGCCAGTCTCCAGTTGGTTTCTGATTGAGGCTCAACCCCATCAACAGCTGAAAATAAGAATACTAAACCATCTAATACACGTAAAGAGCGGTTTACCTCTACAGTAAAGTCAACGTGTCCTGGAGTATCGATGATATTAATTTTATATTCATCGTTCTTATACTTCCAAAAACAAGTTGTTGCTGCAGACGTAATGGTAATACCTCTTTCTTGCTCTTGCGCCATCCAGTCCATGGTGGCTGCACCATCGTGCACCTCACCTATTTTGTGATTCACACCAGCGTAAAATAAAATACGCTCGGTAGTTGTTGTTTTACCAGCATCAATATGTGCGGCAATTCCTATGTTTCTTGTATATTTTAAATCTCTAGCCATAATTAAAATCTAAAATGAGAATACGCTTTGTTTGCTTCAGCCATTCTGTGCGTATCTTCTTTTTTCTTAAATGCTGCTCCTTCTTCTTTAGACGCCGCCACGATTTCATCTGCTAACTTAATAGCCATTGACTTACCGTTTCTTTTTCGAGCATAGCCAATTAACCATTTCATACCCATAGACTCTTTTCTTGATTGTCTGATTTCTTGAGGGATCTGAAACGTTGCCCCACCAATTCTTCTACTTCTTACCTCAACTGCTGGGGTAACATTTTCAAGGGCTTTCTTCCAAGTTTCGAGACCTGACATCTCTGTTGCTTTTTTCTCTACAATATCGATAGCGTCATAAAAAACATTTAATGCTTTTGTTTTTTTACCATCTAACATTAAATTATTGACAAAAATTGTAACCTGTTTGTCACCAAACTTAGGATCTGAAAGAACAATTCGTTTCTTGGGTTTTCTTTTTCTCATGGTTTATTTCTTAGGTCGTTTTGCGCCGTATTTACTTCTTGATTGTGTTCTGCCTTCTACACCTGCTGTGTCTAAAGCACCACGAACAATATGATACCTTACACCAGGAAGATCTTTTACCCTACCGCCTCTCACTAATACAATAGAGTGTTCTTGTAAGTTGTGTCCTTCTCCTGGTATGTATGCAATAACCTCTGTTCCGTTGGTTAACCTCACCTTAGCTACTTTTCTTAGTGCTGAGTTTGGTTTTTTAGGCGTTGTAGTGTACACTTTTGTACACACTCCTCTACGTTGAGGGCAAGCATCTAAAGCAGCAGACTTGCTGTTATACACTTTAGATTTTCTACCTTTTCTTACAAGTTGTGATATTGTAGGCATATAGTTCTATTCGTTTCAAATCGGCTTGCAAAGTTAATTATCTTTTTTGGACTTAACAATACGAAAAGCAAAATAATTTGCAGTTTTCAACAAGAATCTGTTGAATAAATTTTAACCCTCTGAAAGAGAAAGCAATAACAAAGAAAAAATAGAGCTTAGAATAGCTAAAATGCTGAGAGATGAATAATGTTCGAGAGCTCCGGTGTTAGACTCTACAATAATTAAGCCTGACACAAAAGCAGCCAAACCTGAAAACAACTGCTGCCCAGATGATCTAAAACTCATATACAGGCCTCTTTTTTGATCTTTTATCCGAGAAACCAAAATAGCCATCGCTGGAATGATCCGCCCACTGACAAACACAAAAAATAAGAGTGAAAAGAAATAGGCATATACAAACATCCCCCCTGAAAGCTTAGAAATAAAAAAAATAGGAATCAAAGAAAGCATAACTATGGCTATTAAGGTTTTCTTGAAGCCATATTTGTCAGATAGCTTACCAATAAAAGGACCGGTAATAATGGTAGCGCATCCCCCCAACACATACATATACACGAGCTGCATATCTGTAAATCCGACATTTTTTACCAAAAAAGGAGTTAAAAATGGAATCATCAAAAATTGAGAGAAAATTAATACGCAATAAAACAAAAGAGTGAGAAACAGTGTTCTATTAGCGATTATTGAGGTAATTCTTTTTATTTCAACACCTATAGTAAATGTGCGCACTGAATCTTTAGCCTCGATCACTGGCACTACTAGAAAAGACAATACAAACAACCCTGAAGAAAGAATTGCCAATACTAAAAAGGGGAAGCGCCATGAATGTAACATAGAAAAATAAATCCCGATGGGCACCCCTAAAGCCGCCGCTGAAGAGAATCCCATCATTATTATACCCATAGCTCTCCCTCTTTTTTCATAGGCAATATAATCGCCGACTATGGCTAAAATAACAGAACTTATAATCCCCCCAAAAAAACCTGTAAAGGCTCTAGCTGCAGTCAATTGAGAAAACGATTCACAAAAACCACAAGCAAATGTTCCAAGAATGAACCCAAAATAGGTATAATGGAGCATCTTTTTACGCGAAATCTTATCGATAAAAAACATGCTCAAAATACCAGAAAAAAAGGCTGAAAAAGAATACAAGGATACCACAACACTCCAAAGAAAAGGGCTTAGGTTAAATTCCAATGAGATTTTTGGCTCAAGAGGCATTAACACCATAAAATCTACTATATGCGTAAAATTTACACCGGCCAGTGTGAGTAATACAATAAGCTCTTTTTTGGTTAACACCAAGCAAAGGTACGTTAATCTCTTAGCAAACTCACCGTGCCTTGACGCTCATAGAGCTCTGAGCCTACTGCTTTTAGCATGTAAAAATAGGTGCCTTCTGGCATATCTAGACCACTTTGAGAGGTGCCATCCCAGGCCAATCTGTTTGATGTTGAGGTAAAAATAACTTCGCCCCATCGGTTCATAATCATAAGATCAAACTCTTGCATGCCAACAGAACGGATGTAAAACAAATCGTTGTACCCATCATTATTGGGGGTGAATACGTTAGGTATTTCTAGAAGCTCTTCTATCTCAAGAATCACCGTATCTCTATCTGTACACCCATCGCTATTTTCAACCATCAACACAACTTCAAATGTGCCCGCAGTGGTATACAAATGTTTTGGTGAAGGAATCGACGCGTCCCACCCGTCTCCGAAATCCCAGCTCCACGACACAATATCGCTATACGAACTGTCTATAAACATCACTTCATCTGGAAAAATACTGTTTACAATTGTGTCAAACTGTGCGGTTGGCGAAGGCAATATGGTTAATATTAAAGGCAAGCTGTCATTATTTACAGAGCAGCCAAAATCGTCTGTTACTGTAACAGTAAAAACACCAGACATAGAGGTATCAACTATAAACTCAATGCTTTGCGTCGTATCTGATGTATTCCATAGATACTGGGTGGCGGTATTGCTTTGAGCGGTTAAATTACCTTGATTGAATGCACATAAAATAGTATCGCCTGTAATCTCTAGAGTTGGGAGTGGTATAATGTCTAATTGTAATGTGTCTGATGCTCGGCATCTTTCATTGAATATCTCTACGTATACTAGTGTGTCTTCTGCTGTAGGCACAAAAGTAATGCTGGTGTCTAAATTGCTGGCCACCGACCATACTGTAGAATCTATGGTGCCGTTGCTGCTTACATTCAGGGTAATGGTGTCATACGCACACGCGTAGGTGGTTTGCGTTAATAGGCTTTGGGTTTCTATATTGTAAATGGCCGGCAAGTCGGTTACTAGAGAGTCTACACATCCATTAAAATCAGTCACAATAAGCGTATCTATAATACCAGGCACATTGTTATTAATAGGTGTAGTTTGCCCTGAAACCGTCCAGAGGTAACTCAATGGCGCAGTGCCGCCATAAGCTGTATCTACAATTTGGCCATTCTCAAAACCACAGTCTTCTTCTTGTATACTTATATTTTCTACTTCTAATTTGGGGGGATCTGTAATGCCGGTAGTGGCCACAAAATTACACCCATTTGCATCAGTGACTGTAACGGTATAACTGCCTGCTGGTAAGTTTTCATGGATGGATAAGCTGGTGCCGCTTACATCAAACTCGGTGCTGTTGTTAAATCCGGTTGGCCAAGTAAATGAAAAAGGAGGAGTGGCAGTGTTTTGAAGTGCTACCACCGATACATCGCCTGAGGATTCCCCAAAACATCTAGGATTCGTGGCAATGACTGAAGTGATTAAATTAGAGGGCTGATCAATACTAAAAGAAAGTGAATCTTGACATCCATTCTGATCGGTAACAATCACTTGATGAGAACCAAACAGTAAGTCATTGGCTGTATCTGCTGTTGAGGCACTGCCGCTCCAGTCATAAGTGTAAGGCGAAGTAGCCCCACTAGGTGTGACTTCAGCAAATCCGCTGGCCACTGAAAAACAAAGTGCATCTTGGGTTTGAATAGATAGTGAGAGCGGGGCGCTAGGTTGTGAAATAGTAACGGCCTTGATCGTGTCTGCACAATTAATACTATCGGTAAGCGTAACCGAATAGGTGCCGGCAAGTAAATTAGATATATCTTGTGTAGCCTGTCCGTTTGACCAATTGTAGGTATATGGTGGAGTGCCCCCGCTTGGCGACAGGTCAATTTCACCATCACTCAACCCGAAGCAAGACACATCGGTGCTTGCCGTTAGGGTTGCGGTAAGGTTTTTACAATCTGGATTTTCTATTGTAACCTCTCCATCACTGGTACAACCATTCGCATCGGTAACTGTAAAGGTATAGGTGCCAGCAGAAAGTCCTGAAACACTTGAAGTGGTAGCGCCTGTTGACCACAAATAGCTGTAAGGAGTGGTGCCTCCAGCTGCAGATATAGACGCTGTGCCTTCATTACCTCCAAAGGTAGTGGCGTTTGTCTGCAATGTAGTTTGTGACAAAGGAGCAGATGGTCCTTTGATGGTGAGAGTAGTGCTTACAACCTCACAGGCCACTGCATCTGTAACTGTTAACGTATAATCTCCTAAAGGCAAATCACTTAAATCTTCTGTTGTCTCTCCGTTTGACCATTGATATGTGTAAGGCGTTACCCCTCCTGATGGAGTGACATCAATAGCGCCATCGTCTAAACCAAAACAACTCACATTTGCACTTGAGGCAATTCCTACAGAGAATCCACCACAACTTGGTTCATCTATAACAACAGATGCTGTGTCTTTACATCCATTATCATCGGTAATAGTAACTATATAAGTGCCGGCAGACAAACCTGTTGCATTAGCTGAGGTAGACCCATTAGGCCACTCGTATGAATACATCGGCGTACCGCCCGTAACACTTACACTTGCAGATCCATCTGTACCACCATTAGTGGTCGCATCAACACCATTAGTCGTTATACTGAAAGGCGTAAGGGTGGTAGATATGATTTGAGTATCTAACTTTTGACATCCGTTGGCATCTATTGCTTCAAGAATATACGTGCCAGTGGGTAATCCACTAACATGTAAACTATCCGTATACGATCCGCCATTTGAAGTAGCTGTATTAATTATAATTTCATTTGATGGGTCTATACTCCCAGAATACCAATTTATCTGACTGTACGGCGGTGTTCCTCCGACCAAAACTTTAACTCCAATTTCTGCTGAAGAATCACCAAAACATAAAATAGGTGTATACACATCAAGTACTGAATGTAAGTCTGGCGGAGCAGTTAACGTTATATCTGAAACATCTTTCGGGCAACTAGCATCCCCCCATCTAACATATAAATCATAACTCCCGGCATCCAAACCGCTAAAAGTATAACTACCAGAATTATCAGGTCTTGAAACATAAGGCCCAGAAACACCTGAAATGCTAAATTCTATACTAGATCTATTTGGATGGTCAGCATATGTGAAGGTTATAGACCCATCTGAGTTTGCGCATAAAGGCTCTTGACTTGAAGTTGTAACCTGTGGCAAAGAGCGTACTGTAACAGTAACATCATCGCTACCACTACAGCCGTTATTGTCTGAGACAGATACCGTGTAGGTAAAGGTTTGATTGGCATAACCAGAAGGCGTAGGCGATACAGAGTGAGATTGCCCTAAGCCTAATCCACTATCCCAGGTATAGGTATAAGGCGCTTGACCAGATGAAGCACTTGCTGAAAGGGTTGTGCTTTGTCCTTCACAAATGGTCGTGTTTGCCCCTGCATTTACTACAAGATCTGAAAGAGAAACTGTAACGGCTGTTCTGTTACTTTCGCATCCGCCTACTGTTTGCGAAGCATAATAGGTATTACCATCTATTAGCGCGGTAGAGGTGGTATATGGTATTGTACTAGACACTGACCCATACCACTGAATGTTAGTACCTGTGGCTTGTAAATCAGCAACAGTTGCTGATCCGCCTGAGCAAAAAACCTGACTACTACTTGCTGAAGGCGCTGAAGGCGCTGAAGGATCCGATAATACAACCGACACATTTGAAGCAGAGAGACATCCGGTAGAAGTGTTGCGCACGCGTATTTGATAAGTGCCTGCCGATAGCCCCGTAAAGGTATTTGAACTTTGCCAAGTTGTTCCGCCGTTTCTGCTGTATTGAATATTAGCACCACTCGGCGCACTCACCGTGATAGACCCATTATTGCCTCCGCAGGTTGTAGGATTTGTTTTACTGGTCGATGCATTAGAGGGTAAGCTGAAAACCTCAGCACTTACAGTATTCGAATTTTCCCAAGCTGCACACCCTGTTGTTCGGGCATTTCTTCTATAATACTTAGTTGATGTGATGCTGGGGGGATTATAGGTTGCAGAGGTAGCCCCAGATATGTTTGACCAACCACCCATTCCGGTATTAGAGACTTGCCATTGATACTGCACAGAACCTGAGCCACCTGATGCAGCCGAAAGACTTGTGAATGTGGATGGATTAAAGCCGCCACAATTATCTTGTGAATTACCAATACTGCCCGCAGAGCTTACATTTTGTGTGACCGTTGCAACAACTGAAGTCGTGCTTGACCAAGACGCACAGCCTACAGTTCTTGCATTTCGTCTGTAATACGTTGTTGATGTAATGTTGGGGGGATTATAGGTTGCAGAGGTAGCGCCTGATATATTGTTCCAAGTAGCCCCATTAGGTGAACTTTGCCATTGGTATTCTATGGTGCCTGAGCCGCCTGAAGGCGATGAAATGTTGGTTAAAAGGCTTGGATCAAAGCCTCCACAGTTTGATTGATCACTACCAATACTTCCTGCAGACGTAAGCCCTCCAGTAATGGTTACATTAACGGTATTTGATGAATTTACCCAAGATGTGCATGACCCTCTTTTTGCGCGTCTTCTATAATAGGTTGTTGTACTTACCATTGGCGGATTATAGGTCGCAGAGGTAGCCCCAGATATATCTGACCACCCCCCTGTGCCAGTAGATGATTGCTGCCACTGGTATGTAATGGTAGCGCCTGAGCCACCACTAGCTGCTCCAGTGTTTGTGAATGCCGCCGGATTAAACTCCCCACAATTCGATTGTGAATTACCAATTAAGCCGCCATTCGTTACATTATCGATAATTGAAAAAGACACATCATCTGACCCACTTGCACAGCCATCGCTATAGGTATAGCGAATAGTAACGGTAGTAGCACTAGAAATATTAGGTGCCGAGTAGGTAGAGCCAGAAATAGAGCCACCGCCTGACTCAATACTCCATGTGCCTCCTGCTGGCGTTCCGGTAAGTGTACGCGTGCCATTTTCACACAAAGCACTAGCTGATGTAGTATTTGATACAGATGGGCTGCCTCCAATGCTTATAACGTAACTATCGTCGATACAATCTTCATATTGCACCTGAAGGGTGTAATCGCCTTCGTTAAGCGCTGTAAACGGATTAATATATACAAAACGGCTATTTGAATAAAAGCCGTTTGGCCCCGTCCAGGTATAAATAGCCCCAGGTAAGGTATCGGCATATACATCTATAATTTTATTGATACAATCTGAATTGTCATGAATGCCTCCATCGCCATAGGGTACTAAGGTATATGTTTTAGTGATTTGATTGCCACATCCATCTTCGACTTGTACTTCGTAGGTGGTATTGCCTGTAAGGCCTGTAAATAAAGGATCAGATTGAGTCGTCCAAGAGCCTGAGCCTTGCACACGTATTTTATAGGTGTAATTACCGTCTGAGCCGGAGGCATTGGCAAAAATTTCGCCAGTAGAGGCGTTACAGATTACACCGCTCACATCAAGATTTAGGGCTGTTGAGCTTGTACCTACCTGGATGGTGTCTCTTAATTTAGGATAAGGATCACCAAATGGTGTTAATAAATCGATCAAATATATACCATCTGGAACACCCCCTAATGTAATTGAATCAACTAAAGTTGTTGTTTTTGATGAATTACACCCAATCCTAATATCTTCAAATAGATTATAAGAACCACTAATAACATCAGGAGCTAATGGTGTTGGACCAGAAATATTTATGAATTCATGGCTGTAGTCAAAATAAGATGTTGCTTCTATACTATATAATCCATCACATAATTGTGAAATAGAATATTCATTAGGCAAAAGATCAAATTCTAAAGTATCAAATAGATTACATCCATTATATTCAACTACAATTTTATAGTGTCCAAATTCCCAAAAATCAAAAGTATGATCACGGTAACTGTATGGTGCTAAATTGGGTGAAGAACCATGACCAATGTGTTTAGGTAATTCACTTGTAGGTGATTCAATATAACTTATCGACCTAATAGGTCTACCTATTAATGGCTCTTCAAATATAAAATCTACTTGAATAGATATAGTTTCTACACCTGAAATATAATTAAAGTTTAATCTATTTTGATTCACACATATTAAATCTGGTTTTTCAGATGAAGGGGTGAAATCAAAGATCTGAATTACCGAATCACAAGAATTTTTAAATAAAATTTCATATTGCCCATGTGGTATGTTTAGAAAATCATGATCAATAACATATGATTTTCCAATTTGCATTTTAGGCGTAGTTGGGCCACTCAACAAAATCAATGAATCAATGTCTCCAAAATCAGAGAATCTAAGTTGTGCAACTTCAGAACAATTGATATCAAAATAAAAATACTCAAGCTCAAGTGAAGGGCAAGTTGCATCTATGGTTATTGTGGTATCAATGGTTGAACAATTTTTAGTCACTTCAATCACATATGTTCCCGCCACTAAATCTTCAAATACACCAGTGGTTTGTAGCCCTGTAGTTACTGGCCCAGAAACAATTTGGTAAAAATCACCCAAACCATCTACATTAAGGGTGTAGTCGCCTGGATCACCCGACTGCGATACATTATTAATCACCGGGCCTCCTGGACTTCCGGCTGTTGAACTATTGACTACATAGCCCGTAATATCTTGCTGATAGCCACAGTCATCTCTCACACTAAGTGTGTAGGTGCCTGTAGATACTGATGTAAATACATTTGTAGTTTGCCACCCTGTAGTAGTAGGTCCTGTAATTTTATATTCCACATCGCCTAGCCAAAGATTTACATCACCAGGTGCAATTTGCAAATTAAAGGTGCCATCGCATTTATCTTGATGAAAGCCTACAATTTGAGGCACTGTATTGATGCCTGTAAGCGCATCTGTATTGCCACAAGCATCGGTAGCGTTTATAGTATAAGTACCTGTTTGAGGTAAATTAAATACAGGCGATACTTGAGGGCCAATCGTCGTAGGCCCAGTAGCTGTATATTGCAAGGGTTGATTTAAAGCAGACCCACTAGGTGTACTAATAGCATCTACATTTAATTGAACCGATCCGCAGGATGTTTTTTCTAGGTTTTGTGTCACCAAATCAAATCCAGTGCTTGGATTATTGACAAATGCAGATGATATTAAGCCTATGCCGCAATTATCTGTTATTCTTACTTTATAAGACCCAGGTGAAACGCCCGTAAAGGTATGGATAGAAGAAGACGATATAGGCCCTTGCAGCACATTATTACTTAAATCAAGCAATTCAAAACTATATGGCGGCGATCCGCCACCAGGATTACCTGACACCTGAGCTGTGGATGAACAAGGCGGCAACACAACAGACACCGAAGGGTTCATTGGGGTATAAGATCCTCCTACTACAACATCTGTTTGAGAATCTGTACAAGCGCTTGGCGTATTACTGTCATACACGTATATGCCATAAGAACCAGAAGGTAGAGAAGAAAAAGTATATGATGTTGAAGAAGTGGCATGCTGAATAGGGTAATTTAAACCGGCCGGTCCTGAATAAATTTCATAGATATACCCCGGTGTACCACCACTTACACTAATGCTGATGCTTCCATTACTGCAAGTCGAATTGGTCGTGTTTGCAGATAAAATACCCAGAGTGCATTGCGCGCTAAGCGAAACACTCAACAGACACAAAGAAATAACAATAAATAAAGGTAGTCGTGTATTCAATACTTCCTGTTTAACCTTAGCGTATACCCTAAAAGAAAGAAAAAAGTTTCAATTACGGCATTCTTTTTTTGTAAAATTTTGATTTTATGCTGTTTACCCCAGATTATTCATCCCCCCAAAAATAAAAAAAGGGCTTTATAAAAAGCCCTTAAATTTAATGCTTTACACCTAATGCTACTGAACAACAGAGATAGATTTTGTCATGATTTTACCCTCAGACTCTACCCTAAGAATATACATGCCAGAAACAATCCCCGAAAGATTAAGCTCAAACACATTAGAGAGTGATGTACTAAGAGGCGCATTTAACTGCTTACCGGTCAGATCAAACAAACCTATAACTGGCGATTGCATATCAAAATTAGCCGTTATGTAAATGCGGTTATATGCTGGGTTAGGATACACACTAAAAGTTTGCATATCTTCAGGCGCATCAAAAAAGGCACTTAAAAGTGTAGAGTCAGAAGGATCTAACACTGCTTCTACATCTCTATACACAGAACACCCAGTAACATCAGTAACCTTAACGGTATACATGCCAGAGTCTACGCAAAGCAAAGGCCTTCTAGTATTATCAGGGTCGTTCCATTCATATAGATAAGGACCATTTCCTGAAGGATGAGCAGTTAAACACAAACTCTCCGCACATTTGTGCACATCTACAACCACATCAAAATCACAACCTGTACCTAAACTATCTGGTGTAAGAATATAACAATCTGAAGCCGTGCATCCATTGGCATCTGTAATAGTAACACAATAGGTGCCAGGACCAGGAATGACTATGCTATTTAAAGTGCTGCCATTAGGGTCGTCCCACAAATAAGTCACAGGCGCTGTGCCTCCTGTATAGGTGGCTTCTAACATATCACCAGACAGTCGATTTCCGCCGCCTCCAGGTACTATATTTACAAACGCTTCAAGATCACAACCCGGGTTATTTGTGTTGGTATCAGGCAATACTGTATAACAATCTGAAGCTGTACATCCATTCGCATCCGTAATGGTTACACAATAGGTGCCATCCGTAGCCACTGTAATTGTACTAGATGTGCTAGCAGAAGGATCATCCCACAAATATGTCACAGGCGCCGTACCCCCTGTATAGGTAGCCTCTAACACTTCACCAGACATGCGGTTACCACCACCACCGCCAGTAACTTGAAGATTCACAAATGCTTCGATGTCGCATGGAGGAGGGGTATTTGTATCAGGCAATACTGTATAACAATCTGAAGCCGTACATCCGTTAGCATCCGTAATAGTAACACAATAGGTGCCATCCGTAGCCACTGTAATTGTACTAGATGTGCTGGCAGAAGGATCATCCCACAAATATGTCACTGGCGCCGCACCTCCTGTATAGGTAGCCTCTAACACTTCACCAGACATTCGATTGCCTCCACCACCGCCAGTAGCTTGAAGATTCACAAATGCTTCGATGTCGCATGGAGGAGGGGTATTTGTATCAGGCAATACTGTATAACAATCTGAAGCCGTACATCCGTTAGCATCCGTAATAGTAACACAATAGGTGCCATCCGTAGCCACTGTAATTGTACTAGATGTGCTGGCAGAAGGATCATCCCACAAATATGTCACTGGCGCCGCACCTCCTGTATAGGTAGCCTCTAACACTTCACCAGACATTCGATTGCCTCCACCACCGCCAGTAGCTTGAAGATTCACAAATGCTTCGATGTCGCATGGAGGAGGGGTTGTATCTATTTGAACAACGTGGCATTCTGTACCAGAACACCCACTAGCATCTGTTACACTTACACAATAAGTACCTGGATCAGAAACCATAATACTTGCACTGGTGCTAGAAGATGGATCATCCCATTGATAGGTATAAGAGCCACTTCCAGAAGCAGATGCGGTTAAATTAACTCCGCTATTCAATTGCGTTTCATTAATATTTACACTTATCCCTCCTCCTACAGAAACAACTTCATAGGTGTATTCATTAAATTTATTTGGTTTATAACTATCATATACCCTAAAAGTATAAGTCCCGGGAGTTAAATTAGAAAAGGTAAAATCTCTTGTAACCACACTAGAGCTTATACCGATACTCTTAGACTCAATATGCCCCACATTAGATGGTCCTGCTACAATTTCAATCTGCAATGATGAGTACTGCCAATCTGACCATTGGCAATTGAGCCAACTTTGGTATTCTTGGGTGATCTCAAGGGTCGACAAGCAACCGCCAGCGGGCAAAGTATTAAAAGATGTTGATTTGATCACATCAATAACATTAAACGTGGTGTTATATGTTGTACCACCAGAGCTGGTCACTATAACTTCATACCAGCCATACGGCAAATTATGGATAATAAGTTTATCATTAGAGGCATTAAGCGTTATATCAGCCATAGGTTCTGGAGAGCTTACAAAATGTATGTTGTATGATCCAGAAGGCAAGTTGTCAAACAAAAGCTCCATCGTGCCATAACTACCTCCAACACTATGCGCTACACATACTCTACGGCATTCAATAACAGGCTGAGCAGTTAAAGAAAAAAAAGAAAAGTTAAATAATAATAGTTTTAAGAGTTTCATCTCAATAGTTTTTTCTGATTACTAAAGAGTCTTTTACTCCAAAAAAATAAAAAGGTTACACTTGATTAAAATCACATCTGACTCGGCGCTGAAATGCCTAGTAATTTTAAGCCTCGCTTAATAATAAGTGCTGTACTTATGGTTAAACGTATTCTTAAATGCTGTTGCTGCAAATTTTCTTCCTTAAAAATGGATACACTTTGGTAAAACCGATTATAACTTTTAGCTAAATCAAAAAGATAGCTTGCTAAAAGAGATGGTGCGTATTTCTGAGCTGCTTCTTCAAGCACTGTAGTAAATTGAACCATTAGTTTTAATACCTCTCTCTCAGATGATTCAAGTGTGATGTCTTCTTTTCTTAGGGGGGATGAAAATTCAATCTTCATCTGATTTGCTGTTCTAATAATTGCAGAGCAACGGGCATGGGTGTATTGCACAAAAGGCCCTGTGTCACCGTTAAAATCTATAGACTCCTCAGGATTAAAGAGCATTTTTTTCTTAGGGTCGACCTTTAAAATAAAGTATTTTAAAGCCCCTAAACCAATATCTAAATACAGTTTTTCCTTTTGCTGCTCATCTAAATCGTCAAGTTTGCCTAATTCTTCGCATTTTGCTTTAGCAGTGAGATACATCTCATCCATCAGATCATCCGCATCTACCACTGTACCCTCTCTTGATTTCATTTTACCGCTAGGCAGTTCCATCATGCCATAAGACAAATGGTAATTGTCTTTTGCCCATGAATAACCAAGCTTTTGTAAAATTAAAAAGAGCACTTTAAAATGATAATCTTGCTCATTGCCTACCGTATACACTTGTTTAGAGGTAGACGGGTAGTCTTTAAAGCGCTGAATCGCTGTGCCTATATCTTGGGTCATGTATACCGCTGTACCATCTGCTCTTAACACCAATTTTTCATCTAAGCCTTCGGCTGTTAAGTCACACCATACTGAGCCATCTTGTTTTTTATAAAAAATCTTTTTTTCTAAGCCCTCTTCAATGACTTTTTTACCAAACAAATAGGTATTTGATTCATAATAAAGCGTATCAAAATTAACGCCTATTTTTTCATAGGTGGCATCAAAGCCTTTGTACACCCAATCGTTCATCTTTTGCCAAAGGGCCACTACTTCTTTATCGCCTGCCTCCCATTTTTTGAGCATTTCTCTGGCCTTTAATAAAATTGGCGCTTGTTCTTTTGCTGTTTTTTCATCCATCCCCCCAGAAATCAACTCCGCAATTTCTTGTGTGTACACCTGATTGAACTTCACATAATAGTCGCCCACCAGTTTATCGCCTTTTTGTCCAGTGTCTTCTGGCGTTTTGTTTTGTCCATAGATTTGCCAGGCAAGCATAGACTTACAAATATGAATGCCTCTATCGTTAATGATTTGGGTTTTAATAACCGAGTGGCCTTGCGTTTTTAAAATTTCAGAAACCGAATACCCCAAAAGCACATTGCGGACATGGCCTAAATGCAAGGGTTTATTCGTATTGGGTGAAGCGTATTCTACAATAATGCTCTGCTTACTTTCGGGCTTAGTACCCACACAAGCACCTTGTTGCTCAAGCACACTAAAATAATCGAGCAACACCTCTTTTTTATAACTTAAATTCAAAAAACCACCCACCACTTCAAACTCTGCAAACAACTCTAAGCTTTGAATGATTTTTTGGCCCATTTCAGCGCCTATTTTATCTGGAGACGTTTTTAGCAGTTTTAAAAATGGGAATAACACCAGAGTTAAGTCGCCTTTGACGTCTTTTCTGGTTTGTGAAAATTGAATGTGTTTTTCTGAAATATTTGGGTAACTATCGAGTAAAACGCCCTTTATTTTATCGTGTGCCTTGTAAAGATTCATAACACCTTATCGATTTGTTGGAGTATCTGAAAGGCCGTTTGGGCCATTTTATTTTTAGTGTCTAAAAGCGGATTAATTTCGGTACATTCAAAATACTGCACCTTTTGTGTTACCTTAATGATTCCACACATCAGCTCTGTGACTTCTTTTGGCGAAAAGCCGTTTTTCACCGGCGTACCCGTGCCATATGAGACCATGTCTGGATCTAGGCTATCTACATCAAAAGAGATGTAAATGACCTCGCAATCGTTAAAATAGCGGCCTATTTGATCAACAGTATTGTCTACACCTTTCTCTCTTAATTCCTCTACTTTTAAGACCGGAATGTTGAGCTGATCAATTATATGATCTTCTTCTTTTTCGGTATCTCTAAGTCCTGCAAAATAAAGCTTTATCTGAGAGCTTTCTGGGGCTTTGCAAAGGGATTGCCAGATTTCTTTTGTTTGGGGGGATGGGTTATTTGTTCTGAGTTCTATATTAGGCGCATTTAAAATAGCGGCCAGCGGCATGCCATGCATATTGCCTGAAGGCGTGGTAAAGGGCGAATGCAAATCGGCATGCGCATCGACCCAGAGTATGCCTATTTTTTGATGTGGATGGATGTGTCTTAAGCCTTGAATAATAGAAAGCGCATTAGAATGATCGCCAGTTAAAAACATGGCTTTCTTATTTTGAGGGATGTTGTTTTGAATCAGTGCTTTGATAGCAACATCTCTTTCTTTTATGCCTTCAACATGCTTTGCAAAAGAATGAGTTCTGGTGTCTTTATCAAGATATGCATTGAAGTTTTTTAAAGAATGAATCTCTCTGTTAGCGAGAAAAGGGCTGCTTTGTGCCCTGATGCAAGAAAAGAGCCCTTGTACTCCCAAGGACGCCCCTCGAGTACCAGCGCCCAATTCGCTTGGGATGTTAAAAATGGGTATTTTACCTTTTGTTGTAATGCCTACAAAGGTATTTATTCTTAGTGATTATTTAGTGCTTTATTTTTTAGCCTCTTTAAACAAATAGCTTTTAATGCGCTGAATTTCTGCTTCTAACGATTCTACTTTTTGATGCGTTGCGGTGTTGGTTTCACTTAGGGCTTTGTTCTCGTTCTTAAGTTTTTCGATGATCTCTTGCTGTTCTTGCACGGCCTTTACAAGCGGCACTACAAACTGCGCGTATCTTAAGCCATAGTGGTCTTCTTTGGTTTTTGGCGTATATACCCCAGAAAAATCATAGCCTAATTTTTTGGCTGCTTCTTCTACCTCTTGAGCAATAAAGCCTGTTTGTACTTCATTGGCTTTTTCTGTGTAGGCTTTGAGCTCTAATTCACTTAAAGCGCTTTGCAAAGAATCAGGTAAGCGCGCCTGCTGGTCTTCACGTATTTTAAAAGGGTCTACATTATAAGTCACTGGTCGTAAAGAATTAATAAAGTCTAACCCCAGTACGTTTTCTTTAATCTTTTGCTTGTATTTACGGTCAGAAAGATCTGTCCAGGCAGCATAGCCGCCAATGCTAGTAACAGAGGCATCACCTAATCGTACTTGATTGCTGGCTGTGACAGCTGCGTTTGAACCCAAGGCAGTAGAGTTTGTATATACCGCTCCTATTAAAAAAGATGAATTGCCAAATGCCGTATTGTATGAGCCAGTTGTATTGGAAAACAGAGAACTAAAACCACTTGCGGTATTATAATTTCCTGTTGTATTATTTTTCATCGAATTCTCTCCTGTTGCCAAGTTTTGCGAACCCGTCGTGTTTAATCTCAAAGCATCTCTTCCTATTGCTGAATTTTGTGAACCAGTAGTATTGGAAAACATAGCCTGATTACCAATAGCTATATTATATTGACCCAATGTATTTGGATATAAAGTATTTGATCCAATTGCTATATTATGAGCACCCCCAGTAGCATTGTACATCGACCTAAAACCTTGAGTAACATTAAAGCTTCCTGAAACATTATTTTTCATTGTTTCAAAACCAAGTGCAATATTAAACCCAGAAGAACCAGAAGAAGAGTACATTGTTTGATAACCAATAGCTATATTTCCTGCCCCCATAGAATTAGAATACAAAGCCTCACGTCCGTTCGCTATGTTATTAGAACCCGTTGTATTTGAATAAAGCGCTTGATAGCCTTGGGCTATGTTGTTTTGACCTGTTGAATTAGAATACATAGACTCTTGACCAAAAGAGATATTATTTGAACCTGTCGTATTTGTATACATTACTGAATCTCCAATAGCTATATTATCTTTACCTGAATTGTTACCTAATAAAGCAGAGTGCCCTATTGCTGTATTGCCTGACCCAGTTATATTTTTTTCTAAAGAAGTATGCCCAATTGCAATGTTATTATCTGCCGAAGTATTATCGTTAAGGGCGCCTCTACCAAGGGCTATATTATTTGAACCCGTGGTATTCTCATACAATGTTAATACTCCTATTCCAATATTAAAATTGCCTATAGTATTAAAGCGTAAAGCTAAAGCACCTTGTGCTATATTACTATTGCCTGTAGTGTTTGAAACTAAAACTGAACTACCAAGAGCTATGTTACCTCCGCCAGATGTATTTGAACGCAAAGAATTAGCCCCAAAGGCAATATTGGTGGAGCCAGTAGTGTTTGTATATAAAGCTTCTCTGCCAACCGCAATATTATGTGACCCTGTAGTATTTGAAAACATAGCATTCTCTCCAGCAGCAATATTATTTATACCTGTCGTATTTGAATATAAAGATTGATACCCCAAGGCCGTATTATTACTACCACCCGCAGCATTATACATAGATCTGTAGCCTTGCGCTATATTGTACGTGCCTGCTGTAGGTCTTCTAAGTGCCCCATTACCAAGTGCAATATTATTGGAGCCTGTTGCATTAGAGTACATAGCTTGATAGCCACTGGCTATATTGTGCTGCCCTGTAGTGTTAGAGTATAACGAACCATTACCTTTAGCATTATTGTATTGACCTGTAGTATTTGAATATAAAGATTGATACCCAAGAGCTGTATTATTACTTCCACCAGAAGCATTATACATAGATCTGTAGCCTTGCGCTATATTGTACGTGCCTGCCACAGCACTTCTAAGTGCCCCATTGCCTAAAGCAACATTATTTGAGCCACTCGTGTTTAAATACATAGCATCTAGACCAGATGCTATATTATTTTGCCCGGTGGTATTAGAAAATAATGCCCTTCTCCCAAATGCAATATTATTTATACCTGTCGTATTTGTAAGTAAAGATTGATACCCCAAGGCCGTATTATAACTACCCCCCGTTGCATTATACATAGATCTATATCCTTGCGCTATATTGTAAGTGCCTGCCGCAGGTCTTCTAAGCGCCCCATTACCAAATGCAATATTATTGGAGCCTGTTGTATTGGAATACATAGCGTCATATCCTAATGCAATGTTGTGCTGTCCTGCAGTATTAGAATATAAAGATTGGAAACCAAAGGCTGTATTATAAGTACCACCAGTGGCATTAAACATAGATCTGTAGCCTTGTGCTATATTGTACGTGCCTGCCGCAGGCCTTCTAAGTGCCCCATTACCAAGTGCAATATTATTGGAGCCTGTTGTATTTAAATACATGGCTTGATAGCCTTGTGATACGTTATATTGTCCTGAAGTATTTGAATATAAACTTTGATTACCAATTGCTGTATTGTTTGTACCTGAAGTATTTGAATATAAAGAAGATGGGCCACTTGCAATATTGTAATTACCTCCCGTTGCATTATACATAGATCTGTAGCCTTGCGCTATATTGTACGTGCCTGCCGCAGGTCTTCTAAGTGCCCCATTACCAAGTGCAATATTATTGGAGCCTGTTGTGTTTAAATACATCGCTTGATAGCCTTGTGCTATATTATATTGACCTGTTGTGTTTGAGTATAATGAAAATACCCCTACTGCTGCATTATAAGTACCACCTGTTGCATTATACATAGATCTGTAGCCTTGAGCAACATTATATAATCCGCCTACATTGGTGTACAATGCTTGATACCCAATCCCCACATTATAGTTATTAATTAAATCATCGTTTTCACCTGCTTGCTCTCCAATAAAGACTGAACGGCCTGTATTTAAAAACTCGAGTTGTCCCTTTTGAGATAAACGCATTTTTTGAATGTTGTTAGTTCTAAAGGTAAGGTCTTGCGCATCGGTAGTGCCTAAAAAATTTGTTCCTGAATTAGTACCCGCGTTGCCTGTTAAGCTCCATCCGCCTGAAGAGGCATCAAACAACATATCCCAATCGTGCACGTCTTCGGTTTTATTCACCATAAAGGCGTTTAAATCGGTATCGTATACCAATAGCCCTAAGGCCGGATTTGTAATTGTGGTACGCTGTGCGGTAGTCATTCGTGGCACTAAAAATCCTGAGCTAGTGCTCTTTACATCGAGCATCGACGACTCGTCTGGCGCTGAACCATCACCGTTAATACCAACGCCCGTTTGTGAAAAAACGGATACACATCCCCCCAGAAAAAGAAAAAGAAAAAGAAACTTCTGCATAAAACAATAATACAATTATTAGCGTTTTGAAACTAAGAAAACACCTATTAAAATAACCCCTGCAAACAGCAATTGAACACCGTATATGGTTTCGCCATCTAACAGGCCAAAAAAAAGGGCTACTAAAGGGATCATATAGGTCACTATAGAACCAAAAAGCGCTGAAGTTGCTTTTAACAAGTCGTTGAAAATAATTATAGCAAAGGCTGTAGCGCCTATGCCTAAAAGCGCAATGTAAAAAGCAGCCCAATAACTCTTAGGTGTAAGCGCATTAAAAAAGCCAGTTTGCCATACCGCTACAATGCTTAAGGGCAACAAAAACAAGAAAGAAAGTGAAGAGATTTCGCGTCCGTTTAAATCTGAGAGCCAACTTTTTAAAAGATTTACATTAAAGGCATAACAAAGCGTTGCAACAAGTACTAAAAACGCATAAAAAGGGTTAAAGTGCAAATGAGTGGTTGCAGTTGAATAAATCAAACCAATCACACCTAATAATCCGACTAAAACGCCAACATACTGAATGGCTTTAAATTGCTTTTTAAAAAACAATAGCCCAAACACCACAGTAAAACAGGGCACAAACGAGTTTAAAATACCCGTTAAGGCACTATCTAAGTTAGTTTGCGCATAGGCAAATAAAAAGGCCGGAATAAAACTACCAAGCATGCCCGCTAAAAAGAGCAGCCCAGCATTTTTAGTCGTTATTTTGGGCCGCATTTTAAGGCCTAACGGAAAAAGCACCACACCAGCTACAAACATCCGAAAACTAGCCATTTGCTCTGGAGTAAAATACACCAAGCCCTTTTTCATTAAAATATAAGAGGATCCCCAAATAAGAGAGAGCAACAACAAAACAAACCACTGTGTTTTTTTGTTATGGTAATTAATGTTGAACAACGTATCTTTGGCTTACGGCACAAATGTAGCGTTAAAATAAGTGGGAAATGAAAATATATACTAAAAAAGGAGACCAGGGCGAAACCTCACTTTTTGGAGGAGATCGCGTACAAAAAAACCACCCCCGCATCCAGGCTTATGGCACAATAGACACCTTAAATGCGCACATTGGGCTAATCAGAGATCTCACAGATAATCTCTCTATACTTAACCAACTGGTGCAAATTCAAACCTATCTGTTTACCATTGGCTCTCACTTGGCAACACCTGAAAACAAAAAATCAGAATACTTACCAGCTCTAGACCCGCAAGAGACTCTCTTTTTAGAAGAGTGGATTGATGGTTTTGAAGCAGAACTTGACCCTTTAAAATCGTTTATCCTGCCTGGCGGGCACACGCTTGTCTCTCACACACATATCGCACGTTGCATCTGTAGAAACGCAGAGAGATTAGTGGTAGAAGTAAAGCAATCAGACATGGTAGATCAAAACATTTTGGACTACTTAAATCGGCTCTCTGATTATTTGTTTGTGCTCTCTCGTTATTTCGCAAAACTTGTAGGCGCTAAAGAAGTAAAGTGGGAACCTAGATCTAACCCTTAATTGCATACCATTTTGGGATCTTCTTTCTCTGGGCCATTAATTGATTGGTACTTAACACACAAACGCGACTTGCCCTGGCGAAAAACAAAAGACCCTTATAAAATATGGCTCTCTGAGATCATTTTACAACAAACCCAAATCAAACAAGGGCTGCCTTACTACGAAAAATTTGTAGATGCATTTAAAGATGTTCATGCTTTAGCAAATGCCTCTGAAGATGAGGTATTGGCACTCTGGCAAGGCTTAGGCTATTACTCTAGAGCCAGAAACTTGCACTTTACAGCCAAGCATGTGTCAAAAGAGTTGAATGGTAAATTCCCGTCTACTTTCAAAGCGCTTCAAAACCTTAAAGGGATTGGCCCCTATACGGCAGCTGCAATTGCCTCTTTTTGTTTTAACCAAGCAGTGCCTGTGGTAGATGGTAATGTACTGCGGTTTTTCGCACGATTTTTTGGTGTTCAAACCCCCATTAATACACCAAAAACACATAAAGACATCTTTAGTAAAGCAAAAAACCTCATCGATAAACAAAGACCAGATCTATTTAATCAAGCCCTGATGGAAATGGGATCTTTAATTTGCACACCTAAAAATCCTAAATGCAGCGACTGTGTGTTTGTGGGGGGATGTGTAGCCTATGAAAAAAAACTCATCCACATCCTCCCGAAAAAAGAAAAGAAGATTAAAAAAAAGACCCGTTATCTTTCACAAGTATTTTTAATCTCTGATGATAAAATACTTATCCGAAAAAGAGAGCAAGGGATCTGGAAAGGCCTTTACGAAGGCATTTTATTTGAAGAAATAAAAAAAAACATCCCCCCAAAAAACATTATACAACACTTAGGTTTAAATGCGCATGTTAAATGTGAATACCAATCTGAAGTAATCAAGCACCTTTTGTCTCATCAAGAATTATATCTGCAGTTTTTCTTTTTGCACGTATCTGCTGACCACTTTAAAAATAGTAAAGAGCAGCATGGTTTAAAAGAAGTCTATATAAGCAGTTTAGATAGGTTTGGCTTTCCTATTCAGACGGCTAAAGAAATAGCCAAGTATTTAGAGACCATTTAACCAACGGTGTCTAATTCACAATAGTAAAATCTACGCGTCTGTTTTGCATACGGCCTTTTTTAGATGTATTATCAGCAATGGGCTTACTTTGCCCATACCCCTGATAACTGACCCGTGATTTAGAAATGCCTTTTTTAATTAAATACTCTGCCACTCTTTGCGCGCGCTTTTCTGAAAGAACCAAATTGTAATTAAAATCACCCGTATTATCTGAATGTCCTGAAATTTTAATGCGTATATTTTTACTTTTCATAAGTTGGGAAAATAAAATATCTAATTCAGCATACGAATCCTCGAAAAGCTGACTGCTTGCCTTCTTAAAGTATACATTTTTAAGCACCACTGCTTGGTCTTTTTTAAGACCGCTTAAAATAGGCAAACTCACATCTTTTGTATTGATTAATGTTATACTCGCCTTTTCACGAGGCAGTCTTTGAAAATGAAAAAATCCGTTTTCATCTAAGCCATGTGAGGTGGCAGTTTTAACAATTTCTTTCTGATCATTTACTTCGATTATTTCGGTATAAAGTGCATGATTATTTTCTTCTAGAGAACGTACTAAATATGTCTGATCTCTGGGCAAATTAGTAAAGCTAAAATGACCATTATGATCTGCAATAGCTGTTTGTACTTTATTGAGCTTATGGTCGTACAAACCATAGTTGATCCCTTTTTTAGGCGAAACAAAATCTTTTTTATCAACGACTTTTCCTAGGATCGATTTTTTATTTAATACCACATCTACCTCTTGTTTTTCAAGACAATCAAATAAAATTAAACGGTTGCATTCTGCCTGAGGTTTTTTGACACTAACTTGCCCATCTTTCGTGTTTTTTGATCTGAGAACCGGTTTTTGATTGGCGTCTTGAATGACTAAGTCTAGCTGCAAATCTGTATTATCAAGCGTAATCAAATGTTGATTGTCTTTTGGCAAGGCGTTTAGCTTCACTTTTAAATGCCCTTTATCGTCTGAAAATATCTCTTTTGCTTCTTTGTTTTCTTCTTTGAGCACTACCTTTTTTTGAGCTTGCACATGACCTGATTTATCTTTTAATATTCCGGATAAGTAATACGCATCTTGATTTGAAAAATCATCAAAACACAATTCAAAAGAACCTAAATATTCATTGTTATATAAGTGGTCTACCGCTAAATAATACTTTTTATTTACCCCTAAACTATTATAGATAAGTTTATCTTTATCACCGACCACAGTAGTTGCCTCACTGCAGGTTAATTCTTTTAAGTTCTCGTCATACAAGGTTAGAAATGGCGATTCAAAATTACCTTCTACAGGTGTTTTTGTGACCGTAATCTCAATGTTAGAGGTTTTTGCTTTAAATGAAAACCAGCGGTTGTAATTTGGCCCTTTTTCTAGACAACTAGGCGTAGGCCCCTCTCTGTTAGAGCCTAATGTGCTAATGAACGGGTCTTGCGTACAAAAATGAGTTGTCGACTTAATGTCTCTTGCCCCTAAGGGATAGTCGTATGAAAATGCATTTGACAAACACAAGGTAAAGTTTCCTAAATAATCGGGGTGGTTATCTATGGACACAATAAAGTAGTATGTACTGCCTTTTTTGACGTTTGCGTAAAGCAAAACATCATCTTTATATGGGTCTGTTACTTCACATTTTAATTCATTTTTGTTCTGATCAAGCAATACCAACTTTGGCCTTTTAATACTCCCAAATCGCTCTCTAAATTTCACGCGTATTTCAACCTGATTTGAAGAAGCCACAAAAGAATAGCCTTTTGAAAACATGAGCGCATAATCATAACACGAAATTTTAACCCTGTTTTCTTGAGGGATTTTTTCTGGGGGGATGTCTATAGATGCTATTTCACTACACCAATTTTTAGCATGTTCAATAGCTGTGTAGTTTATTTGTGATTTTACGTGCATTGTACAGAACAACGCTAAAGTAAATGTCGTGAACAAAAATTTCATGTGTTTTTTTATGGCTCAAAAATAAAAAACCCTTAATACTGTGACGTATTAAGGGTTTAAAAAATTAAGATTATTTCTAACGCTACATCTCTACAAAGAGCAATTCACTGTTGAATCGCTGATTATAAATGCATCTTGTTGAATCGCACAAGCAGATTCTGCTTCAGAAAGATCAACTTCGCCATAATCAAACGATTCGTTGATAATAACATCTCCTGTACAGGTACATGTATAGCTTTGGGTGCAGGCTTGTAAGTTAAAACAAAGCCAAGCAGCAGTTAGTATAGAAATAAACGGTTTCACTTGTAATTGATTATTTACACGTACAACCTAAAAGAGTTTCTGCTGTTTCAACAGAGGCTTCATACTCGGTCTTACTGTTAAAATCTTTTTCACAAAGTTCTCCTTCAGTGCCACCATCAACACCACCTACTCCGGCCATCGCACAATCTGTACAATCTACACACTCTTTACAAGAAAATAATGCAAGCATTGCAAATGCTGCAAATCCAAATACTAACTTTTTCATTTTAAATAGATTTAATGATTAATAATTAGTGCGAATTTATAAAATTTCAAAACAACACCCTGAGACGTGTTAAAAAGTCATCTCAATAAACACTCCATTATCTTCTCTGCAAGTATTTCGCTCTCTAATAGAAATTAGTATCCGCTACCTGAAGCCCCTATACGCTCTATAGGATGCCAGGTTGTTTTGACTTCTTGACATGCTAAAATAGCATATGGCGATGGTGCAGCTTCGAGTTTTTTAATCCGTTTTAAATTACGCACAGCAGACTGCTGCATCTTCTCTAAAAGACTATCTTCTACATTCTGGTAAACTAGAGCATTCACGTCCATATGAGACGCAAAGTAGGTGTACAATTCATCCAGATCTCCTGTTAACACATTCACAACACCAGCTGGCACATCTGAAGTAGCAATGACCTCAGAAAAACTAATCGCACACAGTGGCTTTGTGTAAGAGGCCAATACAACAGCTGAGTTCCCCCCAACAATCACTGGCGCAATAATGCTCACTAAACCTAACAAGCCAGATGACCCATCAGCAATAAGCGCCGCCACACCCATAGGTTCATAGGTAGAAAAATTAAAATACGATCCGCTAACCGGGTTAACAGAAGAAAAGACCTGACCGTATTTATCGGCCCATCCTGCATAATAAATTAAAAGATCTACGGATTGCTCAACTTCTTGTTTAGCTGCCGATTTAGAGCATCCCATTAGCATAAGTTCATCTACAAACTGTGTTGCCCTAGCCTCTAACATTTCTGCCATTCTATAGAGAATTTGACTTCTGTTAAATGCTGATTTTGACGCCCAATTTACTTGTGCTTTTCTGGCCGCCACCACCGCATTTCTAAAATCTTTACGCGAAGACAAACACATATTCGCAATCACTTTACCTTGCTGATCTAACAAAGGGTAATAACGCCCCGACTCGGTTCTAGGGAACTTTCCGTCAATAAATACCTTATAGGTTTTTAAGACTTGAATGCGTTCTGAATTCGTCTGTTTGCTTACAGAAGCTGATAGGTCTTTTTTTTGCGTTGCCATCTATTAGTTTTTACGTGATTCGTCCTTAAGTTGTTTTGCTAAAGTTTGAGCAGCGCTTTTATCTTTTGTTGAAAGATTTATTTTTGTTTGACTACTCTCTTTCTCAGATTTCTTTTGCTCAAGCCCAAGCTTTTTGATTAACGCGTTTGATCGAAACATTTTTTGATTATTTAAAAAAGATTTATCTCTTGGAAACACCATCTTTTTATGAATTAATTAAATTGAACATAAGGCGCTAATCCTTGCAAGCCCCCCTCTCTACCAAAACCACTTTCTTTATATCCCCCAAAAGGAGACGCCGGATCAAACTTATTATACGTATTCGCCCATACTACTCCTGCCTTCATCTGAGAAGTTAAATTAAATATTTTAGAGCCTTTATCGGTCCAAATACCTGCCGAGAGGCCATACGGAGTATTATTGGCTTTTTGGATCACCTCATCTACTGTTCTAAAACTCTGCACAGTCAAAACGGGTCCAAAAATCTCTTCTTGCACAATCTTACTTGATTGCGCCACACCTGTAAATAAAGTAGGCTTTACCCAAAACCCTTCTTTAGGGACACTGCAAGCACTTTGAAAAATTTCAGCGCCTTCTTCTAAGCCTGCTTTTATGTATTTTTTAATCGTTTTTAACTGTTCTTTAGAATTGATGGCACCTATATCCGTATTCTTATCTAATGGATCACCTACAATTAAAGTGCTGATTCTATCTTTGAGTTTTTGAATTACCTGATCATATACAGGCTCTTGAATAAACAAACGCGATCCAGCACAACATACATGCCCTTGATTAAAGTAAATACCATTAATAATCCCCTCCACAGCCTGATCTATAGGCGCATCTTCGAAAATAATATTTGCCGCCTTACCGCCTAATTCAAGCGTGGTTTTCTTAGAAGTCCCCACTACTGCGCTTTGAATAAGCTTACCCACATGGGTTGATCCTGTAAAGGCTATTTTATTTACATCTTTATGATTCACTAGATGCGCTCCGGTTTCTCCAGCTCCTGTAATGATATTCACTACCCCGTCTGGCAATTCAGCATCTTGTAGTAACTCAGCGAGTTTAAGTGCTGTAAGCGGAGTGGTTTCTGCAGGTTTTAACACAACAGTATTACCGGTGGCCAGTGCGGGGGCTATTTTCCAGGCCGCCATCAGCAAAGGGAAGTTCCAAGGAATAATTTGCCCGGCAACCCCTAGAGGAGACACTTCTCTTTGTGGGAATGCATATTCTAATTTATCGGCCCATCCTGCTGTATAAAAAAAGTGTGCCGCAGCCAAAGGCACATCAATATCTCTTGATTCACGTATAGGCTTTCCGCCATCTATAGATTCAATCACCGCAAATTCTCTTGCCCTCTCTTGAATAAGCCTTGCAATTCTATAGATATATTTTCCGCGTTCTTTCCCTGAAAGCTTAGACCACGTGGTCTCATAAGCCATTCGAGCAGCCATCACTGCTTTATTAACATCTGTTTTATCTGCTAAAGCTACTTTTGCTATCTCTTTTTCGGTGGATGGATTAAGCGTAGTGAAATATTTTTTAGAGGATGGTTTTTGCCATTTTCCGCCTATAAATAGATCATATTGTGACTTAATATTTACATGACTCGTGCTCTCAGGTGCTGGCGCATATGAGAATGATGTATTGCCTAATTTTAATTTTGCTTTTTTGTTTGTCATATCTAATCAATAGAAATATAATCTTTAGAATAATAAACCCCGGTACGCATTTTCTCTAATTGCAAGAGAACATCATTGGCTAAACTGCTAGCGCCAAAACGAAACCAGGTATTAGTCATCCAATCTTCACCCAAGGTTTCATTAAGCATCACTAAATAATGAAGTGCCAATTTAGCATTACTTATACCCCCAGCAGGCTTCATCCCCACCATTTTACCTGTGTTATAAAAATGGTCTTTGATGGCTTCTAGCATGACCAAGGTCACTGGCAATGTGGCTGCAGGTTTTATTTTACCTGTGCTGGTCTTAATAAAATCAGCTCCTGCTGCAATCGCAATATCGCTAGCATGTCTTACCTTGTCGAAAGTGCCTAGTTCGCCTGTTTCTAAAATTACCTTTAATCGCGCACTACCACACACCTCTTTAATTTTAGCAATTTCATCAAATACATAATTGTAATCACCATTGTGAAACTTACCTCTTGAAATGACCATATCAATTTCATCTGCACCCTGGTCAACGGCATATTTTGTATCTGCAATCTTAACTTCTAAAGGGGCTTGTCCTGATGGAAAAGCGGTGCTCACAGAAGCCACTTTAATGTCTGTGCCTTCGATCTCTTTTTTGGCTACCGCCACCATGCTCGGATATACACACACTGCCGCCACAGTTGGTAAGTCGGCAATACGATCGTGCAAGTGTTTTGCCTTGTAGCACATTTGCTTAACCTTTGAAGGGGTATCTTTGCCTTCAAGAGTAGTTAAATCTATCATGCTCAACACCTTTTTTAACCCCCACTCTTTGGCTTGTTTTTTAATAGATCGTTTTTGGAAACGCGCTGCTCTTTCAACAACTGCTGTTTGATCTATTTTTTTAATCTGGATATCTTGAATGTTCTTGTTTTTCAATTTTATGGAATTGTTACACGAAAATAAGGCCTTATCAAAGACAAGTCAAGTGCAGATTAGCTGGATTTACCCCGTTTTTTTAAGTTTTTTTCTTTTATCCTTATTTTTTGTCCTTTTCCTTGAAGAAAAGAACGAAAATTCAATGATAAT